>NZ_BAIN01000031.1 GCF_000613285.1 Acetobacter papayae JCM 25143 | reverse complement strand
CGTGGCGGGCCTGAACGACCGAGTGACTGCCCGATGGGCTGGCGGATGTATGGGGCGTGGTATGGTGGGCGTGGTGCGGTTTATGGGCCGTATTGGCCGCTGCCGCCTGTGCCGGACTGTGGGGGAAGGTGGCACCAGCCCCAGCACAGAGCAGGGCTGGCAGCAATACGGCCCGGAGCAGTGCAAAAGACCGTCCGGGCCTCTGTATGGGGCACCGTGTGCTTGCTCTCGCCTGCCGCCGGATTGTGGGCGACAGGGCCGCTGGAGGGCGGGGGAAAAGCCGGTGCGCGTTCATTCAGGGGGTAAGCAGCGAGCAACCCGTCATGTCGGCGGGCTTGGGCAGGCCCATGATATCGAGCAGCGTGGGCGCGAGGTCGGCCAGACGCCCGCCATCCCGCAGGGGCCTGTCGCCCGCGCCAAGAGCCACCAGTGGCACGAGGTTGAGCGTATGGGCTGTGTGCGGCCCGCCGGTTTCGGGGTCGATCATGGTTTCGCAGTTTCCATGATCAGCCGTTATCAGCAGCGCGCCGCCGTTGCGGGTAATGGCCTGAGCAATGCGGCCCACCCCGGTATCCACCGCTTCTACCGCTTTGACGGCAGCTTCCAGAATACCGGTATGGCCCACCATGTCGGGGTTGGCGTAGTTGAGCACGATCAGGTCATACGTGCCGCTGTCAATGGCGCTTACAGCCTTGTCCGTCAGTTCGGCAGCGGACATTTCCGGCTGTAGATCGTAGGTGGCGACTTTGGGGGAGGGCACCAAAATGCGGTCTTCACCTTCGAACAGGGCTTCGCGGCCACCATTCATGAAGTAGGTCACATGCGGGTATTTTTCGGTTTCCGCCATGCGGAGCTGGCGCAGCCCCGCGCTGGCCACAACTTCGCCCAGCAGGTTGTCCAGTGTTTCGGGCGGGAACAGCACCGTCATGCGCGCGCCCAGTGATTCGCTGTACTGCGTCATGGCAGCCACGGCGTCAAAACGGACGATGCGCGCACGGGCAAAGCCGTCAAAACCCGGCTCAAGCAGGGCATCCATCAACTGGCGGATACGGTCAGCCCGGAAGTTGAAAGACAGGATGCCATCGCCATCCTTCATGCCAGCATAGCCGGGCAGAACGGTGGGGATAATGAATTCGTCAGAAACATCCGCAGCATAGGCAGAGGCGATCACCTCATCCGGGGTGGTGCCGTGTTCGCCCTGTGCGCAGACAATTGCGTTATAGGCTTTTTCCACCCGGTCCCAGCGCTTGTCACGATCCATGGCGTAGTAACGCCCGGACAGCGTGGCAAGCTGCACGGAGGCTGGTAGGCTTTCCTGAAGCTGGCGCACATAATCGCGGGCTGAACGCGGGGCCGTGTCGCGGCCATCTGTAAACAGGTGAAAGGCCACAGGCACACCTGCTGCCGCCACAATGCGGGCCAGTGCTGCTGCGTGGTCCTGATGCGAATGCACGCCACCGGGGGAGACAAGGCCCATCAGGTGGCAGGTGCCGCCGCTGGCCTTCAGCCGGGCAATGAAATCCGTCATGACAGAAGATGCGGCCAGACTGCCATCTTCAATGGCGGAGAAAATGCGTGGCAGTTCCTGCATGACAATGCGGCCTGCGCCAATATTCAGGTGCCCGACTTCGGAATTGCCCATCTGGCCTTGAGGCAGGCCCACATCCTCGCCGCTTGTGCGCAGGAAGCTATGCGGGTTTTCGCGCCACAGGGCGTCAAAACTGGGGGTGCTGGCCTGATGGACGGCGTTGTTATCCGTTTCCTCCCGCCAGCCGAAGCCGTCTAGAATGACAAGCATGACAGGACGTTTTGGCTGTGGTGCGGGCGAAGTCATGAACGGGCCTCTGTTTTTTGTTTTTGCCGGTTATGGGTTCGGGTGTTTGTATCCGCCAGACAGTGCCATGAGAACGTGTGGAAACAAAGGCAGGTTCAGGCCCGGCGGACGATGTAGCTCTTTTCCAGTTCCTGTGTGATGCGTTCGGCATGCGCCGGGTCACGCGCCTCAATCATGACTTCAAGCTCGGCCGCCTGTACGGACGGCGCTGCAAAAAGCCGCTGATGCGAAACTTCGATAATATTACCGCCCGCCGCGCCAATAGTGCGCGAAATATCGGCCAGCACGCCGGGGCGGTCAGGAATTTCCATAACCAGCCGCAGGATACGCCCATCGCGCAGCATGGCGCGCAGCAGGGTATTGGCCAGAATGCGGCTGTCGATATTCCCGCCCGAGACAGGCAGCGCCACTTTCTTGCCCGCGAACAGGTCTGGGTAGGTCAGCACGGCGGCAAGGCCTGCGGCCCCGGCTCCTTCACTCACCTGCTTGGCCCCTTCGGCCAGCAGGGTAATGGCGGTTTCCAGCGCGCATTCGGGCACGACCAGCACCTGATCCACCAGCTTGCGGATAACTTCATCCGTTTGCTGCCCGATCTGGAGCACGGCAATGCCTTCGGCAATGGTGGCCCCGCCAGTAGGCATGGTGGCCTGACCGGGGAACGCGCACAGGGAGTCGTATTTTTCCACCTGCACGCCAATCAGGCGCAGGTCGGGGCGCATGGCGCGTGCCGCCACCGCACAGCCTGAAAGCAGGCCGCCACCGCCAATGGGTACCACCAGCGCATCAAGCTCGCCTGCATCTTCCAGCAGTTCCAGCGCGCAGGTGCCCTGACCGGCCATAATGGCGGCATCATCATAAGGGTGGATGAAGGTGCGGCCTTCGCGGGCCTGCATATCCTGCGCAAAGGCCAGCGCCTCGGCAAAATTGTCCCCTTCAAGAACGACGCGCGCACCCCAGTCGCGGGTACGCACCACCTTCGCACCGGGCGTGAAACGCGGCATGACAATAACCGCGTCAATTCCCAGCAGGCTGGCATGGCGCGCAACGCCTTGGGCATGATTGCCAGCCGAAACCGCGATAACGCCACGCGCACGCTCTTCCGGGCTCAGCAGGGCGAGCTTGTTGGCTGCCCCACGTTCCTTGAAAGACCCCACCGCCTGAAGGTTTTCGAGCTTGAGGGTAATCTCGGCCCCCGTCGCGCGTGAGAGGGAGTGCGAGGCAATGGTGGGGGTGCGGATCACCTTGCCGCGGATCCTGTCGGCCGCGGCGGTGATATCCTGAAGGGAGATCATATCAGATAAATTTTACGGACAGGATTTCATAGGTGCGGTCGCCGCCGGGGGCGGGCACAGACACGGTGTCGCCTTCCTGCTTGCCAATCAGTGACTTGGCAAGCGGTGAGGAAATGGAAATTTTGCTCTGCTTGATATCGGCTTCATGCAGGCCAACGATCTGGTAGGTGATTTCCTTGTCGGTATCTTCATCCACCAGGCAGACAGTCGCGCCAAACTTGACATGGCTGCCCGAAAGGCTGCTGGGGTCGATTACCTCGGCAGTGGAGATCAGCTCTTCCAGTTCCATGATCCGCCCTTCAATGAAGGACTGGCGCTCACGCGCGGCATGGTACTCGGCATTTTCTGACAGG
This sequence comes from Acetobacter papayae JCM 25143, assembly GCF_000613285.1. GTDB lineage: Bacteria > Pseudomonadota > Alphaproteobacteria > Acetobacterales > Acetobacteraceae > Acetobacter > Acetobacter papayae. Next base: position 27,438 of record NZ_BAIN01000031.1, on the reverse strand, counting down.
TCGCCGTGGCTGCGGGCTTCCGCGATGGCGCGGATCACCGCAGGACGCTCCTCGGATTTGAGCTTGCGCAGCTCATCTTCGAGAAGCTGAAGGCCATTGCCTGTCATCGGAGTTTTCTGCAAGACAAGTCCCCGGAATAAAAACTGTCGGCCTCTGGGGCCGACACGCTGGTTGCATACGCGCCTTACCGTGCGGCAGAGGGCATAGCCCCCCGCCGCACGGTAAAGTGTTCAGAACGATCCGCTAAAGTATGACTGAAGCGGCGCAACATCAAGCGGTCCCTCGCGCATTGCCGCAATGGCGTGGATAGCAGCACGTGCTCCGGCCATGGTTGTGTAGTGCGGAACGCCCAGCACCAGTGCCGAGCGGCGGATATCGAAGCTGTCCGCTACCGACTGCGCACCCTGCGCTGTGTTGATGACCATCTGCACATCGCCCGAGCGGATGGCATCCACGCAGTGGGGGCGGCCTTCCAGCACCTTGTTGACCAGTTCCACCTCAATACCGGACTCGCGCAGGCGGCTTGCCGTGCCGCGTGTTGCCAGAATTCTGAACCCCATCGAGGCCAGCAGGCGACCCAGTGCAGGCAAATGCGGCTTGTCACTCGCGCGCACGGACAGGAACACCGTGCCGCTTTCAGGCAGCTTTACACCTGCGCCAAGCTGCGACTTGGCAAAAGCCCGCTCGAACGACGTATCCAGCCCCATGACCTCACCCGTCGAGCGCATTTCTGGCCCGAGAATAATGTCCACTTCCGCAAAGCGGTTGAAGGGGAATACGGCTTCCTTGACCGCCACATGAGGCACCACAGCCCGGTCATCGAGGTTGAAGGAGGACAGCTTGTCGCCCGCCATCACGCGTGCGCCAATTTTGGCAACCGGCACCCCGGTTGCCTTGGCCACGAACGGCACCGTGCGCGAGGCACGCGGGTTGACCTCGAGCACGAACACTTCCTGATCCTTGATCGCGTACTGCACGTTCATCAGGCCAACAATGCCCAGTTCCCGCGCCATGGCCTCGGTCTGGGCCTTGAGTTCGGTCACGATAGCGGGTGAGAGCGTGTAGGGCGGCAGGGCGCAGGCGCTATCACCGGAATGAATGCCCGCTTCCTCGATATGCTCCATGACGCCAGCCACATAAACGCTGGTGCCGTCGGCAATGCAGTCCACATCCGCTTCGATCGCTTCGTTCAGGTAGCGATCCAGCAGGATCGGGCCAGAGGAGATTTCATGCCCGGCAAGGCGCAGCACATCGCGCATGTAGCGCTGGAGCGATGCCCGGTCGTACACGATTTCCATCGCGCGGCCACCCAGCACATAGGAGGGGCGCACCACAACCGGGTAGCCACGCGCTCGGCCACGATTTCGGCCTCTTCAAGGTTGCGCGCAATGCCGTTTTCGGGCTGACGCAGGCCGAGCTTGTGCAGCATGGCCTGAAAGCGCTCGCGGTCTTCGGCACGGTCGATAGCATCGGCCGGGGTGCCCAGCAGCGGAATACCAGCCGCTTCCAGCGCGCGGGAGAGCTTGAGCGGTGTCTGTCCGCCATACTGGACAATGCAGCCCTTCACGCTGCCGCGGCTCTGCTCGCAGCGGATGAGAGAGATGACATCCTCGGCTGTCAGCGGTTCGAAATACAGCCTGTCCGATGTATCGTAATCGGTGGAGACAGTCTCAGGGTTGCAGTTGACCATGATGGTTTCATAACCGGCCTCACGCAGGGCGTAGGCGGCATGCACACAGCAGTAGTCGAACTCGATACCCTGACCGATCCGGTTCGGCCCACCACCCAGAATGACGATCTTTTCACGGTCGGTGGGAGCGGATTCACAGCTCGGAGCGGCAAACAGCCCTTCGTAGCTGGAATACATATACGGCGTGGCAGAGCTGAACTCGCCCGCGCAGGTGTCGATCCGGCGGTAGGCAGGCACCACACCAGCCGCCTCGCGCAGCTTGGCCACTTCGGCAGCCTGCGTGCCGGACAGGCGCGCGAGCTGCACATCGGAAAAGCCAAGTGCCTTGAGCTGGCGCAGGCCCTGTGCGTCTTTCGGCAGGCCGTGGTTTTCCACGGCGCGTTCGGCCGCCACAATGGTTTCAAGCTGGCGCAGGAACCACGGTTCGAACTTGCAGGCTTCGTGAATATCCTCGACCGAAAGCCCCGCGCGCAGGGCCTGTGCGGCCATGAGAATACGCTCGGGCCGCTGCTGGGACAGGGCTGCGCGGAACGCATCCACCCCGCCATCGCCCGGCACGTCCACGGGGTCCAGGCCGTTCAGCCCGGTTTCCATGGAACGCAGGCCTTTTTGCAGCGCCTCGGCGAAGGAGCGGCCAATGGCCATGGCTTCGCCCACCGATTTCATGGAGGTGGACAGCAGGCCGGTGCACCGGGGAATTTTTCGAACGTAAAGCGCGGAATTTTAACAACGACATAATCGATCGTCGGCTCGAAGGAGGCCGGGGTCGTGCGGGTGATGTCGTTCTTGAGTTCGTCCAGCGTGTAGCCCACGGCCAGCTTGGCCGCGACCTTGGCAATGGGGAAGCCCGTTGCCTTGGAGGCCAGTGCCGATGAACGCGAAACGCGCGGGTTCATCTCGATGACCACCATGCGGCCGTCTTTGGGGTTGACGCCGAACTGCACGTTGGAGCCGCCGGTTTCAACCCCGATTGCCCGCAAGCAGGCAAGGGAGGCATCACGCATGCGCTGGTATTCCTTGTCGGTCAGCGTAAGCGCAGGTGCGACCGTGACGGAATCCCCGGTATGAACCCCCATGGGTCGATGTTTTCGATGGAGCAGATGATGATGCAGTTGTCCGCCGTGTCGCGCACGACTTCCATCTCGTATTCTTTCCAGCCCAGCACCGACTCTTCCACCAGCACTTCCGTGGTGGGCGATGCATCGAGGCCGGAGGCTACGATCTGGTCGAACTCCTCGCGGTTATAGGCAATGCCGCCGCCTGAACCACCCATGGTGAAGGAGGGGCGGATAATCGCGGGAAAACCGATTTCACGCAGGGCTTCGTGCGCTTCGGCCATGGTGTGGGCAATGAGGCTGCGCGGGCTTTCAATGCCGATGGCATCCATGGTCTCGCGGAATTTCTGCCGGTCTTCAGCGCGGTCGATCACATCGGCCTTGGCGCCGATCAGCTCGACATTGTGCTTTTCGAGAAAACCCGAGGCATGCAGCGCCATTGCGGTGTTGAGCGCTGTCTGCCCGCCCATGGTGGGCAGGACCGCATCCGGGCGTTCCTTGAGGATAATGCGCTCGACACTTCGGGGGTGATAGGCTCGACATAGGTTGCGTCGGCCAGCCCCGGATCGGTCATGATGGTGGCCGGGTTGGAGTTGACCAGAATGACCCGGTAGCCTTCCTCTTTCAGGGCCTTACAGGCCTGAGCGCCCGAGTAGTCAAACTCGCACGCCTGCCCGATAACGATGGGGCCTGCGCCGATGATGAGGATGGAGCGGATGTCTGTCCGTTTGGGCATGATGCGTCGATCCTGTCAGTTCAGTTGTGGGCGCCGGCGGTGCGGTCGATCAGGGCGGTAAAGCGTTCGAAGAGATAGAAGCTGTCCGAGGGGCCGGGGCTGGCCTCGGGGTGGTACTGCACGGAAAAAGCTGCGTAACGGTCGGAGGCAATGCCTTCGTTCGAGCCGTCGAACAGGCTGACATGCGTTACATGCGCGTTTTCGGGCAGGGTTTTGGCGTCCACGGCAAAACCGTGGTTCTGGCTGGTGATTTCCACCCGGCCGCTGGCCAGATCCTTTACCGGCTGGTTTGCGCCGCGGTGGCCGCGTTCCATCTTGTAGGTTTTGGCACCCAGCGTGAGGGCCAGAAGCTGATGGCCAAGGCAGATACCAAACAGCGGCACGCCAGCCTCAAGCACGGTGCGGATGGCGGGCACCGCGTAACGCGCGGTTGCAGCCGGGTCGCCCGGGCCGTTGGAGAGGAACACGCCTTCTGGCTTGAGGGCGAGAATTTCCTCGCCGCTGGTAGTGGCGGGCACAACCGTGACATCGCAGCCCGCGGCAACCAAGCAGCGCAGGATGTTGCGCTTGGCTCCGAAATCCACCGCAACGACGCGGCGGCGCTTTTCAGGCACGGCGCGGGTGGCATGGGGCCATTCCCACACGCCATGCGTCCACTGATACGGGGCTTCGCAAGTGACTTCCTGCGCCAGATCCATGCCTTCGAGGCCCGGCCATGCGCGGGCGGTTTCGGCAGCGGCTTCAGGTTCGATCCGTCCATCCTGCGGGAAGAGCAGGATGGCTGTCTGCGGCCCGCCATCGCGGATGCGCAGGGTCAGCGCGCGGGTGTCGACCCCGGCAATGCCGCTTACGCCACGGGCTTTCAGCCATGCATCCAGCCCTTCGGTCGCGCGCCAGTTGGCGGGCGCGGTCACATCTTCCTTGACCACAAGGCCACGGGCGAACACGCGGGTTGCCTCGTCATCTTCCTCATTGGCGCCGACATTGCCGATATGCGGGAAGGTGAAGGTAATGATCTGCCCGGCAAAGGACGGGTCGGTCAGGGTTTCCTGATAGCCGGTCATGCTGGTGGAAAAGCAGATTTCGCCCATGGACTGGCCTGCGTTTTCGGCCGCGCTCTGCGCGGGGGTAAAGGCGCCAAAGCCTTTTCCCCAGAATACGCTTCCATCGGCGAGAACAAGAGCGGCGGTGGCGCCGTCCGGGCGGGCGTCGGGCATGGGGGTTCCTGTCTTGCTGCTTCCCGTTGAGGGGGAGGGTCTGTCTGTCACGGTGGAGGCGGGGCGGAAGTCTTCAAGCGAAAGGCCCGCGGCCTGAGCGATAACGGGCCAGTGCCGGGCCGGTATGGCCTGCGCCTGCCGCCATTTGCGAATGGCTTCAGTGCCCACGCCGGTCAGGCTGGCTGTGGCCTCTGGCCCGCCAAGGCGGGCAATGATGGAGTCGATCGACATGGACATGGCCTAGCTCTGCCTCCCACCTGTGACGTTATTGGGGCATCTGGTGTGTGGGTTGTCTAGCACCCCATCGGGACGAATGGGAAGAAAATTCCCACCCGCCTGAAGTGCGATAAAGGTGAGTTGGGAAGTTTTTTCCCAACTGTGTCGCTTTTCCATCATTCGGGCGGGTGAATTCGCGGGGCTGGGGTGATAAGGTGCGCCGGATCAAGCGCACGGGCTGTCGTGCGGGAAGTCATGCAGGAGCAAACCGATGTCCCTTCGAGATCAACTGATGTCCGACCTGAAAACCGCTATGAAGGCGGGTGAAAGCGCGCGGGTGACGACAATCCGCATGATTACCGCCAAGCTCAAGGATGTTGAGATCGCCGGTCGCGCCAAGGGTGCGGAAGGCTGAGCGAGGATGAAGGCGTGTCGGCCCTGCGTGGCATGATCAAGTCGCGGGTGGAATCCGCCACGCTGTACCGCGATGGTGGTCGCCCCGAACTGGCGGACAAGGAAGAAGCCGAAATTGCGTGATCCGCGCCTATCTGCCGCCGGAAATGGATGATGCCACACTGGCCGCCGCCGTGCAGGCCGCCATTACGGAAAGTGGTGCCACCTCTATCAAGGAAATGGGCAAGGTCATGGCGGTGCTGAAAGGCCGCTTTGGCGCGGAACTGGACATGGGCCGCGCGAGTGCATCGGTTAAGGCGCTGCTGGGTTAATCTTGGCGCGGGTGGCGGGTTTTCGGGTAACAGGCGGGCAGGGAGCGGTGTTGTATGGCTATTGACGCCGGTTTTCTTGACGAGCTGCGCGCCCGCACACCCATAACCTCGGTTATTGGGCGGCGGGTCAAACTCACCCGCTCTGGCCGAAACTGGAAAGGGTGCTGCCCTTTCCATGGCGAGAAAACGCCCTCTTTTTATGTTTACGACGATCACTTCCACTGCTTTGGCTGCGGCGTGCATGGCGATGTGATCTCCTTTGTCATGCAGAGCGAGGGGCGGAGCTTTCCAGAGGCGGTAGAGGAATTGGCCTCGGCTGCCGGGCTGGAAGTGCCTGCCCAGACGCGCGAAAGCCGCGAGGCCGTGGTGCATGCACGCTCGCTGGAAGATGTGCTCAACGCCACGCAGGCTCTGTGGGCGCAGGCCCTCTACCAGCCCGAAGGCCGGGCCGGGCTGGACTACCTGCTGGGCCGGGGGCTGACGCGCGAAACCATTGCCTCTTTCGGGTTGGGCTGGGCCGGTGAGGGACGCGGCGCATTGGCGGCGGTTCTGGAGCGTGAGGGGATAACCCCAGTCCAGATGGCAGAAGCCGGGCTGATGCGGCTCGATGAGGACGGTCGGCCCAAGGGGGAACTGTTCTGGGGCCGCGTTACGTTTCCCATTCGCGACCGCAAGGGACGGCTGGTGTCGTTTGGCGGGCGTATTCTGGGTGATGGCCAGCCCAAATACCTGAACGGGCCGGAAACGGCGCTGTTTTCAAAACGGCGGCTTCTGTTCGGGCTGGATCGGGCGCGGGCGGCCATACGCGCGCCACGGCCCAAAGGTGTATCCGCCCCGGATCTGGTGGTGGTGGAAGGGTACATGGATGTCATTGCCCTGCATCAGGCCGGTTTTACGGGGGCTGTAGCGCCACTTGGCACGGCGCTGACGCCCGAGCAGCTTGAGGTGCTGTGGCAGGTCGATCGTGCGCCTATTCTGTGTTTCGATGGGGATGCCGCCGGGCGGCGTGCAGCGGTCAAGGCAGCGCAGACCGCATTGCCTCTGCTCAAGGCGGATCATACGCTGCGCTTCTGCCTGCTGCCCGAGGGAGAAGACCCTGACAGCCTCGTGCGTGGGCGAGGTGCGCAGGCGGTGGCGGGGCTGTTTGGGGGCGCGCGGGGTCTGTCCGATGTGCTGTTCGACCTGCTGGCGGGGGGTATGGTGCAGCCCGGCCCGGAGGAACGTGCGGCCCTGCGCCATAAGCTGACCGAAAGTGCGGCCCTGATTGCGGACAAGGCGCTGGCCTCGGAATATCGCCGCACCCTGCTGGATCATTTTTTTACCCGTTTCAGAAGCAGCGGGCGGGGAAAAGGCGGTGGTGCACCGGGGGGACGGGGCGGGGCTGGCAGACCGAGGCCGGGCCCACCACATTTGTCCTACTGGATCAGACGCGTGAGCGGCATCGTCTGCTGCTGAGCGTGCTGCTGCGGTATCCGGCTTTGGTGCCTGATGTGGAGGAAGCTCTGTGCAGGCTCGATCTTGCTGCGGATTTTGCCGCCGTACGCGCCGCATTGCTGGATTTTTCGGCGGAAGGTATACAGCCCGCCAGCGCCGCAGCGCTATGGACATGGGTGACGCAGAACGATCTGGAGGAAACCATTCGCGCTTTCATGCGTGAAGAAGACGGGTATGCCGCACGGTCGGATGATGTGATGGACCCGGCGCAGCTTGTGTCTGCAAGGACACAGTGGTGGCATTTTTACGGGTTGCTGGATCGGGCGCGGTTCGAGGCCGAAGTCGAACGCGATATTGCCAGCTTTACTGAAAAAAACGGCGATGCCGATCAGTGGACGCGGCTTCAGGCCCGGCTGGAAGCACGCGAGCGCCTGAGGCGCGGCAGCCTCGACGATACGGAATTTTAGCACGGACAGGAAATGTTCTGGGGCGTGTTCCCCTTGACTTGCGGCGCAGGATATCCCACCTCCTGCCCGCGCTGGAACGTGAGTGGTACATGGTAAACTGGTCGTTCTGCATTCAGGCGGGATGTGGGCGCGGAGGAGCAGGTCTGGTATGGCGACAAAAACGGCATCGACAAACGCGGCGCAAGAGCAGGATGGCGATACCAGCCTGCTGGACACGCAGTCCTCATCAGTAAAGAAGCTGATTGCCAAGGGGCGTGAACGCGGGTGCATCACGTTTGATGAACTCAATGCTGTTCTGCCTCAGGACAAGATGTCGTCTGAACAGATCGAGGACATCATGGCTCTGCTGTCCGAGATGGGCATTCAGGTTGTCGAGAGCGAGGATACCGACGAGGCCGAAAGCCCCAAGGAGTCCGAAGCTGATGACGAGGCAGAAGAGGAAGAAGCCGAGGCCGAGGCCGACGGCGAAAGCCCCACAGGTAATGTAAACGCGGAAAGCGTTGGGCGTACCGATGACCCCGTGCGGATGTATCTGCGCGAGATGGGCACGGTTGAACTGCTCTCGCGCGAAGGCGAAATCGCCATCGCCAAGCGGATCGAAGCCGGACGTGACGAAATGATCGGCGGTCTGTGCGAAAGCCCGCTGACCTTCCGCGCCATCATCTCCTGGCATGAAAGAATTCTGAGCAGCGAAATGCTGCTGCGCGACATCGTTGACCTTGAAGCCATGCAGAATGGTGGCAACCCGCCGGAGGACGGCGAGGGGGCTGAAGGCGAGTTTGCCGAGTCTGAAAACGAGGCCGAGGAAACCGAAGAGCAGGAATCCGAAGGCGATATCGAAGGCGAGGGCAGCGGCCTGTCGCTTTCCGCGCTGGAAGAAAAACTCCGCCCTGAAATTCTGGCGCATTTCGAAGAAATCGGCCCGCTTTACGAACAGCTTCGCAAGCTACAGGTCACGCGTATTGAGGCTCTGACCTCGGGCGAGGATGTGGGCGGTACGTTCGAGAAAGACTACGCGATTCTGCGCGACAAGCTGGTGAGCAAGGTTGAGCAGGTTCACCTGCACAACAACCGGATCGAAGACTGGTGGCCCAGCTTAAGGAAATGTTCCAGAAGCTGAACGTGTTCGAAGGGCGCATGCTGCGTCTGGCGGAAAGCTGCCGCGTCTCGCGTGATGACTTCCTGATGAAGTATCGCGGTCGCGAACTTGATCCGGGCTGGATGGAGGCCGTGGCCGCCTGCCGGGGCGTTCATGGAAAAACTTCGTGCTAAAGCACACCGATACGGTTAACGACCTGCGCGCGCAGGTAGCCGCACTGGCGCAGGAAACCGGCCTGCCGATTGGCGAGTTCCGCCGCGTTTATGCCACCGTGGCCCGTGGCGAGCGTGATTCAGCCCGCGCCAAAAAGGAAATGATCGAGGCCAACCTGCGTTGGTGATTTCGATCGCCAAAAAATATACCAACCGTGGCCTGCAGTTCCTTGACCTTATTCAGGAAGGCAATATCGGCCTGATGAAGGCCGTGGACAAATTCGAATACCGCCGCGGCTACAAGTTCTCCACCTATGCCACGTGGTGGATCAGGCAGGCCATAACCCGCTCCATTGCGGATCAGGCACGCACGATCCGTATCCCCGTGCATATGATCGAGACCATCAACAAGCTGGTGCGTACCTCGCGGCAGATGCTGCACGAGATCGGGCGTGAGCCCGCGCCGGAAGAACTAGCCGAAAAGCTGGGTATGCCGCTTGAAAAAGTGCGCAAGGTTCTCAAGATCGCCAAGGAGCCGATCTCCCTTGAAACCCCGATCGGGGATGAGGAAGACAGCCATCTGGGTGACTTCATCGAGGATAAATCGGCAGTCATTCCGCTGGATGCGGCTATCCAGACCAACCTGCGCGAAGCTACGACGCGGGTTCTGGCCTCGCTCACCCCGCGTGAAGAGCGTGTGCTGCGTATGCGCTTTGGTATCGGCATGAACACCGACCATACGCTTGAGGAAGTCGGGCAGCAGTTCAACGTTACGCGTGAGCGTATTCGCCAGATTGAAGCCAAGGCCCTGCGTAAGCTCAAACATCCGAGCCGCAGTCGCAAGCTGCGCTCCTTCCTGGATGATAATTGATCCATCAGGAATAGAACCAGTCACGCGCATGCGGGTGGGTATCACCTTCATGCGCATGACCATGGCGCCACGCGCCCCGCGCCTTTTGTTGCCGGATGGCTGGGTGCTTGAGCATGGTGTGCATCTCAGCGTTGCGGATTACCGCTATCTGCAGGACCGAGTAGGGCGCTCATGCTGCTGGTGGATGCGGCAGGCGGCCTCCGATGAAATGCTTGCCCGTGTTCTGGCCCAGCGCGGCACGGCTATCGGGCTTTTGCGCGAATGCAGTGTGGTACGTGGGTTTTACGAGCTGGACCGGCGCGACCCCGAGGATGTGAACCTGTGCTATTTCGGCCTGTTCCCGCAGGCTATTGGCAGAGGGGTAGGGCGTGCTTTTCTTGATGGCGTCCTGCGTGAGGCATGGCGCGGGCGCACACGGCAGGTGCGGGTGAACACCAGCACGGCGGACCATCCACGCGCCAGACAGCTTTACCAGCAGGCGGGCTTTCGGCCCGTGCGGCAGGTTGAGGAAATGTGGAGTGTGCCAGACAGGCTCGGGCTCGATATTCCGCAGCATCTGCGCGTCTGATCCCGTTTTTTCTTGCTTTTCCCCCGGGGGCGTGGTTGAAGCTGCCCTTTCCCTGCCGGGCATGTGGCATTGCCCGGCTATACCCGCAGCTTTTCTGCCAGTCCATGGACTGCGCAGGCAGCACCGAAAGCCGGAAGGGTCCGGTTCGGGCAGGTTGATTTGATCCGAAGGGAGTGAACATGCCGCTTTACGAAACCGTGTTTATTGCACGGAATGATATTTCCCAGCAGCAGGTCGATGCGATTGTCGACGGCATCACCGCTCAGGTTGAAGCCGATGGCGGCGCTGTCCGCAAGCGCGAATACTGGGGCCTGCGTAGCCTTGCTTACCGCATCAAGAAGAACCGCAAGGGTCACTACACCCTTCTGGGTCTGGAAGTGCGTTCGGAGCTGCTCAAGGAAATCGAACGCCAGCTTTCCCTGAACGAAGACGTGCTGCGCATGATGGCGCTGCGCGTGGAAAGCATTGACGAAGCGCCCTCACCGGTTCTGTCCCGCAAGGGTGAAGACCGTGGCGAGCGCAGCTTCCGTGGTCCCAAGCCGGCCGGTGGCCGTTTTGAGAGCGGTCGTGGCCGTCGTGGCGGCGAAGATCGTCCGCTTGAGTCAGCCGACAACGGAGCGGAGTAAGCGCTATGTCTGAATCCATGGAAATCAACCCCGCCGCTCGTCGCCCCGCTGTTGGCGCGCGTCGTCCGTTCTATCGTCGTCGCAAGTCCTGCCCGTTCTCCGGCCCCAACGCGCCGGCGATCGACTACAAGGACGTGCGTCTGCTCAGCCGCTTCCTGTCCGAACGTGGCAAGATCGTGCCGAGCCGTATCACTGCGGTTTCCGCCAAGAAGCAGCGTGAGCTGGCGCAGGCTATCAAGCGCGCCCGCTTCATGGCTCTGCTTCCCTATGTCGTAAGCTGAGGGGAACCGATCATGGCTGCTACAGAAGTAATCCTGCTCCAGCGCGTTGAGCATCTGGGTCAGATGGGTGAAGTGGTTAAGGTGCGTCCTGGTTACGCCCGTAACTTCCTTCTGCCTCAGGGCAAGGCCATTCGCGCCAATGCGGGCAACCTTGCCCGTTTCGAGCGTGAACGCGTCCAGCTTGAAGCGCAGAACATCAAGAACCGCGAAGAAGCCGAACGTCTGTCCGAACGGATGGATGGTCTGGCCGTTGTCCTGATCCGTCAGGCCGGTGACAGCGGGAGCCTGTATGGGTCCGTCAGCACGCGCGACGTTGCGCAGGTTGTTACGGAAGCGGGCTTCAGCATCGACCGTCAGCAGGTTTCGCTGGCTCACCCCATCAAGTCCCTTGGGCTGTATGCGGTGAAGGTGGCGTTGCATCCTGAAGTTGTGGTGTCGGTCACCGTTAACGTGGCACGTTCGGAAGAAGAAGCCGAACGTCAGGCACGTGGCGAAGCTGCTACCCCGGAAGAAGAAGCGACTCTCGCTGGCGATGAAGCCTTCATTGAAGGTGAAATCGTTGACGAAGACGCCGAAGACGCGCAGGGCGACGCCGCCTGAACAGGCGGCTTTCCTGCACGGAACCGGAAAAGAGGGCGGAGTAATCCGCCCTCTTTTTTTATCTGCTGCATCGTTCGAGAATAAAGAACAGGGCATGCAGATAAGGAAATAGCCTGAGGCACCTCCTGCCGGGCTCACCTTTTCAAACATCGCCGCATGGACTGCTGTGAGCGCGTATATGCTTATCGCTTCGGCATGAGGCATAGAGCCGTGGCGTATTTCGTTTTTTATGCGGCCGTGCTGATCAGAACCGTTATGGCGGGTTGGGCCATGACATGGCTGCTCTATAAAAGACAGTGTCCTTTTTTCGTGCCACTTTTCTGTTCTCTGGCTTATGCTCGTTCAAGTTTGCCAGTGTAAGAAAAGGAATGTGTATTGAAACACCTTCTGGACATGGTCTTACGACAGTTTGTTTCTTATGGTTGTCTGTCCGTTTACTGGCCAGATGGCAGTTTCAGCCAGTATCAGGCAGTAAGCCGGGGCCGCAGGCCGCTCTCAGGCTGAAAGATACCCATGCCGAGCGTGCCCTGCTGCTCAATCCGGGGCTGGGTGTGGGCGAAGCCTATATGGAGGACAGCCTGCAACCGGTGGATTGCACGCTGTATGATCTGCTCCAGTTACTGATGCTCAACGCCATGGAGCCTGCGGGCCATGTGAGCGAACGTCTGGCTTCTGCCCTGCGTTATGTCCGGCGCGGCTGGATACAGTTCAACCCTGCTGCCCGTTCAAAGCAGAATGTCGCGCATCATTATGATCTGGGTAACAGCCTCTACCAGTTGTTTCTGGATAAGGACTGGCAGTATTCCTGCGCCTATTTCCGCTACGGAACCGAAACCCTCGATGAAGCGCAGGAAGCCAAGAAGCAGCATATCGCGGCCAAGCTGCTTCTCGATAGGCCGGGGCTGGAGGTGCTCGATATCGGGTGCGGTTGGGGCGGCATGGCTCTGACCCTAGCCCGTGATTATGGAGCGGTGGTGACGGGTATCACCCTGTCCGAAGAGCAGTTGGCCTTTGCGCGCGAGCGCGCGCGGCAGGAGGGGCTTGAAGGACAGGTGCGGTTTGAACTGCTCGATTACCGGCATCTGACGCGGCAGTTTGACAGGATTGTATCTGTCGGCATGTTTGAGCATGTCGGGGTTGGGCATTATGGCCAGTTTTTCGATGTCGTGAAAAACAGCCTCAAGCCCGATGGGGTTGCACTGGTTCATTCCATAGGTCGCAATGACGGGCCGGGCACAACCAATCCGTGGATCAATAAGTATATTTTCCCCGGTGGCTATTCTCCGGCCCTGAGCGAGGTCTTGCCCGCAATTGAACAGGCAGGGCTATGGGTTACGGATTGCGAGGTTCTACGCCTGCATTATGCGAAAACAATCGCCTGCTGGCGCGAACGCTTTGCTGCCCGCAGGCAGGAGGCCGTAGCCCTGTATGATGAGCGTTTTGCCCGGATGTTCGAGTTTTATCTTACAGCATCGGAACTGGCATTTCGGGTGCAGGGGCACATGAACTTCCAGTTGCAGCTTTCTCCATCGCTTGAGGCCGTACCACTAACGCGGGATTACATAGCTGTGGCGGAAAGGGAGTAAGTCTGAGAAAGGCCGTGTGTTCAGGTCTTTATCGTGTGTGAAAGACCACGGGTGATGTAAATGCCCCGTTTCATCGACACATGCAGCACGGAAGCACGGTACCAGTAACCACGTTGGCCGGGTACCCTGCCGGTATTGAAGGCAGGGTGTGTGTGTTTGAGTTCGATTTCCCTGTTGGGCTCAAAGGCAACGGAGTAGATATGGGTACGCCAGCCCATGCTGGCGGAAACGACTGAGTGGGTAGCATTCAGCGTTGTATGCACGTGATCCTGCCGGATAACCTGCTGCCCGGCCATGACCAGCATGGCTGCCCCGGCAGCGCAGGCCGCCGCATGGCCAATGGAGCGGAACACCTCCTCATTGACCAGATGCAGCCAGAACCGCACCAACAGAGTGGCGGCCACACCCGCAAGTGCGACAACGGCACCGGCCAGCAATACCTGCTGGTTCAGCAGGCCATAGGCGGCGTAAAGGCCGATCTTGGTCAGGTGCAGCAGAATGTCGTTGGCGGCGCGTGTAGCAATAATGGCTTCCTTGCGGAGCCCCAGACGGTGGTAAAAGGCGTTGAACAGCAGCCCGACCGCCCCGGTAAACCCAGAAATAAAGCCCGCCAGCAGCCCTATGACGGGGAGAAAGCGCATAGAAACAGCGGGAGGTGCTACCGTGTTTTCGGCTGTTTGTGGCGGTGTGGCGGTACCCGGCTTTTTGCGACGCAGCAGCAGTGGCAGGTTGCCGAGCAGGAACAGGCCCAGTAGCAGGTCGAGATACACAGGCTGCATCAGGCTGAGCATCCACACGCCAAGCCACGCGCCGGGCAGGCTGGCGGGCACGAAGTAGCACACCACACGCCAGTTGATGGCACGGAAGAATGTGGCGATGCGGGTGGCTGAACTAACAGCCGTGCCAAGGGACAGGGCCGCGGGGATCTGCTCTGGTGCGAGCAGCATACCCAGAACCGGCATGACAATCAGTCCTGCGCCGCCGCCTGAAACTGTGCTGAGACTGAAAGCCAGCAGGGCGATGACAAAAAGCAGGACGATCATATCAGGCAGGACTCCTTGGTGCGAAAGTCCGGTAACGCGAAAGAGAGGCTTTTCTAAGGCTGGCCAGCAAGGGTCCGCCATGCACGGGCCAACCGATCGAACTCATCGATCGTCAGGGTTTCCGCCCGACGTGTTCCGTCTATCTCTGCACGTTCAAGCAGAGCGTTGCCTTTAAGGCCCTTCAGGGCACCACGCAGCATTTTACGGCGTTGGCCGAAGGCCGCGGCTGTAACCTGCTCCATGGCGCGGAAAAGAGCCGGATCGGGCTGGGATTTATGGGGGGTGATGCTCGCTACGGCGGACCAGACCGCAGGCGGAGGCGAAAACGCGCCGGGTGGCAGTTTCATGACAATGGCGCAGTCTGCGCACCATTGGCTGAGCACGGCCAGTCGCCCGTAATGTTCGCTGTCAGGAGCGGCGCAGATACGCTCGGCCACCTCAAGCTGGAACATAAGTCAGGCGTTCCCATTCTGCTCCCTGACGCAACCAGCCGACCAGCAGCGGGGTGGCGACATTATAGGGCAGGTTGGCGACAATCTGCCTTGGGGCGGGGCTGAGGGTTGTCAGGTCTTTTTTGAGTGCATCAGCCTGTATGATGTCGAGCCGCTGGGGGAAGGCCGTGGCCAGTTCCTCGATAACCGCGACCGCGCGCGGGTCCAGTTCCACCGCATAGACATGGCTTGCGCCGGTTGCCAGCAGGGCGCGTGTCAGCCCGCCAGGGCCGGGGCCAACCTCAACCACATGGCGGCCATCCAGCGTGCCAGCCAGTGCCGCGATATGTTCGGTAATACCGGGATCCAGCAGAAAGTGCTGGCCCAGCGCCTTGCGGGCATCCAGACCATGGCGGCGGATGACATCGGCAAGGCTTTCCAGTGCAGCGGACAGGAGATTACGTTCCCTTGAGCTTGACGCGCATATCGATAATGGCGCGGCGGTGCAGGTCGCTGTCGAGCTGGCGGGCGGCCTGTTCGACACGTTCATTCATGAGCTGATCCGCGATTTCGCTGGGTGAGCGGTCGGAAAAGTTCTTTTCCTTTTTGTCGCATACCATCAGCAGGTCGATCCCGTCACGTGAGACCATCGGACGCGAGACTTTGTTCAGCGGCAGGTTGGCCAGCACGGACTGCATCTGCGGGTTCAGGCGCTCAAGCGGCAGTTCACCGGGGTCGCTCGGGCGTTTTTCGCCTTCAGCCTTGTTCAGCCGCTCCATATCCGCGCAGTTGTTGGCGCTCTGCGACAGGTGCAGGGCTTTCTGGAGGGTTGCCTGCTGCTGCGGGGTGACGTGCTGGGGGTCAAGCAGGGTATCGAAGGGCAGAAACACCTGACGGGCGGAAATCACATGCCCGATTTCCTTGCCGACCGTGCGCTTGCCGTTGAGCGTGACGATCAGGAAGCCACCGGGCACGGTAATCGGGTTGGAGACAGCCCCCACGCCCACAGGCATCTGCCGGACGATGTTAACAACCGCCGGGTCGAGCTCATCTTCCTGCACCCAGCCCATAGACCCGCCATCAAGCGCTGTCTGGCTTTGTGAGAACTGTGCCGCAACGATGGGGAAGGGGGCTCCCTTGCGCAGTTCCTGAATGATGGTGTTGGTGAAGTCCAACTCATCCTCAGCGTGGCGAGGGTCTTCAACTTTGACGAAAATTTCGCCAATTTCGTATTCGGTGCGGCCTTCCTCACGCTGGAGGGCGGCCTGACGCTGGGCGATATCCTTGGCCGCAACGCGCGAACGCTGCCCAAGCTCCTGACGCAGCACCTGTATCCAGCCGATCTGTACCCGGATCTGGTCGATCAGCGTTGTCAGCGAAACGCCGTCCTTGGCCAGATGTGCCCGCAGGGCCCCTTCAGGCATGCCATTACGGCGCTCGATATTGCTGATGGCGGAAGCAATCTGGTCAAGCGGCACATTGATATGGCGGCTGAGGATTTCCTGCGTGCGCAGTCGCTCATCAATCAGCTGGCGGATGATCTGCGGGCGCAGGCGATCCATCAACTCGGGCGAGAGCGGCAGGCCGGTGGACAGGGCGAAGAGCTTGCCTCGGTTATCCACATCGCGTCGGGTCAGGGGAACGCTGTTAACGACCGCGACAATGGAGTTGTCCGGCTTGGGCGCGGCCTTGGCTGCGGCATCGCCATGCGGCTCCTGCGCGTCAGGGGCGGCATGGGCCGTCGCCAGAGGAGCCGACAGGGCAGCCATGGCGTAGCAGGCCAAGGTAAGGGAACGCAGGCGCATACGGAACGGTCTTTCAGCTTTCTGCCAGATCAGGCGCGGTTATACCTGATAACGGAGGCCGCGACATTTTTGAAGCAGTTCTTATTTGACACCGAAGGAGCCAAGGGACTTGAGACTGAGCGTGACAAGATAGGTCGAGTAACGCTGTACGCCGCCAATGGAGGTGTATTGCTTGAGATACATGAAGTCGATGCCAAAGCAGTCATTGCCGTAACCGGCGGTTACACCGTTGGTAACAAACTGCTGCCGCGAGAGGCTGCGGCGCGAGAAGATCGAGGCATGCCAGTTAGACCAGTATACCGATACGCCGCCACTGATTTCGCTTGTGCGGGTAGTGTACAGCTTGTTCAGGTTGTTCGTGCGGTAGTCCGTGGCGTAGTAGTAATAGGGTGTGATGGGTTCCCAGATATAACCGCCGTTGAGCCGCAGATGCGGGACATTGACGTTAAACAGTGCATCGCCAAAATCGACCTGCGATGAGTAGGGATTGTAGCGCATGCGCGATGTGAACGAGAAATACTCGCTGGGCGCTACGCGCGCGCGCGCCACGACATCAGATACATGGTGGTCCAGCCCGGAATAGGGCAGGCGGTCATGCTCCACATGTTCCTGAAAACTCTGCCCGGCCAGCAGGTCCACTTCGTGCCCGTTCCATGTCCAGTTGGCATGTACGCCCACATTGGCGCGCAGCCCGCCATCCAGCCTGTCTGTGCCCTGATAGCGGTTGAGCGAGAACAGGTTGAATCCGTGAATTCGTAGGCAAAGCTGTCTTCATTGGGCAGGCCGTCATCCGCACCGTTGCCGGTGTTGGGGGCGTAAATGCCCTGCACAATGGGTTCAAGCAACTGAGTGCCGCGCCCGTGTTCGAACGAACGGACAAAAGGCCAGTTTGTTTTCAGCGCGATGGTGGGCAGCACCATGCCCGAGATCATGCCGTGGCCTGTAGAGCGGGAATAGTAATTGGGAAGCTGATACAGCTTGGATCCCCGGTAGAGCGTGGAATCCAGACGCAGGGTGAGCAGGAACTGCTCGCCCGATTTGGTATGGAAGGGGCGATCCCAGTTGAGCTGCAATTCGCCACGCTGGTCTGTGGCACCGATGGTACGACGGACGTAGAAATCCGTTGTGTTGACACTCAGCCTGCCGCCAAGGGCATCTGGCTGGCCAACAAAGCTGTATGTATAGCGCGGGAGAGCGGCAGGCAGGTCCGAGTTGTGGATGACGCCCTGATTGAGGCCCTGATAGTACTGCGCATCCAGCCTGCTGTAAGCGCCGGTGCCGAAGCCTTCCAGAAAGGCGTTCGAATTGAGCATTTCGCTCCCGTAGCCCTGTACGCGGTAGTCACGCATGTAGTTGGCGGAGGTGGCGAGGTTGATATTGGCGCCAGCGCGCCAGTAACTGTTGATATTGAACAGGCCACGGGCAAAAATATGCCCCTGCATACCATGGGGGTCACCACTATTGACCTTGTTGCCAAAGCCGTTCGTGTAATTGATGGCGTTGTGGGTATCGTAGGCGAAACCACCCCGGATATTGAGCGAGCCGAAATTCAGTGCCCGTCGGTAAATGCCGCTGAGCTGTGGGCCCGTTGCGGTTGAGAACAGGCCCTGAACGGTCAGGTCTGACTCGTCGTTGATGACCCAGTAATACGGGATGGTGAAATAGGTGCCCAGATAACTGTCATGCGGGGTGATACCGGGCATGAGAAAGCCGCTCTGCCGTTTGGCGGAGGGGTCCGGCATGGAAAAGAAGGGCATGTAGAAAACCGGGATACCCAGAATATCGACATAGGTATCGCGGAAATCGAGCTTGGAGTGTTCGATATCCTGTGTCGCGCCATAAGCGCGGAACTGCCAGAACGGTGCGCGTGTTTTGTCCTTGGCGCAGATTTCGCACGCGGTGTAGATCACCCGGCTCATGTCGTTGACCTTGCCGTCCGTGCGTCTCAGCCGTTTGCGGCAATTTTCACGTTATCAGCCATGTTGGCGTAAACATGCAGCATGACGCCGTTGCGCATGCCGCCGCTGAGTTCGGCATATTGTGCATACAGTACCGACCCATCGGACTGGACGGTGGCCACGTTTCCGCGTGCGGTGACAATGCCCGTATCGCGGTCGTAAACGATCTGATCTGCTCTTAAAACGCGTTCATCCTGCCAGACCTGCACATTGCCGGACCATGTGACGGTGTGGTCGGTGTCGTTGTAATCGACCTTGTCGGACTGGAAGGTGGCGGGCGCATCGGACGAGCTATGTGTGTCCGCGTCGAAATGGATCTGCTGCGGGCGGAACTGTGCCCAGGCCGCGGTGGGGCGGAGCAGTACGGTACAGGCAATGATACTGCCCAGAGCGGTAGCCGCACTCAGGCTGGCCCGACGGCAGGGGCGGCTTGCGCGGGGTAAGGGCCAGAGCGCCAGGGACAAAATCAGCCATCCTCCAGATGTAAAAGCAGGGCGATCGCAAGGCATAGCCTGCTACGGCGGGAACCCACGCAGCAAGAACGGGCGGCAGCACACCTGACTTGCCGAACTGTTCCGCGACCTTGGATACCGTGAAAAGCAGAAAACCGGCGGCAACGCCAGAGCCGATCATACGGGCGACCCCGCCATGGCGTGATGGTCGCATGGAAAAGCCAGCCGCGACAAGGCACATGGTGCCGCTGAGCACGGGCAACGCCAGCAGGGACTGAAAGTGGATACGGTGGCGGATGGAGGAGAATCCAGAGCGGTCCAGTAGAGTAATGAAGCTTGGCAGCGCCCAGACGGATAATGTGTCAGGCGAGGCAAAGCTCTCCTGCACCCGGTTGACGGTCAGGTCTGTCGGCAGAACCGTGCGCCCGATATAAGTAGGCAATTCGTTGGGCAGCACCCGGGATGCTTTGTCCAGAACCCAGAACCCATGATCGAGATAGCCTGTAGGGGCTTCGATTCGGGAAATCAGTTCGTTGTTCTGATCCAGCCTGAGCACACTGATATTGCCAATATGCAGGGCCGTATTGTGGAACTGCACACTGCGCGCATGCAGGATAGCAATGCCGTGGGGTGTAGTCTGGTCGGACTGGCGGAGCCATAGCGAGCCACCAGCAATGCTCAGAGGCCCGTCATCCGAGCGCAGATAGCGCTGGTCGAGCTTTTCCGCCCATGAATACATGATGGAAGACAGGGGAGAGACCACCGTTGTGGCCAATACCCCGAGCAGAATAGCGCAGCCCAGTGGCGCGGTCAGGAACTGCCAGACTGAAATACCTGCCGCGCGCGCCACAACCAGTTCGGATGAGCGGGTCAGCCGCCAGAAGCACAAGACCCCGCCCAGAAGGGTCGCGAAGGGCAGGATGATGATGGTGAAATACGGGAGATGCAGGGCCGCGATTTCCGCCGCGACCGAAGCGCCCGCATTAGGGTGGGCAGAGGCACGACGCAGCAGGTCGAGAAAGTCGAAAAGGCCTACCATCCCGTGAGCGAAGCCAGCATGAGCAGCACCGACAGCACGAACTGCTTTGCGATATAACGCGATAGGGTAAAGGCCACAGTCATGCGGCTACAGGCGGCCCGCTAGGCAGGAGACTGCAAGAGCGTAACAACGCTTGATCCCGCTAGTGGCGGAGCCATGGACGCAGGTGCGGGGCGAGTGAACAGTCATGCAACCGTTACTTACCTCACCCCGCAATGGAACAACAGCCCCGTGTGTAATCAGCTATCGGTTTTAGAACAGCAGGATCACACCGGCTGAGGCGGTATCATCGCTTTCGGAGCTGCCGTTATGGGAATCTGACGAGGTATGGGCGTATTCACCCACCAGATTGAGCCAGTCGGTCAGGTGGTAATAGGCTGCCCCAATAACGGACTGGTTGCGCCGCACCAGATAGGCCGGATCGACCATCTGCGCTTCGCCGGATGCAAGATAGAGGTTGCTCACCCCGTAACTGCCGACCAGCTTGAGGCGCTCCGTCACGTTATAGGCGGCCTGCACGTAATAGCCTTCAGAATCGCGCTTGCTGCCATTGGCGCTACGCCATCGAAGAACAGACCCGTGGTGCCCAGGCCGCTGCCGCGATAGTAGTAGGCAACACCTTCAAAGCCCTTATAGCTCACTTTGGCACCGATATCGCCTGCTTCAACCATGGCGGCATGATGCGTGCCGGTTGGGGTCGAGGTGCCGTTGTCGAGATATTGCAGGTTCTGCTGATGCTGGATCAAGAAGCTGGCCCAGATCTTGGCCTTGACCTCGCCAAACGTCGCCTCATACGTGACCTTGCCCTGAATCATGGGCGAGGAATGCTGCGTGGAGGACGCGGAGTATGAGGTGCTGTCGGCATTGGAGCCCGCATACTGGAATTCGTCCAGAGGCTGGAAAACACCTACGCTGGCCTGCACCCCTGCAATTTTTGGCGTGGTGTAGGTAATCTGCGGAATCCAGTCGGCATAGACATAGCCTACGCCGATACGGCCCAGAGAGGTATTGCCCGGAGCCGAGTTGCTGCCGGTGGCCCCCACGCTGAGCAGGGTCGCATCGTTCAGGATGGCGTCGCCGCCGAACAGGCCGAGGTCACGCCCGACCTTGAACGTACCCACATGGCTGTTGCCGAACGTGACGTAAATCTGACGGAAATCGATGCCCGGTGTGCCAAGCCCAACCGGACTGCCGCCGGTATTGGCATTGAAAGCCCCGTTCTTGGCGTTGTTCATGCCCGGATACATGCCCAGAACCGCGTCGATATCCCAGCCCTGCTGCTGGGTGCTGAGCTTGAGGATCAGCCCCGCAGGCAACAGGCCGTTACGCACGCCCGAGGAATCAAAGCCTGAGCTGCCAGTAGAAACGCCGCCAGCAATGGCCGGGCCGCCGCCGGGGCTGTTGAAGGTATAAAACCCGTTGATAAAGCCCGACAGGTTGATGTCTATCGGCCCGGTTTTAAAGGTCAGCCCCTTGCCGGGCACATATTTGGCCACGCGCACGAAGTTGCCCTGATTCATGCGTCCAGTGCCTGCTGGGCAGAACGGGCGCTGGCTTCCGCACGGGTGGCGGCATCTTCCGCGCGGGAGGAGGAGGCGACTTCGGGAGCACCCTCAAACCGGATGCCGGGCTCATACCCATTGCTGACACCGTGAGCCGCCGCATGGCTGGCAGCCTGCTGTCCGGCATGGGCATGCGCAGCCGTGGGGCGGGCAGCACGGGGGGCGGCATCCTGCTCGGCAGCGGTGTGGCGGACATGCTTGCTCAGCAGGGTGCTGTATTCGTGTTGGGTCAGGCTGCCTTTGGCACGCAGAACATCCAGCAGGTCGCTATAGTCATCGGCCATGGCATGGCGGGCCAAAGTATATGGGAGACTGGCCACTGATGCGGCCATGACAGTAGCAACCAGTGTCTTTTTTCTTGATGCCATTGAAGTCCGCGCTCCCAATCCATTGAAATTGCTCTGTGAGAGACAAGGCTTCCTGCCGTCAATACGTGCCGTGTTGAACTGGCGGTGTGTTCATGCCGGCTGCAGGGAAAGGGGGAGGAGGGAGATGCCTCGGCCAAGGGATATGTCGTTGGAAAAAGAGACTAAGTTATTACATCCGCCCGACCGGTGTGGGTGTCTGGCGTTTTTGTATCGGTATTGTAAAAACCTGAGACTTGCCAAAAGGGAAATTAAATATTTCTGAGAAATTTCCGCATTTTTGCGTGGCTTTCGGGGTGGTTCGTGGCGGTGGCGTGGTCTGCTTTTTGGCTGTGAGCGGCAGGCCGTTTGCTCGTAAGGCCGGGGTGTTGGCGTGGGTGTGCTCTCACGAAGTTTTTATTGCAACCCAATCGAGGCGAGCACGGAATAAATGCACAGCGGGAGGCTTTCTGGCGCAATCCTGTGTGATTCCATGTTGGTGTCGGGTTCCCTCATGGCGGAATTTTGATAGAGTCGGAACCAGTGCGGTGGCGGCACCATGGCTGGTGGTTTTTCCGGCTAAACAGTGGCGCGCCGGATTTTGTATCACGGACGAACAGAGCGGACGGCTTACGCGCAATGAGAGCAGGCTCTATTTTGGTAACACCAGATCATTCACGCCCTGAGGGGCGCGGTGCGCTGGCTGCATACGCCTACCAGCAGATCAGAGATCAGCTCATTTACTGCCACTATCAGGGGGGGGAGCGGCTGGTGCTGCGGCCTCTGGCAGCGGCCTTGGGCCTTAGCCCGACACCCGTGCGCGAGGCGCTGCTGCGTCTTATTTCCGAGCAGGCGCTGGAGCTGGATGATCGCAACACTGCCTGTGTGCCGGTAACGGCGCGCGAGGTCTTTCTCGAAATTCATGGCGTGCGGGGCGATCTGGAAGAGCGCATCACGCGGGAACTGGCGACCCATGTTACCGCAGATGAAATCGCGGTCATGCGGGCAAAGCACCATGATTTCATTCTGGCTTACGAGGCGGGCAGCCACATGCGGCGGCGGTGGCCAATGTGGTTTTTCACAGCACGACGGCACGGTTTTCGCGGCGTCTGCTTACGGTCGGGCTGATCCGTGGCCTGTGGGCGCGCATGGGGCCGGTTTACGCCGCCACCAACTGCCTGCCGCCCACAACGCCAGCAGACCCGGACCACCCGCATCTGCGGCTGATCGCAGCATTTGAGCAGCGCGACCCAGAGGCGGCGGTGGAAGCGCTGAGGGAGGATTTCATGCAGGCGCGCGTATGGCTGGAGCCATTGCTGCCAGCCTGAAAAACCTTTTGGCCCGGCCCATGATTGGGGCCGGGCCAAAAAGCTTAGTCTTTTTTGGCAACCCGGTCCGTCAGGCCCGGAACTTCCACGTCAATTTCCAGCACCGAACACTGTGCCCCGCGATCCATCTTGATCTGCACCTTGTCCTGATCGACGGAGATATGGCGCTTGATCACTTCCATGATCTCGCGGTGCAGCTTGGCCAGCAGGTCATCCTGATTGCCGCCATCCACGGACATACGTTCGTGAGCCAGCAGGATCTGCAACCGGTCCCGGGCGATGGGTGCGGAGGAGCGTTTGTTGAACAGGTTGGAGAGAAAACTCATGCGGCTCTCCATTTGAACAGCCAGTCGAGCAGACCGCGCCGCTCGGTGGGGATGGTGATCTTGATGTCCTCACCCATCAGGCGGCGGGCGGCTTCCATATAGGCTCCGGCTGCGGCGCTGTTGGGTTCGGCAATGGTAACAGGCGCGCCAAGGTTGGACGCCTTGAGCACATCCGGGCTTTCGGGAACAATGCCCAGCAGCGGAATGGACAGGATTTCCAGAACGTCGTCCGTGCCCAGCATGTCGCCCGATGCCGCGCGCTGCGGGTCATAACGGGTCAGCAGCAGGTGCTTGGGCATTTTTTCGCCCGCGCGGGCCTTTTCCGTGGTGCTGTCCAGCATGCCGATAATGCGGTCGCTGTCACGCACGGAGGACACTTCGGGGTTGGTCACGATCACGGCCATGTCTGCATGGTGCATGGCCATCTGTGCGCCGCGCTCGATCCCCGCAGGGCTGTCGCAGATCACCCAGTCGAACTTCTCGCGCAGTTGTTCGATAATTTTGGCCACCCCTTCTGCCGTCAGGGCATCCTTGTCGCGCGTCTGCGATGCGGGCAGGAGGGAGAGGGTCTCAATCCGCTTGTCCTTGATCAGCGCCTGAGCGAGATTGGCATCGCCTGAATGACGTTGATCAGGTCGAACACCACGCGCCGTTCGGCCCCCATGATGAGGTCGAGGTTACGCAGGCCAACATCAAAATCTACCAGAACCACGCTCTGCCCGGTTTTGGCCAGAGCCGCCCCGAGAGCTGCTGTTGTAGTGGTCTTGCCGACGCCACCCTTGCCTGACGTGACGACGAGAACCTTTGCCATCGGTGTTCCTTTTCTTACAGGTCATGCCGCCGGAGCCCTTTGGCGCGGTCATACGGCGACATTAGCTGGTTGCATTAGAAAATGTAACTTTGAATTTTTCGTTTACAGCGGGCTTTTTTTTGCCATTTTCCACAAGATTGTGGCGCTGGCATGTTCCGTCAGCCGGGCAGGGCGCGGAACACCAGCCTTTCTCCCTCAAGCAGGATTTGCGCGGGGCCGCTGGCACAGGCCGGGTCCATTTCCTCGGCGGTGGCGTAAAACCCGTCTATGGCCACCAGTTCCGCATCTAGCGCCTTGGTAAACACCCGCGAGGAGCCACGCCCCCCAATGCCCGCCACGGCGCGGCCACGCAGGGCGCCGTAGATGTGGATGGACCCCCCGGCGGACACTTCGGCCCCTGAGGCCACGGCTCCGAGCACCACCACATCGCCTTCAGGCCAGATAACCTGCTGGCCTGAGCGGATGCTTTCTTCCACAACAAGGGTTACGGGGTGGTTAGCGTTTTTGCTCTGGTTGGTCGGATCGGCATCGGTGGAGGATGCGTTTTCGCGCGTTTGTGTGGGCGGTGTGCGGGCGGAGGCCGGGCTTTCGGGCCATTCCCACCCTGTTGTGGCGGGCCAGTCGCGGCTGCCGCCTTCAATCCCGATAATACGGATGCCGCGCTGCTTCAGGTCATCCGGCAGGGTGGACAGGCCGGGCGTGTCAGCCTGCACCATGCTCAGATCCACAATGACGGGTTTGCCCGCGAAAAACCCGACCGAACGCGCGATCTGCTGATCGAGCGCGCTCAGCCAGTCCGTCAGGGGTGATTCCGGGGTCAGGGTCAGAGCCACGAACGTGCGTCCAGACATGCGGATGCGCGGGAGGGGTGCTGATGGGCCAGCCGAGGATGTGCCAGACAAGGAAATACCGCCGCTCTCAAAATCAGGTGGTCAACAATTAGGGACAGCGCGCAAGAGCCAGGGCGGGATTCCTCCGCGCTGGCTTGCTGGTGTGTACCTGTTTTTACGCATTGGCGACTTGGCAGGCCGAAGGCAAGCGCTTTATGCCGCCAGACACAATCGCGGCAGTTTTTGGCGGGCTGTGTTTTCCCTCTGGCGTGGGGGCGGGCAATGGCATAAACGAAAGCGTATGCGTACACTCCTGCATTTTCCTATATCTCCGGCTAGCCGAACCGTGCGTCTGGTGCTCGGTGAAAAGCGTCTGCCGTTTGAACCGGTGATCGAACGCGCCTGGGAACAGCGCCCGGAACTGCTCGCCATCAACCCGGCGGGGGATGTGCCCGTGCTGATCGAGGATAACGGGCTGATTGTGCCGTCCGCCTCCGTCATCTGCGAATACCTTGAAGAAGCCTATGCCGATACGCCCCTGCTTGGCCGCACGCTGGCGGAGCGGGTGGAGGTGCGCCGGGTTGCAAACTGGTTCGATGCACTATTCGCGCGTGAAGTGTCTGGCCGGTTTATTGATGAGCGGGTGATGAAGCGGCTGAGCGGACGCGGCAACCCAGATGGCGGGGCCCTGCGCGAAGCCTATGCCTCCATGCGCCCGCTGATGCGCTACGCCAATGAACTGGCGGAAAACCGTAACTGGCTGGGCGGCGGTTTTCTGTCGCTGGCGGATTTTACGGCAGCCGCCCATCTGTCCTGCATGGATTTTATTGGCGACATAGACTGGGCGCGTGTGCCCGCTCTGCGTGACTGGTATGCCCGCATGAAGTCACGCCCCTGTTTCCGCCCCCTGCTGGCGGATCGTATTTCCGGTATTACCCCCCCCGAATACTACACCAATCTGGATTTTTAAGAATTATGAACGGACTTTCTGGCACGGCTGCGGCCGTGCAGGATGTGATCGTTGTCGGGGGGGGGCGCTGCGGGCCTCATGACAGCGCTTGTCGCGGGCAGGCGCGGCCTGCGGGTGAGTGTGCTGGAGCACGGGGCAGAGGTTGGGCGTAAAATCCTGATTTCAGGCGGTGGGCGCTGCAATTTTACCAATACAGACATGCGCGCCGAATGCTTTCTTTCGAGTAATCGGCATTTTGTCAAATCCGCCATCAGCCGTTACCGGCCGGAACATTTTCTGGCCCTGGTGAAGCAGCATGGCATTGCCTGGCATGAAAAAAAGCTCGGCCAGCTTTTTTGCGACAACTCCGCCTCCGACATCGTGCGGATGCTACTGGAAGAATGCCGCGCAGCACATGTGCGGATTGTAACCGGCGTGCGGGTGAGTGGTGTCAGCAAGGCGGATCACTTCACGGTGCAGACATCGGCTGGCACGATGCATGCGCGCTCTCTGGTGCTGGCCAGTGGCGGGCTGTCCATTCCCAAGCTGGGGGCGAGCAGCTTTGCTTATGATGTAGCGCGCCAGTTCGGCTTGCCGGTCATTACGCCTGAGCCCGCGCTGGTGCCGCTGGTTTTCGGTCGGGAAGAGGATGCGTGGCTGCGCACGCTGGCCGGGGCGTCGCTGCCGGTACGCGCTTCGTGCGGCAAGGTAGCGTTTGAAGAAGCGCTGCTGTTTACGCATCGGGGGCTTTCCGGCCCGGCTTTGTTGCAGATTTCCTCTTTCTGGCGCGCGGGGCAGCCGATCTCGCTGGATCTGGTGCCGGGGCAGGATATGGGCGCGGCTCTGGCGCGGTTGAAAAAAACCGGTGTGCGTACACAGGCTCCCGCCACCATGGGGCGCTGGCTGCCGCAACGTCTGGCGCAGGCGCTCAGTGCCCATTACGTGCCGGAAAAGCTGCATGGCAGGCCACTGGCCGAATGGGCGGATAAGGATGTAGCGGCACTGGCCCGGCATCTCGGCCATATGGCGCTTACCCCTACCGGCACCGAAGGCTTTGCCAAGGCAGAGGTTACGCGCGGTGGTGTAGATACGCGCGCCCTGTCCTCCCGCACGATGGAAGCGACCACGGTGCCCGGCCTGTATGTGGTGGGCGAGGCGGTTGATGTTACCGGCTGGCTGGGTGGCTATAATTTCCATTGGGCATGGGCCAGCGGCCATGCGGCGGGCGAGGCCGTGG
>NZ_BAIN01000032.1 GCF_000613285.1 Acetobacter papayae JCM 25143 | reverse complement strand
CTTCGACCCCGGCACGCGGCAGACCGATATTGACCCGCTCTTCGCCCGCCTGCGCGCCGAACTGCCCGCCCTGACCGCCGCCGCACTGGAAGCACAGGCGGCCCTACCTCCATCCCCTGCCCCGCAAGGCCCGTTCTCCCTGCCCCGGCAGGAAGCACTGGGCCGCGAGCTGATGCAGCGCATGGGGTTTGACACCACACGCGGGCGGCTTGATGTCAGCCTGCACCCCTTCTGCGGCGGCGCAACGCATGACGTGCGCCTGACCACCCGCTACCGCGAGGATGATTTCATTCCCGCCATGATGGGTGTCATGCATGAAACCGGCCACGCCCTGTATGAAATGGGACTGCCCGATGCGTGGATTTCCCAACCCGTGGGCCAGTCCGGCGGCATGACGCTGCATGAAAGCCAGTCGCTTATCATGGAAATGCAGTTCTGCCGCTCTGCCCCGTTCACACGCTGGCTGGCACCACGCCTGCGTCAGGCATTCGACATAGCGGAAAACGCAGCGGGATGGGATGCGCAGTCCCTACACCGCCAGCTTATCCATGTGGAGCCGGGCTTTATCCGCGTGGATGCTGATGAAGTGACCTACCCGGCCCATATTCTCGCGCGATACGAGCTGGAAAAAGCGCTGGTCTCTGGCGATCTGCCGCTGGCCGAACTTCCTCAGGCGTTCAATGAGCGCATACACAGCCTGCTCGGCCTGCGCGTGCCGGATGACCGGCAGGGCTGCCTGCAGGACATTCACTGGCCTGCCGGGCTATTCGGCTACTTCCCCTGCTATGCACTGGGGGCCATGACGGCGGCCCAGCTCCGTCAGGCAGCCTGCGCACAGGTGCCTGCCATTCTGCCTGCCATTGAGCAGGGCGATTTCACCCCCCTGCTGGGCTGGCTCCGCACTCATGTGCATGGACGCGGCAGCAGTGTCGCCCTCAGGCAGATCGTGCAGGATGCCACCGGCGCGCCGCTGGGCGCAGATGCCTATCTTGCCCATCTTCGCAATCGTTACGTGGATCGCGCGCCCAATGCCTGATACAGCCCCCCGCCGTCGTTTTTCCCGCCGCCCCGCAACACGGCGGCTGGGTATTCTTGCCGCGGCACTCGCCTGCCTTGCCACCGGCCCGCAGGCATGGGCGCTGCACATGCCCAAGGAATCCGAACTGGGGCCTCAGGCCTTAACGCCCTTCATGCAATCTTCCGACCATATCTGGGATGCCGTGCTGCCCCTGCCCGATGGCCGCATGGTGCTGGAAGCTCCGGCATGGCTGGGCAATAGCGGGCCGCAGCTTTTCATTCGCACGCCCGATGGCGCAACAGCCCCCTGGCCCGCAGCGATGTGGAATACGGCACAAAGCAGCAGCGCACCAGATGCCCCCACACAGGAAGCAGCCGCCAAGCCCATTATTGCCGCAGCCGGTCTGACGCGCACCGCGCAGGGCACGCTATGGGTGCTCGATAGTGGCGTGCCCCAGCGTGAACAGCCCCCCAAAGCCGCGCCCAGACTGCTGGAAATAGACCCCACCAACAACGCGGTGGTGCGTAGCGTGCCCATTCAGGCCGACGCCCTGCAACCCGGCAGCATTCTCTCGGGCGTGGCGGTGCATGAGCACACCGCCTATGTGCCGGATTCCGGCGTGGGCGCCATTCTGGTTGTTGATCTGGACACAGGCATAAGCCGCCGCTTTCTCGACCGTCACCCAGCGCTGACAGCCACCCGCCCCATCATGACCCCGCAAGGCCCGCTGCACCATCCGAATGGCGGACTTGTGGCCATGGATGCCAGCATGATCGCGGTCAGCCCGGATGGAAGCTGGATTGTGGTGCAGCCGCCGGGTGGGTACCTCTCGCGCATTGATACCGGCATTTTCAACGACCCGCACATTACCCCCGCCGCGTTTGAGGAAAGTGTGACCCAGTGGTTCAAGACACCCAGCCTCGGCGGGCTGGTTATTGATTCGGATGGCACGCTCTACTGGTCCGACATCACAACAGGCAGCATACAGAGCTACACCACCGGGCGTATTCCGCGCAGGCTCATAACCGATGACCGCCTGCGCTGGCCCACAACACCGGGGCTGGACGGCAAAGGACATCTGTATGTCACGGCCAGTCAGGTTGACCAGAGTGGCGCGTTTGGCGGAGCCCCTTCCATGAACTGGCCCGTTACGCTCTACCAGCTCACCCTGCCCACAACGCCCCCCACCCACTAACCCCTGTCCATTTACCCCGCACCGCTCCACCCGGCGGCGGGCGGGACAAATGTTCCACAAGGCCACTTCGCGGCACACGCCATTCAGGATATACTCTCGTCCATGCGTTACATTTCGACCCGCGGGAATGCCCCCGCCCTTTCCTTCTCCGATGTGCTGCTCACCGGCCTGGCCGAGGATGGCGGGCTTTACCTGCCCGAGACATGGCCGGAATTTTCCCTTTCCGACTGGCAGGCCCTGCGCGGGCTGCCCTACCCTGAACTGGCCGCCCGTGTCATGGCGCCATTCACGGGGCCTGATATCAGCTTCGAAACCCTCAAGACCCTGTGCGAACGGGCCTATGCTGGTTTCAGTCACCCCGCCACCGTGCCGCTGACACAGGTTGATGATGGCCTGTTTGTGCAGGAACTGTTCCACGGCCCCACGCTGGCTTTCAAGGACATGGCCATGCAGGTGCTCGGCCACCTGTTTGAACATGTTCTGACCCAGCGCAACGAGCGCGTGACCATTGTGGCCGCGACTTCGGGCGATACGGGCTCCGCCGCCATTGAGGCCTGCCGCGGGCGCGAACGCCTGTCCGTTGTCATCCTGCACCCCAAAGGCCGCACCTCGGAGGTGCAGCGCCGGCAGATGACCACCGTGCTGGAACCCAACGTGACCAACCTCGCGGTGGAAGGCACGTTTGACGACTGTCAGGATCTGGTAAAGGCGCTGTTCGCGGACATGCCCTTCCGCCGGGAGATGAACCTTTCGGCCGTCAACTCCATCAACTGGGCACGTATTGCCGCCCAGATTCCCTATTATGTCCATGCGGCCCTCGCCCTTGGCGCGCCGGAGCGCGAAGTCTCCTTTGCCGTGCCCACCGGCAATTTCGGTAACATTCTGGCCGCATGGGCGGCGCGCCGCATGGGCCTGCCCATCCGCCATCTGTGCGTGGGCTCAAACCGCAACGATATCCTGACGCGCTTCCTCAACGCCAACGACATGACCATCAAAGGCGTGGTGCCCAGCCTCTCGCCCTCAATGGATATTCAGGTCTCTTCCAACTTCGAGCGTCTTCTGTTCGAACTGCTTGGACGCGACGCAAAACGCTGCGCTGAACTCATGACCGGTTTCCGCACCAGTGGCATATGGATATCCCGGCCGAGGCATGGGAGCGCGCACGCACCCTGTTTTCCGGTCTGGCTCTAGATGACGCGCAGACCGAAGCGGCTATCCGTTCCGTGCACCAGCGCTCGGGCTATCTGGCTGACCCGCACAGCGTTATCGGTATCGAGGCTGGCAGGCGGTTCCGCCAGCCGGGTATTCCCATGGTGGCGGAAGCCACGGCCCATCCGGCCAAGTTCCCGGATGCCATGGTGGCTGCAACCGGTATCCACCCGGCCCTGCCGCCCCACATGGCCGACCTGTTCGAACGCCGCGAACGCTACCGCACCGTGCCCGCGACCCAAGATGCCATCAAGGATGCTGTCCGCGCCGCCCTTGCTGGCGGCAACACGGACTGACAGGCCGCTCCACCCCATCAGGCTGCCTGCCCGGCAGCCTTTCCTTTTTTCAGGACGAGAATGACAGACCCCATCAGACAGACCCGCTTGCCCTCCGGCCTGACCGTTATCACCGAGCGCATGGAGCACGTGGAAACGGTATCTTTCGGTGCGTATGTTTCTGCTGGCACACGCAACGAAACCGCCGAAGAGAACGGTGTCTCCCATTTTCTCGAGCATATGGCTTTCAAGGGCACGCATAGCCGCTCCGCCCTGCGCATTGCCGAGGAAATTGAAAATGTGGGGGGCCATATCAATGCCTATACCGCCCGCGAGCAGACTGTTTTCTATGTCAAACTGCTCCGGGAAAACCTTGACCTCGGCATCGACATCATCGGCGATATTCTGACCCATTCCACGTTCGATGCCGCCGAACTCGAGCGCGAGCGCGGCGTGATCTTGCAGGAAATCGGTCAGGCCAACGATACGCCCGACGATATCGTGTTCGACCATTTTCAGGAAACGGCTTTCCCCGGCCAGCCCATGGGTCGCCCCACGCTCGGCACGGAAGAGCTGATCCGTTCCATGAGCCGCGAAACGCTCATGTCCTATATGGCCACGCATTACACGCCCGATAATATGGTGATTGCGGCAGCCGGCAATCTGGAGCACGAGGCCGTGCTGGAGCAGGTGCAGCGCCACTTTGCAGACCTGCCCAATGCCACCCGCCCCGCCATGACCGCCGCCCGCTACCTTGGCGGCGAATACCGCGAAAGCCGTGAGCTGGATCAGGCCCATGTGCTGCTGGGCTTTCCGTGCTCGGGCTATCAGGGGGCCGATTACTACGCCACCATGCTGCTTTCCACCGTGCTGGGTGGTGGCATGTCCTCCAGACTGTTTCAGGAAATCCGCGAAAAACGTGGGCTGGTCTATTCAGTCTATTCCTTCAGCGCACCTTTTATCGATGGCGGGCTGTTCGGCATTTATGCCGGTACCGGCGAAAAGGAATGTGCAGAGCTGATTCCCGTCACCCTTGAAGAACTGCGCAAGGTGCAGTTCAGCGTGCAGGAAGAGGAACTGGCCCGCGCGCGCGCGCAGCTCAAGGCATCGCTGCTCATGTCGTTGGAAAGCACCGGTAGCCGCTGCGAGCAGATTGCCCGCCAGCTCCAGATTTTCGGCCGGATCATTCCCACGCAGGAAACCGTAAGCCGCATCGAAGCAGTCACCACGGATGATATCCGTGCGGCAGCAGCCCGGATTTTTGCCGGAACACCTACGCTTGCAGCCCTTGGCCCCATTGGCCACATTCCCTCCCTCCAGAGCATTACGGAGAACCTGGCAGCATGACGGCCCAGACCCTGTCCCTGCTTTCCGACCTGCTCCGCCATGCCAAACAGGCTGGAGCGGACGCGGCCGAGGCCATACATGTCAGCAGCATTTCCGTGGGCGCTGGCGTGCGCAATGGCGTGACCGAGGAACTGGAGCGCTCCGAAACCACGGATATGGGGCTCAGGGTCTTTATCGGCTGCAAGAGCGCCACTGTTTCCACCTCCACGGTGGAGCCCGCCCGGTTTGAGCAACTGGCGGCACAGGCTATGGCCATGGCCCGCGTTCTGCCCGATGACCGCTATGCCGGTCTGGCCCCGCAGGCCATGACAACGCCCTGTATAGACAACGCCCTTCAGCTTAACGACCCCTCGGAACCTGATACGGCCACCCTGCTGGCCCGCGCCCGGCTGGGCGAGGATGCGGCACTGGCCATAACAGGCGTTACGAACAGTGCCGGGGCCAGTGCTTCATGCGGCCGCACACAGGTTAGCTTTGCGACCACGGGTGGATTTTCCGGTCAGTATGCCCGCAGCAGCCATTCCAACTCTGTCTGTGTACTCGCAGGCAGTGGCGAAGGCATGCAGCGCGATTACGATCACCACGGCACGCTATGGCTACGCGACCTGACAGACGCCGCCGAACTGGGCCGTAACGCAGGGCAGAAGGCCGTCGCGCGCCTCAACCCCATCCGCCCGCGCACGGGCCGCATGCCAGTTGTTTTTCACCCACGGGTGGCGGGCAGCTTTCTGAACCACTTTGCAGGAGCCATCAACGGCACAGCCATTGCGCGTGGCACGTCCTTTCTCAAGGACAAGATGGATCAGGCCCTGTTCTCCAGCGAGATCAGCATTACCGACGACCCGACCCGCATCAAGGGCCTGCGCTCGCGCCCCTTTGATGGGGAAGGCCTGCGCATGGCACCACTCAGCCTCGTGCGCGATGGTGTCCTGTCCTCATGGCTGCTGGACAGCCGCAGCGCGCGCCAGCTTGGCCTTGAAACCAACGCCCGTGCAGGGCGCGGCACCTCTGGCCCACCCTCCCCGGGGGCAACCAACCTGTTTTTCGAACCCGGCAGCCTTAGCCCGGCTGAACTCATGGCCGATATCAAGGAAGGCCTGTACATTACCGAGATGATGGGCTCGTCCATCAACGGGCTGACCGGCGATTACAGCGGGGGGCATCGGGCTTTATGATCCGCGACGGGCAGATTGCCGAAGCCGTGGCCGAGTTCACTTTGGCCGGAAATCTGCTCGAAATCTTTGCCTCCATGACACTAGCGAACGATCTGGCCTTTCGTTTTGGCACCGACGCCCCCACATTAAGGGTGGAAACCCTGAATACCGCAGGGGCCTGACCTTATTTCGTCTGAGAGTATCCGATCCGTGAGCGTTCGTTTTTTTTCCTCCGCACTGGCTATGGTAATGACCGTGAGCCTTGCCATAGGCCCCCTTGCCTCCCATGCCGATGCACGGGCTGGCAGCGGCGGCTCCATGGGAAGCCGAGGCAGCCGGACATGGAGCGCACCGCCTAGGACCAGCACATCCCCTTATGAATCGGCACCGATGGAGCGTTCCATTACGCCGCGTATGGCACCGACTGCCCCCGGATACGGCGCCATGGGGGCTGCACCGTTTGCCCGCCAAGGCATGCCCTATCAGAACCGCCACCCGTTCCTGACCGGCTTTGCGGGCGGGTTCCTTGGTGCGGGGCTGTTCGGGCTGCTTTCAGGCCATGGTTTCATGGGGGGCGTGGGCGGCATGTTCAGCTTCCTTGGGATGCTGTTGCAGGTCGGTCTGGTTGTCATGGTGGTTATGTGGCTCGTGCGCCGCTTTTCCGGTGCCGGTGGCAATGCTGGCCGCGGCATGGGCGCACAGGGACCTGCCCGTCCGGTATCGCCGCCTTTTGGCGTGCAGCAGCAGGGCGGCTCCTCGCCTGTGCAGATCACCCCTGCGGATTATCAGGCCTTCCAGCAGACACTGCTGGATATCCAGACCGCATGGAACCAGCAGAACATCCCGGCCATGCAGCAGATGGCCACGCCGGAGATGGTCTCTTACTTCAACGAGCAGCTTGCTGCACTCGCCAGTCAGGGTGCGCGCAATGTCGTCTCGGACGTGCGCTTTCTGCAAGGTGATCTGGCCGAGGCATGGTCTGAAAACGGCATGAACTATGCCACGGTCGCCATGCGCTACAGCCTGATCGATCTGACTACCAACGCCATGGGGCAGGTTATCGACGGAAGCTCGACCGAGACTGTCACCATTACGGAGCTATGGACCTTTATCCGCCCCGCACGTGGCGGGCGCTGGCTGCTTTCCGCCATACAGCAGACACGCTGAAACAGCATAGAGCTGGGCCCATAAAACAAAAGGCCGGTAGAGCGGAAACGCTCACCGGCCTTTTTTTATTGCCTGTCGTTACCAGCGCCATGCGCTGGATACCCTGCCCTTATAAGAGAGATATGGCTGGCGCGTTATGGATAGCGGCCCGCAAGAGGCAAAACAGTCTTTCAAGCCCGCAGCAACCCAAGCCCGAACATCATGCCCACCAGAACAAGCATGAATGCCAGCATGCTTCTGACTCGCTGCGTCTGCCGACGCCTTGTTTCTGTCTGCTCAGCTTGTGTGCTGATAACTGCTTGATCCATCTGGCTCATGAGAATGTCCTTTACCCAATCCAGTTCCAGCCGCGCAGGATATGATCCGCCAGCAGGCCACAGAACAGGAAGAAAAGATAAGCCAGAGAAAACCGGAACGAAATCCGGGCGGCCCTGTCACCTACAAGGCTGACACCCGTTGCATCCTGCTGTTCAAGCAGAACCCGCACGGCACAGCCAATAAAACCCAGCCCCAGCACAAGAGCCGTGGCCGTATAAAGCCAGCCGCTCAAACCCAGCACAGACGGCACAAGCGAGACCGCCAGCAGCACCAGCGTATAGCCAAAAATCTGCCAGCGTGTATGCCGCCCACCGCGCACAACCGGCAGCATGGGAATACCCGCGCGCCCGTAATCCTTGCAGGCATAAAGCGAGAGCGACCAGAAATGCGGCGGTGTCCAGAAAAACACGATCCCGAACATGACCACCGGCATAACCGCCATATGACCCGTGGCCGCAGCCCAGCCGATCATGGGCGGGAACGCCCCCGCAGCCCCACCGATCACGATGTTCTGCGGTGTCGAGCGCTTGAGCCACATGGTGTAGATAACGGCATAGAAAAAGATCGAAAATGCCAGAATGGCAGCCGCCAGCGTGTTGGTGGCAATCCACATCAGGCAAACGGACAGGCAGGACAGCCCAACGCCATAGGCCAGCGCCTCGTCCTGCGGAATACGTCCACCGGGAATGGGCCGGGTAATGGTGCGCTGCATAATGGCGTCAATATCGCGGTCGAACCACATATTGATGGCACCAGCCGCACCAGATGCCAGACAGATGCAAAAAATACTGATAGCCGCCACGAAAGGATTGAGGTGGCCCGGCGCCATGATCATCCCGGCGGCCCCCGTAAACACCACCAAGGAGATAACGCGGGGTTTGAGGAGCATCAGCCAGTCGCGCGCCTGCGTGCCAACGCGCGCAGTATCAAAACGGACGCGGCGTGTCGTCCCTTCCGGCAGTGCTGCTTCGCTCATGCCCGCTCTCCCTTGCCCATACGGCTCTGAACAGGAACCAGTGCCGCCTCGCCCGTCTGCCTCAGTGCGCCGTAGCGCAGGCCAAGACCTGCCGCCAGAATGAAGCACAGAGCCGACAGACCAAACAGCGCGCTACCAAGCACCTGCTGGCCGGGCACGAACACAAGGGCCGTGGCCACCACTGTCAGCACAAAATGCAGGCGTGCGAGCCGCCGGGGATACCAGAACCCGCCTGTCTGCCCCCGCCACAGGTAAAAGCCACCGCAGACAGCATAGAGCGCACCCAGTTGCAGGCTGAGTGCAGCCCGGCACCGTGCACAAGCTGGGCAACCCAACCGACGGATACAACAACCAGAAACCCCATACCCCACAGCAGCGGCACGCGGGGTGATACCCGGCTGCGCCACGTACCGGCCAGCCAAAGCCCGGCAAGGCTGACAGCCGAAAACGTGCACACAGCCAGCAGAATGGTGCCAACACGCAGGGCGCTGGCCTGCTCCACGCCAGAGGCCAGATCAGCCTTGGCCCAGGCAACAATGCCGGTGCCTGCCGTCGCCGCCATGACAAGAGCAACAGGTTTTTCAGAAAAGCGGCCGATACGCGCGCTCATTTCGAAAACAACGCCAAAACCGGCCAGCAGAACCACCAGCCCGATCGGCCCGGCAAAGGATTCCACCCCTACGGTTGTAGAGGCAGACAGAAGGTTCAATGAGGCCAACCCCTGCCGCACCAGATGAGCGGCAAAAACCGGCACAGCCAGCAACAGTACGGAGGCAGACAGCATTTCCCCCCACACGAAGGGAGAGAAGGCGTTGCGCGTAACACTATCCGCACGGCTGTCAAAAATCGTAACCAGAAGCGCCATGCACGCCAGCAATGTGCCTGCACACCACAGCAACGTGGCAGCGGTAGCCCCCCAGCCATGGGAGCCTGAACCCGACAGGGCGGCCCAGACCGTCAACACCATTCCTGCGGCAACCAGCCCCAGACCGGACAGGTTCAGCCATTAGCCAGCATACCGTCCCGCTGCAGGGCACCGGGTAGCCACAAAGTGCCGAATCCGCACACCATGGCAGGCACGACCACATAAAGCAGCATCAGCACAGGATGGGCCTGCTGCAACGCCGCCCAGACAGAACCAGAAGGCAGCGCCCCCATGCCCGCGAAAGCGGAAATTCCACCACCCACCAGCGCCGCAATGATAGCCAGAGCCAGCCACCCGGCTCCAAGCCCAGCATCAACCCCCGAGAGAGAACGGGCTGTGCCGAGGTTTCCGGCATGCGGGTTCTGGTCATGGATAACGGTCATGGTCTTCCTGTTTCCATCATTTCATACGCGCATGGCAGGCTGGCGCGTTACGGTTTCAAAAACGAGAAACCTTTAATCGGGCTCTTTCTAGCGTGTTCCGCCGTGTGGAACGAGCCATTCAGCCCCGCGCACATCACGCCCCTGCCACGTCACAAACGCACATATGCGTGTACAGCCGTGGCAGAACAGCGCGACAACTCGGGGCGTGCCGACATCAACCCGGCAGGTTTTCGAGCGTGACCAGCGTAAACAGACCCATGGGCGGGACAGGCTGGATGTAAGCGCGCGCCAGATCATCAGGCGGAAGCAGCGATTCCATAGCGAAATCAGGATGCCAGCCCAGCGAGCGCGAGGCCCGTGCCATGGCGTGTTCAACCGCGCCACGCACGCCGCCCGGCGCCAGAAAATGATTTACGAACAGGATATAGCCACCGGGGCGAACAACCCTTTTGAGCTCGCACAGCAGCTTGCGCGGATGCGGCACAACGGAGGCCACAAACATGGCGACAGCAATATCGAAGGAATTATCAGCAAAGCGAGTGGCTTCGGCATCCATTTCCAGCAGGTCGCGCACGGTGCCCAGATTGTCGCGCTGCACGCGCTCACGGGCCTTGGCCAGCATGTCGCTTGAAAGGTCGATACCGGTAATGGCTTTGTCCGCATTGTAATGCGGCAGGGCAAGCCCGGTGCCAACACCAACTTCCAGCACATCCGTGCCGGGCAGACCATTCACGGCCTCGACCGCACGCAGGCGGCCAAAGCGCGAAATTCCGCCAAAAGCCACGTCATAGACATTGGCCCAGCGACGATAGGCGAGTTTGACCGCTTCAGCATCGAGTGCTGAACGCGAAGGAGGAGGAACAGGCGCGCCTTCCCCGTCAGAGGGATACCCGTTCAGCATGTCGTGCATTTCCCCTGCCTGCCTGTTCGCCACTATTTCTTCAAGAGCCACTCTGCCTCTTCCTTCCCCGTTGCGGTTCGCGGCCTCTGGCCTGCGCCCGCACTGCTGCCCGCACCATGTTTCGGCTCAAGGCGTGGGCCTTTGTATCATTACCTATGCCGGACTATCGCCGGTTTTCGACATTCCGCCAAATATTTTGCCCGCAGAACGGACAAAAATATCCACGCATACCCTCAGTGAGAGCCCAGACGCGCTCAATGGCTTCCCATACGAGGGCTGCACCATTCACGCCATCAAAACGTTCGAGTTCCTGCAGGCCGGTGGGAGATGTCACGTTGATTTCGGTCAGATACTGCCCGATGACATCAATCCCCACAAAAATCAGGCCATGTTCTTTAAGGAACGGCCCGATTGCCTTGCAGATTTCCTGATCGCGCTCCGTCAGCCCCACCTGACGCGCCACGCCGCCCACATGCATATTTGAGCGGTGATCATCGCCAGAAGGCACACGGTTGATCGCCCCGATGGGCTCTCCATCCACCAGAATGATACGCTTGTCCCCTGCCGTTACGGCGGGTTCGTAGCGCTGGATCATCAGCGGTTCCCGTGAGCGGGCAAAGTGCATTTCCAGCAGGGCATTCAGGTTTCCGTCATCTTCACGAATACGGAACACGCCGCTGCCACCATTGCCAAACAGGGGTTTGACGATGATATCGCGCCATTTGGCGCGGAAAGCCCGAATCTCCGCCACATCCCACGTAACCAGCGTGGGAGGCATCAGATCAGGGAAATGCGTGACCAGAATTTTTTCCGGGCAATCACGCACCCAGCGCGGGTCATTGACCACCAGCGCCTGATCCGGGCCTGTGCCGTGCACATGATCCAGCATATGGGTGGCGGTAATATAGGCCATGTCAAACGGCGGGTCCTGACGCATCAGCACCACGTCCATTTCGGACAGCGAACGCCGCGCGGCTTCGCCAAAAGTCGCGTGATTGCCCTTTTCCCGCCGAACCGAGACAGGGCGCATGAGCGCACTAACCCGCGCAGGCCTGTGCTGGCCCGGCTGGGGCACGCCCTCGCCCAGAGCAAGGCTGCCGACTTCGTAAACAAACAGGGAGTACCCCCGTGCCTGGGCCTCCAGCATCAGGGCGAATGTAGAATCGCCCTCGATATTGATATGCTCCAGCGGGTCCATCTGAACCGCTACAAGCCGATGCGAGCCCATATCCTTACACTTCCTGTTACTTCTGACGCCGTGAAATATGGCAACATTCTGCCCGGTTTACCATCAACACGCAAACGCCCCCAAGACCTGAACGCACGCACCGCCCCAGATACACCCCATTCAATGACGTACGGGCAGACTTGCGGCATCGCGCACAAAGGCCTGACCGGGGGCGCAACGCAGGCGCACGGGCAGCATGACATACCATTCAGCCACCATGCCCCTACGTGCACGGGCAACCGGCGCACTGGCCTCTCCCAGAACTTCGAACGCATGTGGGTCTGGCGCTTCTTTTTCCTGAGCCGGGCGGAGCAGCATACCCTGTAGGCCACAGGCCGGGCGCGGAATGTCAAACACCGCCCAGCGCGGCTCAACCGCCACGGTTTCTGACCCGCGCGCATAAAACGCCACTTCGCCCGCAAGGTCGTAATTTTCCGTCATCAGAACCGGGGCCGGGCTGGCATACCCCTCCGCAGCACGTATTTGCACCGTATGGATAAAGTCGCTCCACCCACCCATCTGCCGCAAGGTTACATCCAACCGCACAGGCAGGCGCAGCGGGGCAAACACGGCCTGCACCATCACCACAAGGGTCAGAACGCCTCCAAGCCAGACAGCACTTTTCCACCAGCGAGGGCACCATACACCCGCAGCCAACGCGCAGGCAGGATAGACCAGCACGGGCCAGTTAGCCTGAACGCGGGCCCCCAGTGCATGCTGAACAAACACGGCCAGCGGACACAGGATGGTACACAGCAGCAGGGCGGAAAAAGCATCGCTCCTGCGCCACAGCCGCGTACAGCCACCTACGAACAGGATAAACACAAGGCCGGAAGCAAGCCCGACCTGCCCGCCCAGCAGTTCGGACAGAAAAGTCAGCGCACGGACAGGCTGCCAGTCCAGCACACGCCCGCCCTGCCGCATAAAGCTGGCCCATGCGTGGTGCGCGTTCCACCAGACAACCGGCAGGGTGCAGGGCAAAGCCACGCACCCTGCAACCAGGGCCAGGGCCTGCGAAGCCATGCGCGCCCCGCATAGCTCCCAACCAGCCACAGCCCCACCCCGGCAACAGGCAAAACCATGGTGTATTTACTGGCAAAACCAAGACCAGCAGCCAGCCCCGCGACCAGCCATAGACAGACAGGCCCTCCCGCACACAGCCAGCACAGACTCCAGAGCAGCAGCGTCACGAAAAAAATCAGAGGGGTGTCGGGCGTCATGATAATGGAGCCCAGCCCGATCGCCAGTGTGGCGTTCAGCAGCACGGCCACACGCGCCCCGACAGCCCTGTCGGGCCGTCCATCAGGACGGTGAAGCCACAGGGCTCCAGCATGGGCCAGCAGGAGCGAGCCGAACGCCGTGGATAATGGCCCGAGCGCACGCAGGCCAAGGGGCGTATCCCCCGCCACCGCCATGCCAAGCCTGATCCACAGCGCCACCATGGGCGGGTGATCAAAGTAGCTGGCGGCGGGGGCTAACGCCCAAAGTCTGTAATAAGCCTCGTCAGGGGTAAGCGGCACACAGGCCGCCACCATCAGCCGGAAGAGTGTGAGGGCCGCCAATGCTGCCAGCGCAGCCAGCCACCAGCGACGCTCCATACACGCCTCCGCGCTCAACCGGTTACGGTCTCCAGACGATTGTGGAAGACATGGCGTAATTCCAGACAGCCGCCATGATGGCACCTGCCACACTGGCCTCGGTAATCATACGCCCCTGATCGTACAGCATCTGCGCAATACCGATATTGGCAATAGCACCTACAGAGCACACCAGCAGGAACAGC
The DNA here is from genome assembly GCF_000613285.1 of Acetobacter papayae JCM 25143. Classification (GTDB taxonomy): domain Bacteria; phylum Pseudomonadota; class Alphaproteobacteria; order Acetobacterales; family Acetobacteraceae; genus Acetobacter; species Acetobacter papayae. The sequence continues at coordinate 16,926 of NZ_BAIN01000032.1, read as the reverse complement.
AGCAGCCCCCGTACGGCCCGCGCGCCCTTGAGGCGCCTGTCCCGATAGGTAATGGTATTATCAAGGAAGAAATTCACAATCATGCTACGACCGTGCCGACGCCCTGCGCCACCGAAAAGCCAGCTCCGCCCAGTAACGCCAACTGCATAATAACCAGATTGGTCAGCACACCGGCCAAGCCCACGCCGCAAAATGCAATAAAACGCAGCGGCAACAGACCATGGCACAATTTGTCCACCAGCAATGCGCCAAACTGGAGCATGACAACCACGTCCAGCTTGCTCTCGCCAGCAACACGCGCCCTGAAACCGCAAGGAATTTCCTGCACCTTCAAAGGTTTGGGTGACGACAGGACCAGATCAAGCAGGATTTTGAAGCCCGTCGCGGCCAAAAACGGCGCAATTTGCACGAACCTGTCCTGCCTGATGGCAAAAAACCCGCTCATGGGGTCTGTCAGCCTTACAGGCAGAAAGCGCTGTGCAAGCCATATGCCACCATCGGACAAGGCATGCCGCCACGCATTGGCCAGCCCCTGATTACTGCCGCCTTCAACATGGCGACTGCCAACGGCCAGATCGCACCCGCCACCCGCCACGGCATCGATCAGCGCAGGCAGACGGCTTTCATCGTGTTGGAGATCACCATCCATGACCGCCACAACCTGCGCGGAGGACGATAGTGCCCCCTCAATCACGGCGGAGGAAAGACCGCGCCGCCCTATCCGGCACAGCCCCCGCACCCGGCTGTCTTCCTGTGCGAGAGCGCGCACGACATCGCTTGTGCCATCGGGGGAGTTGTCATCGACAAAAATGACCTCCCAGCGCCGTCCCTCAAGAACCCTGCGCAGCATGTCCACCAGCGGCCGGACATTTGCGCTTTCATTATAACAGGGCACGACGATGCTGACATCAGGCCCTTCATTCACTTCCGCCACTCCGGCTCCATGCGTCTCGTTATTCATCACAATAGGAGAAAGCATCGTGTCCGTGCTCTCATTCATGAGGACTGCTCCTCACTGTCATTTTTCAAAGGCACCCCCCACCGCTCCAGACTGGTGCGAATGGTCTGCAGGGTCTGCACCCGTATGACATGGGTGGCCTCGGTTAGCTGACGTGTCAGCAGGTTTTCATGGGCGGCATCGCGCGCGATCAGGCGCACCAGAAAATCGCCCCCACCGCGGATCATGTGGCATTCACGCACTTCCGGCCACTGGGCAAGATAGTCTTCAAACCCGCGTAGCACCGTTTCTTTCTGACTTTCCAAACCAATCAGCGCAAAAAACGTGATCGGCCAGCCAAGGGCCGCGGCATCCGGGTCTGCATGATAGCCGCGCACCACGCCGTCATCCTCCAGACGCCGGACACGGCGCAGGCAGGGCGGGGCTGATATGCCCACACGCCGAGCCAGCTCGACATTGGTGATACGCCCATCGTCCTGCAACTCGGCCACGATGCGAAGATCAACTGCGTCCAGATCCACCACCTTCAAACTCCGATCCCTCTTGCAGGACAAAATACCCGCAGAGCACGCCATACCGGCAACAGGCACCGTATATGACACGCTCGCCTTCCCTCGGCAAACCGCATCCTTGCACAGCTACAACCCCCTTGCTCTCCCGAGGCCGTGCGGTCATATCTGGACCCATATCGCCCGGAACGCGCCGACAGCAACGGCACAGCCGGGCTTGGCCTTACCCGCTGGGGACGATGTAAATACCATGACCGAAACAATCACGACCGACCTGCTTGTCATCGGCGCTGGCCCCGCGGGCTATACAGCCGCCATTTACGCCGCCCGCGCCAACCTCTCTCCCGTGCTGGTAGCAGGGTTGCAGCCGGGCGGGCAGCTGACCATCACCACCGAGGTAGAAAACTACCCCGCTTTGCCACGGCCATTCAGGGCCCTTGGCTGATGGAACAGATGGCCGAGCAGGCTCTCAATGTCGGCACGCGTATTGAATACGACATTATTACCGACGTGAAGCTGGATGGGGGCTCGCCTTTCCGTCTGGTGGGCGATTCCGGCACGGTCTATGTGGCGCGCTCCGTTATTGTCGCAACCGGCGCACAGGCCCGCTGGCTTGGCCTGCCGAATGAAAAACGCCTGCAGGGTGCTGGCGTTTCCGCCTGCGCCACATGCGATGGCTTTTTCTACCGGGGCCGCAGGGTTGTGGTTGTCGGTGGTGGCAACACCGCTGTGGAAGAGGCACTCTACCTCACCCACCATGCCGATCACGTAACCCTGATCCACCGCCGCGACACATTGCGGGCTGAAAAAATCCTGCAGGATCGGCTGTTCGCCAACCCGAAGGTGAGCGTTGTATGGAACAGCACGGTTGAAGACATTCTGGCCGAAGGCACACCGCCGACAGTCAACGCCATTGTTCTGCGCAATACACAGGACAATACGCAGACCACACTGCCGACCGATGGTGTGTTCATCGCCATTGGGCATTCTCCCACCACCGATATTTTCAAAGGCCAGCTCGAGCTAGATTCCGAAGGCTATATTGTAACTGTAGCCGGTGGCACGCGCACATCGGTCGATGGCGTATTCGCCGCAGGCGACGTGCAGGACAAGATATATCGTCAGGCCGTTACAGCAGCCGGCACAGGCTGCATGGCCGCACTGGATGCGGAACGTTTTCTTGGCGGACTAAATTAATAATTACTTCCCCATGGTCTCTTGACCATGGGGGGCAATTACTGCACGTAGGTATAAACCATAAAGCATAATTTCATGCTTTACATGAGTATCATTCAATATTGAGCAGGAGGCGTGCGTGGACTGGGACAAACTCAGGGTTTTCCATGCTGTGGCGGAAGCCGGTTCCTTTACCCACGCAGGAGACGTTCTCAACCTCAGCCAGTCCGCTGTATCCCGGCAGATTTCCGCGCTCGAAGATGTTCTTCAGGTTCCTCTTTTCCACCGTCATGCCAGAGGGCTGATCCTGACTGAACAGGGTGAGACCCTGCACAAGACGGTGCGCGAAGTATTTTCCAAACTGGAAATGACACAGACCCTGCTGACCGAAAGCAAGGAAAAAGCCGCCGGACGGCTGCGTGTCACCACCACAACCGGTTTTGGCAACTGCTGGCTGATGCCACGCCTGCACAAGTTCATGCTGGCCAACCCGGAAATCGATATCTGCCTTATTCTGGAAGATAACGATCTGGACTTGGGTATGCGCGAAGCCGATGTGGCCGTACGCATGCATGCGCCGCGCCAGCCCGATCTGATCCAGCGGCATCTAGCGGATTTCCATCTGCCTATTTTCGCCTCCCCACACTATCTGGAAAAGAACGGCACACCCCAGAGCCTTGATGAAATCAAAAACCATCATCTGGTATTATTCGGTGAGCACCACCCCCCAGTCACGCATGTGAACTGGCTGGCACAGGCCTTGCAGAACACCGGCCATGCCGGGCTGCACAACACCCGGCTTGAGGTCAACAGCATGGCGGCCATGGCCTATGCCATTGCCGGAGGACTGGGCATAGGTTCCATTCCCACCTATGCCGCTGCAGCATTCCCTGATCTGGTTCAGATCCTGCCCGAAGTCGCCACCCCGACAGTCGATGCCTATTTTGTTTATCCGGAAGAACTGCGCAGTTCCAAACGCGTATCGGTATTCCGTGATTTCCTTATGAGCGAGCTAGGTATTCGTTAAAAGACGCTCAAAAAAATAGACGAACGGGCAGAATGTTTCGCACTGGGTTCAGGCGAATCGTTCTGCCTTTTTTATAAAAAAAACTTCACACCAAAACAGAAGAATACTGTGTGTGAATAACACTCTTTCCATGTCTGTTCTTTAAATTTCAGAACTTACTCATTCCAGACACCTTGCGTGCACCATTTCTCTATTGCTCCAAAAGACCAAAGCACAAAGAAAAACGTACAAAGAACTCAAAAAAAGCGTATCTTCTCCATTCACAAACAAGAAATCATTCCCTATATTTAGAAAAGTAAATTCTTACTTTTCATTGGGCCAGCCATGACAGACACTTCAGACTACTCCCCCGTTCTAGAACTTGTATCAGAGATTGTGGCGGCATATGTTTCCAACAATCAGGTGGAAGCCACTGCTATTCCGGTCCTGATCAAAGATGTCTATCAGGCACTGAAAACCGCTGAACTGCCGCAGAGCGAGCCGGAAAAGCTCCAGCCTGCCGTGCCGGTCAAGCGTTCGGTTTTCCCTGACTACATCGTGTGCCTTGAAGACGGCAAAAAACTTAAAATGCTCAAGCGCCACCTCCAGAGCGCCTACAACATGACGCCTGAGCAGTACCGTGAACGCTGGGGCCTGCCCGCCGACTACCCGATGGTCGCCCCCAACTATGCCGAACGGCGCTCCACTCTCGCGCGTGAAATCGGCCTTGGCCGCAAGATTCATGCCGCTGGCGATGAAGATGAAGTGGGTGGCCGCAGCCGCCGCTCCAAGAAAAACGCCACGACCAGCGCGTAACAGGTTCCTCAGATCAACGAGGCTTGTAGCCCGGTGAAGCGTCTACCCCGCTTCACCGGGCTTTATTTATGTCTTGACGTAAGAACCCCATACGCAGGAGTGTTGAAAGCAAGTGGCCCTGCTATCTGGCCATATGATCAGATGGAAATGCACTACCATGACCAGATCTGAACTTATTGCTGTTCTTTTGCAGAAACATCCTCACCTGCAGGTCAGGGAGGCAACGCGTCTCGTCAATACGATCTTTGGTGGCATTGCCCGCAGTCTGGCCAATGGCCAGCGTGTGGAACTGCGTGGGTTCGGGGCTTTTTCCGTCAAGGAACGAGACCCCCGTCTGGGCCGCAACCCCAAAACAGGGGAGCAGGTTCAGGTCAGCCGTAAATATGTGCCGTTTTTTAAAACCGGCAAGGAATTGCATCAGCGCCTGAACAGCCCGCATAAAAAGGAATAACGCGCCTTACTGCGGCTCCAGCAGCCCCTTATCGTGCAGATAGTCGCGGGCCAGCTTCAGGTCCGCTACAAATCTCTCGTATTCCTTCTGCCGCGTGGAATCGTCAGGCAGACGGAGCAGATAGGATGGATGCACCGTCACCAGCCCCGCAGTTGTTGCATCCAGCGGGATGATACGCGATCTTTCACGCGAAATTGTAACCGGTTTTTTCAGCACGCTTCGGGCTGCCGTAGCCCCCAGCATGACAACCAGAGCCGGGTTTAAAACCCGCCGCTCTGCCTCCAGCCAGACATGACACGCATGGATGGCTGTCTCGTCAGGCTTCTGATGCAGCCGCCTGCCATTGCGCCATGTAAAACCAAAATGCTTGACCGCATTGGTCACATAAATCTGCTCACGCACAAACCCAGCTTCCGCCAGTGCCTTGTCCAGCACCTGCCCCGCAGGCCCCACAAAGGGCATACCCGCCAGGTCTTCCTGATCGCCCGGCTGCTCACCCACCAGCATCAGTCGGAACAATCCTTGCCCACACCCAAACACGGCGCGTGTCGCGTTCTCCCATGACGGACAGGCACGGCAGTCCATGGCCAAAGCACCAAGAGCCGCCAGACTATCCGCCTGCTCAATATCCTTCAGCGCTGGCAGCAGAACCGTTTGCGGGTATCCCTGCCAGCACCCCTGCCCGGCTGGCTGCCAGACACTAGCCTGCACATGGGCAGCCTCATTCTCTCCGGGGCCGAAAAAAAGCCGCTGGCCATTCCACAAGGCGCGCCGGTAGGGAGTACGTATCTCCCACAGCCGGGGATTACGCGCCTGACAGAAAGCAGCATTAGCCTCGATAATATAATGGGTAGGGCTATCGTGCAGGCAGGCCGTAGAACGGTCAGCCGAAAACGCGGAGAAACGCTCCCGAAAAGCCCGTGTTTCCTCACGCACGCTCTCGGCCAATACACGCAAGGCCGTGAGGTCAGGGTCGTGTTCGTCATTTAGGCCCAGCTCATGTCGGGCCAGCCGGTAGAGAATCCTGTAGCCAAGGGTAAAGCGAGTTTCATCCTGAGCCTGCATGGCTGCTTCCAGCATAGCCAGCAACGCCCGCGAAAGCGTCAACCGTTGGCCGGAAGCAGGCAACGCTGCGGAACTATCTTCTGCCTCTGGAACGGCTTCACCAAAAGCAGCCACACGCCAGTGCAGAGCTTCGGGGGGTGTATCCTGCGCGATATGCTGGCGCACGGCGTTCCGCCATCCCTGAAAATCAACCTGATGTGCGAGAACACTCTCAGCCAACGCGCTCACGCCCCCTTGGCGCGCCCGCCACGCTTCTTCAGGCGTCCCGGCACGGAGGCAACCTGCTGCCAGTGCACGATGCCCATCAGGCACAGCAGAAGGAGATAGAGGGCACCGCCCCCCACCACCAGCAGCCCCAGCCAGAACAGGCGGGATACGATATGCGCAGGAAACGGCAGCGCCCATGCCGCAGCACCAACGCCAAATGCCATACCCAGCGCAGCAAGCCCGACCAGCCCCATACGCGCCAGAAACGGACGCGGCACATGCAGCACCGCGCGAATACGCAAAATAAGGGCCAGGCTGGCAACATTGAGCCCTGCGGCCAGACTACTCGCCAAAGGTGGCCCCACATGGGCAAGAGGTTTCATGAAGGCAAGGTTGAGCAGCAGGTTGACCACCAGAATACCAATACCAATAACCACTGGCGTGCGGGTGTCCCCCCGCGCAAAAAACGCCGGAGCCAGAACCTTGACCAGCACGAAAGCCGGCAGGCCAATGGCATAGGCCCGCAGCGACTGGGCTGACAGCATAGCGTCATGCTCGGTAAAGGAGCCATGGCCAAACAGAACCACCATAATGGGGTCAGCCAGCACCAGAATACCGGCCACGGCAGGCAAGGTCAGCAGCAGCACATATTCGATCGAACGATTCTGCGCCGCATGCGCCCCGTCATGATCGCCTGCAGCGACATGGCGGGTCAGCACGGGCAGCAAGGTCGTGCCTGCAGCCGCCCCCAGCACACCCAGAGGCAACTGGTTGATGCGATCCGCAAAATACATGAGCGAAACACTGCCCGCAGGCAGCAACGTGCCAATAATGGTGTCGATTGTCAGGTTGATCTGCCCGACTCCGCTCCCCACCAGCCCCGGCACCATCCGCCGGAGCAGCACACGGATACGCGGTGTCAGACGAGGCCAGAGCGGCATAAGCCCGAAACGCGCCCGCTCGCAGGCCCATAGCAGCAGGCCAAGCTGCACCACTCCTGAAAACGTAACGCCCCATGCCGCAATAATCGCCACATTGGCGCTAAAGCACGCCCCCCCGAGAATGGCGGCAATACCAACAATGTTGAACGCCAGATACGCAGCAGACGCCATGCCAAAGCGATGCAGGCCGTTGAGCACCCCTGCCAGAAGTGCTGCCGCACAGATCATGACCAGATAGGGAAAGGTAATGCGGCTCAGCGTTACGGCCAGTGCGTAACGCTCTCCACTTTGCAGGAAACCCGGTGCGATCATCCGCAGCACGGCGGGCATAAAGCACTCCCCCAGCACGCACAGGAACACCAGCCACGCCAGCATGACCCCCAGAGTGCGCCGCGCAAAAAGGCGCGCCTCGTCGGCCCCTTCTTCCACCAGAACGGAAGAGAAAAGCGGCACAAACGCTGCGTTGAACGCTCCTTCGCCGAATAACCGGCGGAACATGTTGGGCAAACGGCAGGCCACCTGATAGGCATCCTGCAAGGCCCCTGCCCCCATGAACGCCGCCAGAAGCTGATCGCGCACAAGTCCAAGAACGCGGCTGAGCATGGTCCAGCCGCCAACTGTCAGAAAATTTCTCAGCATGATGTCCCGCGCGATCCGTCAAGCCATGGCAAAAGCCCCGCGGCTCTGCCTGTCACAGCATACCGGCTGCGCGACTCATGAACAGTCTTAACAGATACGGCATAGGCATGCCGCTTACCTCGCTCTATTATCCAGAGTCAAAGGCGGCAGGCTCCATGGCCTGCCTTTCGCCCCAGAAGCCTGGAAAGAATACGCACATATGCCAGCACCGCCCGCCCAACACCCGGCCCCCATCACCCGTTGTCTGGGGCTGAAAGCCAGCCAGCGCTCAAAGCGGGGGCAGGAAATCGCGCGCGCAACACTGGCCACCTTTATCGCTGGTATGGCGCTTTACACCGTACATGGCTTTCTGCCCGCGCTGGCATGGGGCGGCGTTTTCGCCATTGCCACATGGCCGCTCTATACCCGTGCCTGCAGAACATGGCCCAATGCCGCAGGTGGAACAGTGCTGCCTGCCCTGTTTACGGCTGTCATGGCATTGATATTTGTTATCCCCCTCACCCTGCTGACCCTTGAAGCCATTGGAGAGGCACAGAGCGCACTCCGCTGGCTCGATAGTGCTCGCGCCCATGGTGTGCCTGTGCCTGATGCCCTTGGCCACCTGCCATTTGGTCAGGCGGCTCTTACGCAATGGTGGCAGAGCCACCTGACCGACCCACGGAATATTTCTGGCATGCTGGGCGCGCTCGACAACCGTGGCATGGCCATAACCAAGGCGCTGGGTGCACAGATCGCACATCGAGGCACGCTATTCTGCTTTTCCATCCTGACTCTGTTTTTCCTTTACAAGGATGGCCCTTCCGTCATCCGGCAATGCCGCGTTGCCTCCTGCCGGGCTTTTGGCAAACGCGGCGAGACCATCGGGCGGCAGATGGTCGCCTCGGTTCATGGCACCGTGCAGGGCCTTGTGCTGGTTGGCATTGGCGAAGGTATTATTCTGGGGGTGGCCTATATGGTGGCAGGCGCGCCGCATCCGGCCCTTTTTGGTGTCATTACCGCTGTCGCAGCCATGATCCCGTTCTGCGCGCTGGTGGCCGTCGGTCTGGTTTCCCTGCTTATTCTGGCACAGGGGGCATCCGTTGCCTGCGTGGTTATTTTCGCGCTTGGTGCGACCGTTATTTTCATCGCAGACCACTTCATTCGCCCGGCCCTGATCGGCGGCAGCACAAAACTGCCCTTCCTGTGGGTGCTGCTGGGCATTCTGGGAGGGGCCGAAACCTGGGGGCTCATCGGGCTTTTCATCGGCCCGGCTATTATGGCAGCGCTCAACCTGCTGTGGCGGCGCTGGACATACGGCAATAGCGAGGCAGCCCCTTAACAGGGGCGACCTCGCCATACCAACTTTTCGGAAAAAATATCGGGCAGGCGGGATTCGAACCCACGACCCCCAGTCCCCCAGACTGATGCGCTACCAGACTGCGCTACTGCCCGTTAAGTGTGGAGTGGTGTTTAGCAGGCGATCCCACCGGGCACAAGACCGTGTGAGACAATTTTTTGCTTAAACAACAAGTTTTTGGCGAATAGCCAGCAACTCCACCAGAATACCTTCCAGTTCGGCCCGCAGATGCGTATCGACAGCCTGCGACACGGCGGGCGCGACCACTTCTGGCTCATGCAGCGCGACGAGTTCTTCGGTTTCGACAACGGCCACCACTTCCTCAAGCTCTTGAGGCTGTGAGAATTCCGTCTCATCCACCGTCGCGGGGGGCGTGTCATCTGCTTCTCTGACAGGCATGGGAACAACCATGCCACTATCCAGAAGACGCTGAACACCTTTGACCGTGTAGCCCTGCGTATAGAGCAAATCAGCAATATGGCGCAGCAGTGCGATATCATCCTGCCGATAGTAACGGCGGCCACCAGCCTTTTGACCGGACGCACCTGCTGGAACTGCGCTTCCCACAAGCGCAGGGTGTGCTGGGGTACGTGCAGTTCGTCGGCCACTTCGCTAATGGTTCTGAAAGCCTCCGGCGCTTTTTCCAGCCCGTCCAATCCCATATCCTCTTCCTCGGAACTCAGCCCCTCAACCAGATCGATACCCTCCTGCTGTGGGTTTCTGTATTCCGGGGAATCAGTCATCATCATAGCCTGCATATCCTTCTGGCGATTCATGATTGACCTCAGCTTTCAAAAGCTGACTGGACCGGAACACCAGCACGGAGCGCGGCAGGATGGGGACTTCCTCGCCCGTTTTCGGGTTTCGTCCCGCCCGTTTGCCCTTTTTACGCACGGCAAACGTGCCAAACCCGCTGATCTTGACGCTTTCGCCGCGTTCAAGAGCTTCCATGACTGTCTCCAGGACATCTTCCAGGAGTACAGACGACTCTTTGCGAGACAGACCTACCTGCTGATAGACCTGCTCTATCAAGGATGCACGCGTCACAGTTTCCATGAATCGGAGCGTAACCACGCCCGCAGGGCGCGTCAATTCATTCGCACGACAGCCGCATTTTTGTAGGGCGCAGAAAGCAATATCCGGCGGTTACATCCGTACCAGCGCGGAGCCCCATGTCAGCCCGCCACCCAGTGCTTCAAGCAGCACCAGATCGCCCTTGCCAATCCGTCCGTCACGCACGGCCTCATCAAGTGCGAGCGGAATGGAAGCGGCCGATGTATTGGCGTGCCGGTCAACCGTCACCACCACCCGCTCGGAAGGCAGGCCAAGCTTTTTGCCCACCCCTTCGATAATCCGGATATTGGCCTGATGCGGCACCAGCCAGTCCACATCGGCATAGGACAGGCCCTGTGCGGCCAGTGCTTCATCAACCGCGGAAGACAGTTTGGACACGGCATGGCGGAAAACATCCCGCCCACTCATGACCAGATGCCCGCTTTTATCAGGCTGACCCACCGCACCATCGACATAGAGAAGATCGCCCAGCGTTCCATCGGAATGCAGATGCGTGGACAAAAGCCCCCGCCCCTCTTCCTCATCCGAGGCGGATAGCACCACGGCTCCGGCGCCATCGCCGAACAACACGCAGGTACCCCGGTCAGACCAGTCGAGAATACGCGAATATACCTCACTGCCAATCACCAGCACCTTGCGCGCCATACCAGCGCGGATATAGGCGTCAGCGTGGCGAGTGCGAAAATAAAACCCGAGCAGGCTGCGGAAAGGTCGAAGCCAAAGCCCCGCGTCATGCCCAGCAGGGCCTGCACACGCACGGCTGTTGCCGGGAAAGCCTGATCAGGTGTGGCTGTGGCCAGAAAAATCGCGTCGATATCATCGGCAACCAGACCGGCATAATCGAGAGCAGCCTGTGCCGCACGGGCGGCCATGCTGGCGGCGGTATCATCCGGTCCAGCCATATGGCGACGGGTAATGCCGGTACGGGTTCTGATCCACTCATCCGAGGTGTCCAGCCGGGCCGCCAGTTCGTCGTTGGTCACAACCCTGTCTGGCAGGTAGCTGCCAAACCCGATCAGAAGCGCGTGCTTCGTCATCGCCATTCTTTCATTATCCACCGCCGCAACGGACATACATCGCTGCTCACCACGACAGGCCAGTTCATGTCTATGCGTCTGTTCAGGAAACCGGAACCGCAACCTCGCGTTCTTCGGTTACCTTCTGCCCGGAAAGCAATGCCCCCATATGACTGAGGCGCTCACGGATACTGTCATTGAAACCGTGCGTGACCATATCCATGGCCACATCAACCGCAGCAGCAAACCCTTCAGCGTCCGTGCCGCCATGGGATTTGACCACCACACCATTCAGCCCGACAAACACCGCGCCATTATAGCGCCGTGGGTCAAGCCATTCCTTCATGCGTTCCAGACCGGGCCGGACAAGCATATAGCCAATTTTCGCCAGCACGCTGCTCTGGAACACCCGGCGCAACAGGGTGGTGGCCATTTTCAGCACACCTTCACCCGTCTTGAGCGCCACATTGCCGGTAAAACCATCGGTCACAACCACATCGGTCGTGCCAGCGGTAATATCATGACCTTCCACAAAACCGTGGAACTGGGCAGCGAGCGGGCTTTCGCGCAGCGTTTCCGCCGCAACCCGCAGCTTTTCATCGCCCTTGAGTTCTTCCGAACCGATATTGAGCAGGCCGATTGTGGGAGCCGGGAGGCCCAGCACAGACTTGGCGAATGCTTCGCCCATGACAGCAAACTCGACCAGATTGCGCCAGTCGCATACGACATTGGCGCCCAGATCGAGCATGACCACATCACCCTTCACGGTCGGGCTGATAGCCGCCATGGCAGGGCGGGAAATACCCGGCAGGGTTTTAACCACAATCTTGGCCAGAGCAGCATAGCCCCGCTGTTGCCAGCGGAAACCACACCCTGCGCACGTCCGCTGGCCACGGCATCCATAGCCAGACGCATGGAAGACTGCCGCTGCCGCAGGGCCTGCGTGGGTTTCATGTCCATGGGGATGGACACATCGGTATGCCACACAGTGCACACCGCAGCCGCACGCGGATAACGGGCCAGCAGCGGTTGCAGCCGGGCCTCGTCTCCGATCAGCAGCACGCGCAGATCACGGTGACGCTCCGCAGCAATGGCAAGCCCGGCAACAACGACCTCGGGAGCCCCATCGCCTCCCATTCCATCCACAGCGAGGCTGAATGCCCCGGAGGGATCGGAAGGAAAACTGCCTGGAATCTCGGTCTTGTTCATACGTGCTTCTCTGCCATGCCGCAGATGCCTTACTCCCGTATCCGCACGCCTGAGCGTACGCTCAATACCCGCCTGAAAAATCAGGCGCGCACGGCAACCTTAAGTGCCTTGCCAGCGGCAACCACTTCACGACCATCGTAATGACCGCAATGGCTGCATACGTGGTGCGGGCGCTTCAGCTCACCGCAGTTGGAGCATTCGGCGAATGCCTCGGCGCTGAGCGCTTGGTGGCTGCGACGCATACCACGACGAGAAGGCGAAGTTTTTCTTTTGGGTACAGCCATGAGCCTGAGCCCCTTCCTGCAAAGACAAGTTAATAAATGCCCGGCTCGCGTTCCTGCGCCCTACCAGACAACACCATTCGGTTCATCACCAGACTGAGCCGGGGCCTCTAGCAGACGGAGGGGTTTTTCGCAAGTAATGCAAAAAGAAAACCCCCGTCTTTCTTTACGCCCCCTTCAGGCTTTTCCCCCGCTCCAACGCGACAACGCCGCGAAAGGATGGGGTTTATGCTCACCATCATCGCGCGGTGCAGGTTCTTCCGCGCTGTCTTCATCCAAGACGAGACCGGGCGGCAGATCGATATCCGGCGCATGGGGGTAAGGCTCCAGATCAAGCGCAAACTGCTCGACCACAGCCTCTCCCAGATCAATTTCCTGACCGTCATAGGGAATTTCATCCACCGCATCCATGTCGGGCAGATCAGACTCCACAAAATGTTCGGCCGGGACGAAACGAACCACAAAAGAGCCCGCAATCATATCCTCAAAAGCTTCAAGGCTGACAACACAGGTCTGCGTGAAACGCGCCGCCACAGCCCCCTGCGCTTCCACCACGCCGCGCCCCTGTTCACGCAGATGGTAACGGCAGCGCAGCATGTCAATCCGGGGCAGTTTGAGGCGGGCCGCCACAGCGCGACATTCCGCCTCTGTCGCCTCCACCGTGATTTCCGTGCCGTTCACACCGATTCGGCGCACGGCCAGAGGGCGAGAAAATTCAGGCCTGTCTTTCATGGAAACCTCCAGCAGATGGCACAATGGCTCTAGTTCAGTCGCGTGCCTGCGGGCCACGCCCGCGCCATGGCACACGGCCTACCCTATCATATCGTCCTGCAACAAGGGAGTAATGCCTTGCCAGAAGGCGGAAATACACTTCTGATTCCCATTCAGGAATTGACGCACCGCAGCGGTTGAGGCATCCGAAACAGGAGAGAAGCCCGCCCTGATCAAGCCAGCCCATGGCCTGAAACAGCAGGGGACAGAAACGCAGGGAACGCCTGAACGTCATGACACTGACACGCCGCAACCGGATGACGCGCCTGCACGGTGCCTGCACAGCCCTTGTGGCAGTGCTGGCCCTTTCCGGCTGTGCGGTGTTTTCACCCACGCCCATTCCCCGTGGCTCTCTGGTTGAGGCGGATGACTACAACCAGCTTATCCCCGGTTCCAGCACACGTGCGGACGCGCTGGATCTAATGGGCACCCCCACGACCAAAGGCGCTTTTGACGATAATACCTGGATTTATATTTCCATGACCACGCATCTGGTGCCCATGGATTATCCAGGCGTTCTCAAGCAGGATGTGGTGGTGCTGAAATTCACACAGGCAGGCACCCTGCAAAGTGTCCGCGCTCTTGACCGTAAGGATGCCATTCACGTGGCCATGGTCTCCAAGATCACGCCCACCCCCGGCACCAAGATCAACGTATTCCAGCAAATTCTGGGCAATGTCGGCCGCTACAACCCCATGCAGAACATGATGGGCTCCGGCTCGGCTGGCGGTATGATGGGCGGCTACAACAACCAGGGCCCCGGCCACTTCGGTTCCGGCAACTCGCTCTGAGCCTTCTAGCGCGGCAGGGTAACCCTGACGCGCAGCCCGCCCTGCGGCGAATCTTCCAGCGTCAATTCTCCACCATGTGCACGCACAATATCGCGTGAGATGGTCAGCCCGAGCCCCGTGCCGTTGACCTGACTGCTTTCAAACGCGGTCAGCACGCGCTCGCGCCGGTCCGGCTCGATCCCCGGCCCATTATCGTCCACCAGAAACACCACCCTTTCCGGCGTAGCTGACAGTCAGGCTCACGCAGGCACCATGGCGGCTGGCATTGTCGATCAGGTTGGTCAGGGTGCGGCGCATGGCGTCAGGCCGCATGGACGCCACAAGCCCGTGCGGCACTTCCAGCCTGACCTCACGCCCGCCCGCACGGGCCGCAGCCGCCACAATTTCCTTCAGGAACGGCCGCAGCGGCACATCCTCAACCTTTTCCATCCCTTCGCCACGCACGAAAGCGAGGTAGGTGCCGATCAGATTTTCCATCTCCACCACATCGCCCACCATGTCATCGATATCCTGCCGGATATCCTCGGCACGCACGATGCCAGACTGCGGCAACATGGCCAGCGAAAGCCGCAGGCGGGTCAAAGGGGTGCGCAGATCATGGGAAACCCCGGCCAGAACCCGTGTCCTTTGCGCTACAAAGCGGTGTATGCGCGCCTGCATGCGATTGAACGCCACGGCAACCCTACGCACCTCCTGCGCGCCTGTAGGGCGTATCATGCCGACATCACGCCCCAGCCCGAACTGCTCCGCTGCATGGCCCAGCATGCGGATGGCCCGCACCTGCCGGTTCATGAACAGGCTGGCGAGCATGAACAAAAGTAGCGTGCTGCCCACCGTCCAAGCCACAAACAGCCAGATCTGCCCCATATCCAGCCGCTTGCGCGGCGCATCCACCAGCAGCACGCCATCGGGCAGTTGTATGAAGATACGAACCTTGCGCGGGTCACGATTCCAGGAAATGAAAAACGGATAGCTTATGGATGAGCCAGATCGCGCACCAGATCATCATCCATCGGCCCCAGAACATGCGTGGAGCCAAAGCGATCCAGCTTCATGCCCGGCTGCCACTGCTCACGCAGTTGCAGGTGCGACCACGCCTGCGCAACAAACCACGCCTTGTCCTCGGGGGTTTTGAGCCGCTCAAGAGCATTGAGCGACAGCACCACTTCCGATGCCACGCTGTCTGTCAGGCGGCGGGATACGACCTTGAGAAAATTACCGTAAAACAGTTCAAGTGCGATCCCCTGCGTGGCCAACAGCGGAAACAGCACGATCAGCAGCGAACGCCCGAGAAACGAGCGGGGCAGAAAACGCCGTATGATTCTTTCCACCCTGCGCCCTCCCTGTTCCACCAGCGCCCGCCACAGGCGTGCTCCCCAGCTCATCTGCGCTTACAGCCCCGGCTTCAGGACATAACCGCGCCCTCTGACCGTCTGCAGAAAGCGGGGCTCCTTGGGGTCTGTTTCAATGCACCGGCGCAGGCGGGTGACCTGCACATCCACCGCGCGTTCTCCTATTTCGAGCATATCCAGCGCGGTAGCGATTTCCTCACGCGTGAATACCTCCCCCGGCCTGCGTGAGAGCACGGCCAGCAAAGCGGCCTCCCCCCCGGTCAGGTGAATATTGCCATCCGGCCCCTGCAACAGCAGGCGTTCGAGATCAAACTCCTTGTCGCCCAGACGGACAATCCGTGGCGTGCCCGGTGTTTGCGCAGGCTGGTGCCGCCGCAAATGCGCCTTGAGCCGCAGCAGCAGTTCACGCGGTTCGAACGGCTTGCCCAGATAATCATCCGCTCCGGCTTCCAGCCCGGTAATCCGGTCTTCCGGCTCGCCACGGGCAGTCAGTAGGATAATAGGCATGTCCAGCCCTTCGGCCCGCAGGCTGCGGGTAAAGTCCAGCCCATCCTGTCCGGGCATATTCACATCCAGCACGATCGCATCAGGCTGGATTCCATTGAGGGTCTGCCGCGCTTCCGCCGCATGGGCCGCAACACTGATACGAAAGCCATTTTCGAACAGATAGCGATGCAAAAGGCGTCGCAGCCTCGGGTCATCATCCACCACCAGAACATGCGATACGGCTTCTTCTTCCACCGGCTGTACTCCTGTCGCCTTACCCGCCATGCTGGCGCCCGACGTCTGTCTTGCCTTCATCTGCCAGAACGCTCCGGCTGTGCTCGGACAGCATGCCCCGCATGACCCGCCCGAACCCTTCAACCGCAGCGCCCCCTGCCTCCCGGTAAGCGGCCATCAGCTTCTGCCGCACCACGGCAAATAGCCGCGCTTCCGCATCCTGCCCGGCTTGTGTCAGAAACAGCAGCCGCAGCCGCCTGTCTTCCCTGCCCCGTCGGATTTCCAGATACTGGCGCTCTTCCAGTTCGTGCAGGGTTCGGCCGAGGCTCTGCTTTGTAACACCCAGAATATCCTGCACCCGGCTTACGGGCATGCCAGGGCTGAACGCCAGCACCTGCATGACACGATATTGTGCCCTGCCCAGCCCGTCTTCTTCCAGCATGGGGGCCACGGCCTCCGCCATGTCCCGTTGCGCCAGAAACATGAGAGCCTGCGCAAAACGCAGCCGCTCCTCGCGCAGGAAGAGCAGGTCCGCACCGGCTGCGGCACGCGAAGGCAGAGCCGCCA
This sequence comes from Acetobacter papayae JCM 25143, assembly GCF_000613285.1. Classification (GTDB taxonomy): domain Bacteria; phylum Pseudomonadota; class Alphaproteobacteria; order Acetobacterales; family Acetobacteraceae; genus Acetobacter; species Acetobacter papayae. Next base: position 41 of record NZ_BAIN01000032.1, on the reverse strand, counting down.
TGTGCGCTGGGCCGCCTAGCCGGCTGCCTGCGGCCGGATAA
>NZ_BAIN01000033.1 GCF_000613285.1 Acetobacter papayae JCM 25143 | reverse complement strand
CCCCGGCAGCGCCAGCCAGCAGCGGCAGACCCGCCGCACCACGGCGCAGCACAGGCCGCAGCGCAATAAAGATAGCGCCCAGAGCCAGCACGATGGGGATAACCCATTCAGCCACATAAATAAGGGTATCACGGTCAAACAGATTCAGCTTTTCAGCCGTAAAGCCTAGGCCACCATCGGGCATGAACCGCATGGAAACGACATTGACTTCATCTCCACGGGCCTTGTCATAACCAATTGCAGTCTTGGCCAGCGTGCTGATGCGCTCGATCTCGGCATCATCAAGCGGCTTCCAGACATCCTTGCCGCTCTTGTCCTTGCTGAAAGAGCCATCGACCATAACCGCCAGGCTGATGCGCGAAACACGCGGGCGTGTCTGGCTGACAACCCGCACCCGTTTGCCAATTTCGTAATTGTCGGTTTCTTCTTCGCGATCGTCGCTGGAGCCGCTCTTGTTGTTCTGATTGGCGTTGGCATTGGGAAGATTGTTCGCCACCGAAGTATTGGGGTTGGATTCGGTGTTAACGCTCTTGTCAGAGGTTGTCTGCTGCGAGCGCAGAACCTGCTGGTTGGGATCGAAGGTTTCTTCCGTCTCACGGATTTCGTCGGTGTTCATGGTCACCGCCGCACGAGCGCGCACATGCCCTGCCCCCAGCGTGGGCACCAGCATATCTTCCACAGCCTGAGACAGGCGCTGCTCTTCAGAGAAACGCAGCTTGTCGATGGTGGATTCCTGCCCTGCAACGCTGTCAGGATCACCCGGCTTCACCAGCACATCACCACGCGTATCCACGATGGAGATGTTCTGCGGCCTCAGGCCCGGAACCGCCGCAGCCACAAGGTTCTGGATAGCTTGAATACCATCGGGAGACATACGCCCCCCACGCCCGATATCGAGCACCACACTGGCCTGCGAAGGGCTGGTCTGGGTTGAGAACAGGTCCCGATGCGGCAGAACCAGATGCACCCGGACATTCTTCACACCATGCAGCAGCCTGATGGAGCGCTCCAGCTCGCCTTCCATCGCCCGCGTTTCGTTGATGGTCTGCTCGAACTGGGTGGTTGTCAGCGTGCCGCTTTTATCAAACAGCTCATAGCCAACGGCACCGCCACTCGGCAGGCCATCCTTGGCCAGCAGAAGGCGTGCACTGGCCACCTTGTCCTTGGGCACATAGATTGTGGCACCATCGGCACTGGTCTTGTTGGCAATATGGGCCTTGCTCAGATCTTCCACCATCTGGGCGGCTTCGTTCAGATCAAGGTCGCCATAGAGCAGCGCCATAGGCTGGGTGCTGCCCCGGAAGACAAAAAGCCCCAACACACCAAGCAGCACAGCACCTGCCGCGCCGAGGGCGATCAATCGTGTACGCCCAAGGTTTTTCAGGCTAGCCAATATATTCTGCATATTCCGGGAACCGCTACCCTGTCACAGCGTTAAATGGAGAACGTGTCCACTTGCTCGGCTGGTCAACCATCTGACACTCCTCCGCCCTGCCCTGCTTTCGCCTTGTTCTTGCGCCAAGGTAGCATGAGCCGTGCGCACTAATCATATCCATACGCCAGCAATCAGGAAGCCCCAAAAAGCATTCTGAAGGCAAGCTTGGCTTGTACAGCCATTTATACCGCACCGACACACCCTAAAAGAGCCACACACTCAACCTGACACCCCATTTCAGGGGATATAGGCATTGGTGGGTGGTGTTTTCTTGAGCGGCAGGTTGAGGCGGTTAGCATTCTGGTCCTGCGTCAGACCTGTCGGACCTTCGGAAACCTCACGCGCGACATTGGGCATCAGGTCAGGTCGGCTCCAGCAGTCAACACCATTCCAGCTCTGGGTGCAGTATGGCTGCGGTGCGGGCGGACGCTCAGGCGGGGCGCACCAGTCTTCGCCTTCCTGAATATAGCCCGCATTGCACTCACGCCCCGTTATGCGGTGGGCGATATAATCGGGGGCACACCCGGTAAGAAAAGCCACCACACCCAACAGCACTGCGCGCCTGATCATTACCACCATTCTCCTCGCGCGGCCGCTTATTGACGGGACAGGGCCAAAGTCCCAGCCCCATCTGCCTTGGATGAAGCATTACCCCGGCTCCACCATGCAGCCGAACCGGCATCCGCCGTCTGCTCGGACTTGCCATCCGCACCGAACGACGTACGCAGCGGACGGAAATTCCGCACCCCGGCCATGTACTGGGAAACCAGATTGACACGCTCTGGCACCATATAGCCCATCACCGCCGAAATCTTGCGGGGGCTCATTTTACTGGCCAGAGAAACAAGGACATGAATATCCATGATATTGAAAATGGCTGCCGCTTCCTTGGGTGGCATTTCCTCATAAATCTTGACCAGACGCTCGGTTTCAGCCGCCATGGTTTCCTTATGGGCCGCCTGCCGCTCAGCCAGAGCTGCCATGGAATTATCCAGATCGCGCATTTTTTCGTCCAGCGCGGCCTTGGCCGCATCCAGAATACGCTTCTGGTCTTCCAACCCTTTCTGCTCACCATCAATATCAGAGCGGCGTGCCAGAATATCACGAGCCAGATCTGTTTCCGCCCGGTCGACCTGACGGTTGCCGTCCCCACCGCTATTGATGCCGGGGGCTACGGTCGCCACGCAACTGCTACCGCTTGCACAGTCATTACTGGCCGCGACAGTCTGAACCGGATCGGGAGCTTTTTCAGGGGCTGACGCGTTCTGGTCACCAGCAGGCAGAACCGAGGTCCAGCCTTCAGCATCGTTTCTTGCAGCAGCAAGACCACGCGTGCCAGCATTGCCAGCAACTTTCGGCTTTGTAGCCGGAGCGGCAGCATCGGACACGGCGGGGTCACCCGCATCAGACGGACCATCTTTCAGATGACCCGCGAGAGCATGCATATTCATCGCCAGAAGAAGGGTCATCAGGCTGGATGAAATATGAACGAGTTTCCCGAATGACAGACGGGGAATTAGCATCACGACCTAGCCCGTTGCGGGTTTCTGCCTAGAAGTTATACACCTACGTTCTGACACCGCGCCAGCCCATAATCCACTTACCTGAAGCAATGTGGACTGTTTCAGCTACGCTGCACATCCATCTCGCTCACTCCATCCGCCAGAGCCTGAATCCAGTGTGAACATCAGGCTTTAAGCGAGTGGTTTTTTACATATATCTCTATTGCGTGATGAGGCGTAAGCGCCTGAGTGTCAAGCGCTGATCAAAAATCTGTCTATATTTATTATCAGTGCAACATTTCAATAAATTATAACCCCCACAATCAAGCGGATTAATTTTGTGTTTTATTATTTGTAGTATTTTATTTTTACTTTTTTTTATCTGTTTTTTATTTTTATTTTCCTGTTTTTATAAAAATATTAACTATATTTTAACGCTCGCGCTCTGTGACAAAATTACCGCAAGCGCATCGCCTCATATCCGCACCCGCGCCACACCCTAAAAAATTGCACACGGCAAAAGCCTCCACCGTGCCCGACCTGCAGGCCGCGGCAGCCCCATTCATCCGTATAAAATGAAGTGTATTTGCAAAAATTTCCCTGATTTACGCCATTTCCAGACCCAGCCGATGTACCGTTTCATCAACCCTCATCCGCACATAATCTGGTCACAAAATTATTGTTAACGTTTTATAACAGGGTTGAAGTGCATAGTAGTGCCGCACAATCACACGGAAAACTAAAGAGCAACCGCAATGCTGGACAATGCTTTTTATCCGCACACCAGCCAGCCGCCTTTCATTGCCCTGATCGGGTGTGATGGTGCAGGTAAATCAACCATGACACAGGAACTGGCCCATCTGCTGGGTCAGGACTACCCGACCTCTTTCTGTTATCTGGGGCTGGGTTCAGGGGATCTGGGACGCCGAATCAAGCAATGGCCCGTTATCGGCCCCCGTGTTGAAAAAATGCTCTCGGCCAGAGCGCTCAAAACCCGCACACCGGGAGAAAAAATTCCGGGCGTTGTTACGGCTCTGGTTGTCTTCTGTTTTTCGCTCTTACGTTTTTACCGTTTTCAGAAAGCCATGTTGGCCCGCAGTCATGGCCAACTCATCGTAGCGGATCGCTACCCACAGGCTGAAATTCCCGGCTGGTGCGATGGACCGGGCCTGTCCGCCGCCAGCACGGATAACCGTTTCATTAACTGGCTAGCCCGTGTTGAAAAACGCCTATACGAGCACATGGCCGCCGTGCACCCGACGGTCATTATCTTTCTTGATGTCGATATCAGAACAGCCCTCAGCCGCAAGCCAGATCATGATCCCGCTTTACTTGCGACCAAGATAGAAAAAACCCGCAAACTCCATTTCGGCGGTACCCCCATGGAAAGTCGATGCCCGGCAGGATTACACCACCGTGCGCCGCAGCGTGCTGAACATTGTCAGGCGCTATCTCCACCGACATGAAACCCAGCAGAACACGCGAGAAAGACAGCGCGCCATGCACCCTTCCGGCGACCTGCATCAGATCGCGACATAAACATAAAACCGAGGCTATATCTCAAACACACGGGTAAAAAAGAGAGCAATGGCAGAGGCGGCTATGGCCACGCCATAAGGGAGTGGACCACGCCGGGCGATACGCCATTGCTCAGCCCGCAAGGCCCGCCGCCAGAAAGGCAACAGCCTATCGCGTCGGCCCGGCGGGCGGGCAATACAGCCAAGCAGCAGATAAACAATAGCCAGCACGCCCCCGCTCAAAGGCACGAGCACGGCAAGGTCTAGGGTTTTATGGGCAGGCACCACCAACATGGAGGCCGCCATAAGCTTGACATCGCCCCCACCCAGCAAACCCAAAAGCCAGATGGCAGCACATACCACAAAAGTCAGCCCTGCCGCCATAAGCGCTACCGGCAGATCACCCTGCGCACTCTGCAACACCACCCCGGCCAGCAGCAGTAGAATGGAAACACCATCCGGTATGGTTCTGGAGGCAAGGTCGCACAGAGCCGCGTACACCAGCAAAAGCCCCGCCACCAGTTCCAGACCAATTACCAGCATCTGCACCAGAGTGTGTTCCACCAAACATAAAAGTGACAAACCGTATCCACTACGCAGGCGGGCTGCAAGCAAACGGCGTCACACCCTGCTGGCTGACAATGTTGAATTAATTTTGTGGAAAATGGTGGACCCGACGCGATTCGAACGCGTGACCTTTGCCTTCGGAGGGCAACGCTCTATCCAGCTGAGCTACGGTCCGTGCGCAATTCCCTATCCCATAAGGTGGGGTGTTGCCAAGCCTCAATCTGCACCACTGCTCCCAACAGGCAGGCAGCACACCCGCAGGATTAACGCGCTAGCGTATCAATCCGCGCTGGCAGAAACCACGGCAGGGCCTCACCACCGGGGCCAGCCTGATCCCGCCAGGCAAACCCGGCGGCCATCCACGCGCTGGCGGCACTGTCTCCCCCCGAAGGCAGGAACCAGTGGGGGTTCAGAATCCACGCCGCAATATCAGCCTCCGTCCGGGCGGCACTACGGCTGCGCAGCAGCAGGTGATAGCCGCCGGGCATCAGATCACGCCGAATGACACCGGGCGTTGCTCGCCACAAACGCCCTATGGCCGCCGGTGGCACGATTTGGTCTCTATCGCCGTAAATACAAAGAACAGAACCCCGCACACCGGGCGCCGCCTGAGCAGCTCATGCATCAGTTCCACAAGCCCGCGCAGCGTATCAAAGCGTGTGGCATGCAGGGTCAGCGGGTCATAATACAGGCGGATCATGGCGGGCAGGCTATCCCCCGCCACGATATGGCCGGGGAGTTCCCGCCCCGTCACTTCATGATCAGGAAACAGCGTAGCTATGACGGCCAGCGGAGCCTGCACACCCAGCCCCATATTCCAGATAGCCGGAGCCAGCAGCACGCTCCCCGTAACAGAGGCGGCCTCCGGTTGCGCCATGAACAGCATGGCTATAGCCCCGCCCATACTCTCCCCAGCCAGATAGAGCGGGGTATCCGGCGCTTCGTGCTTCAGAATGGCGACTTCCTCGCCCAGATCAGCTACCAGCCGCGTCCGTCCGGGCCAGCGCCCACGCTCAGCCGTACCACCAAAACCCCGCACATCCGGCGCTATGACCGTAATGCCCTGTGCAGCCAGCACGGGGCCTGCGGCCTCCCACGCATCACGGCTGTCATTAAAACCATGCAGGGCCAGCAACCGGGCGCGCGGTGCTCCCTGCGCAGCCCAGACCCGCGCGGGCAGGCGCGCACCATCGGACAGGCTGAACACACGATCAGGCGCTACCAGCCTCCCCGCTGCCGCAAACCGTGGTGGTGGCACAGGCGCTGGAGCTGTGGAGCCTGCCGGATGAGGGCCCGCACAGCCCGCAAGAACACAGACCCAGAGCAGCGCCAGTGCGCGCCATCCGCCCCCGCTCACGCGTATGCGAAGAAAGGAGAGGTGCAAAAAGCGGCTCGACATGTCTATCATTCTCCACCGCAGCCCTGCCTGGCAATCAGACGGGCCACAGATTCTCCAGCCCATGCAGGATGACAATGCCGACCACCCTTGCACACACACCCGACCCCACGCCACACCCCCGGCTGGGTCATGTCGAAACCATTTTGGTGGATACACGCAAGATTGCCTGCGATGGCGGGCTGGGCGCATTGGGGCACCCGCGGGTATGGCTGAAAATCGGCGGGCATCAGACCGTGTGCCCCTATTGCTCACGCCTGTTCGTGCTGCAACCCGGTGCTGGCGATAGCCACGACCACTAAAACCGCGCGGGCAAAAAACGCGCTAGTGGTGCAAAGAGTGTGAAAACAGGTTGATAACCAGCACACCCGCTACAATCAGGCCTATGCCCAGCAGCGCTGGCGTGTCGAGGCTCTGGCGAAAAATCAGCAGGCCCACAACCGCACTCAGCACCACGCCCGCACCGGCCCAAATGGCATAGAGAATACCAACCGGCACGGTTTTAAGCGGGATAGACAGGAAGTAAAACGCAAAACCGTATGCCACTAGGCTGCCCGCAGCCGGCAGCCAGCGGGCAAAACCCTGAGATGCGGCCAGACAGGTGGTGCCGACCATCTCAAACACGATGGCCAGCGACAGCATTACAAAAGGCTTTTCCATTATATCCGCCCTCCGTCAGCCGGCCACCAAGCTGCCGCTGCCTTAGCCACCAATCCGCTCAAGTCCGCCCATATAAGGCCGCAGCGCTTCAGGAATGGTGATGGAGCCATCGGCATTCTGGTAGTTTTCCATCACCGCGATCAGTGTGCGGCCAACCGCCAGCCCGGAGCCATTGAGCGTGTGGACAAAAGCCGGGCTTTCACCCGCCTTGGGCCGGAAGCGCGCATTCATACGGCGGGCCTGAAAGTCGCGCGTATTGGAGCAGGATGAAATTTCGCGCCAGGCATTCTGCCCCGGCAGCCACGCTTCCAGATCATAGGTGCGGGCTGCACCAAAACCGGTATCCCCCGCGCAGAGCAGCATACGGCGATAGGGAATACCCAAACGCTCCAGCACCGTTTCCGCACAGCGGGTCATGCGTTCATGCTCGGCCTCGCTGGCCTCTGGCGTGGTGATGGAAACCATCTCTACTTTTTCGAACTGGTGCTGGCGCAGCATACCGCGCACATCACGCCCTGCGGCCCCGGCCTCGGAACGGAAACACTGACTGAGTGCCGTCAGCCGCAGCGGCAGGGTCGCACCATCGAGAATATCGCCCGACACCGAGGCCGTCAGCGGCACCTCGGCGGTGGGAATCAGCCAGCGTCCGTCCTCGGTGCGGAAAGACTGATCGGCAAATTTCGGCAGTTTGTCGGTGCCATACATGGCATCATCATTGACCAGCGTAGGCACCATGACTTCCGTATAGCCATGTTCCGCCGTGTGCAGATCGAGCATGAACTGGCCCAGTGCCCGTTCCAGCCGCGCCAACGCACCACGCAGCATCACAAAGCGCGCGCCAGACAGCTTGGACGCCGTGCCAAAATCCATCAGCCCCAGCGTTTCACCCAGCTCGAAATGCTGCTTGGGCGTAAAATCGAAAACGCGCCGGTCACCCCAGACATGCTGCTCCACATTGGCGTTTTCATCCGCCCCGGCGGGCACACCGGCATCAAGCCTGTTGGGCAGGTTGGCCAGTAGGGCAGTGCTGTTACGCTCCAGCGCCACCACGGTCTCTTCCAGCGCTTCCATATCCACACGCAGGGCAACGCCTTCGGCCTCCAGTTCGGCACTATCGGCCCCGGTGCGCTTGAGCGCGCCAATCTCGCGGGCCAGTGCCTTGCGGCGGGTCTGCTTTTCCTGCAGGGCGGTCTGGGCCTGACGGCGCTCCTCATCCCATGCCACAAGCTGCTGCGCTACCGGCTCCAGCCCACGGCGGGCCAGATCGGCATCAAACGCGGCGGGGTCAGCCCGCAGGCTGCGGATATCGTGCATGGATCAGGAACTTTCCTGCTGGGAGTTGGTCTCGTCTGCGCTCCGGCGCGTGGCCCATGAAGCTCCACCATCCGGGCACACAGGATTGAAACCTCGTACAGCAGCACTAGCGGCACCGCGAGGCCAATCTGGGTAATGACATCAGGCGGCATGACAATGGCTGCCACCACAAAAGCCCCTACAATCGCATAGCGGCGGAACCGCCGGAGCATGGCGGCGGTGACAATGCCCGCGCGTGCCAGCAGCGTCAACACTACCGGCAGCTCGAATGCCACACCAAAAGCCATGATGAGTTTCATGACCAGCGCCAGATATTCCGACACCTTGGCCTGTAGCTCGATCTGCACGCCACCTGTGGTGCCCGGCGTCTGGAACGACAGGAAAAACCGCCACGCAATCGGGAAGATAAGATAATACGCCAGTGCGGCCCCGGTCAGGAACAGCACCGGCGTCGCGACCAGAAAAGGCGCGAAAGCACGTTTTTCAGACCGGTAGAGGCCGGGCGCTATAAATATCCATGCCTGAACGGCAATCATGGGAAAGGACAGGAACATCGCCCCGAACAGCGCCACGCGGATATAGGTAAAAAATGCCTCATACAGCGCCGTGTAAATCAGATGCGGCTGTTCGCCCTGCTGGCGCATGATCTCGCCCAGAGGGCGCGCCAGAAACAGGTAGATGTTTTCTGCATAGTGGTAGCACAGCGCAAAGCACAGAACGAAAGTCAGCCCCGCCCAGAGCAGCCTGCGCCGCAGTTCAAGCAGATGCTCGACCAGAGACATTGGGCGGTCGTTGATTGGATCGTGCGCCACATCGTCGTTCTGGTTGGTTTCGTAGGTCTGGTCGGTCATGCCTGCTGGCCCACGCTGGATGAGGGTTGCGCTGCCTGCCCACCGCCCACCGTGCCGCCAAGGGGGGTCGGGCGCACAACGTGCCGCCCATGCAGAACCCGCACAGGCGGCAGAATGGCAGGGGGGAGCAGGCGCGGCTGCTCGTTAAGAATCCGGCGCACGATACCCGGCGGCAGTTCCGGCGGAGCGGCCTCTACCGTTTCATCCGACACGGTCTGCACCTGCATATCCACCACTCTTCACTTACGGTCGGCCATGTGGCCGGTTCGATAGCACTGCGTGAAAGAGTGGGCGGCCCACGCCTGTCCAGCGCGCGGGGGCTGGGCGGCAGGGCATAATCTGTCAGGGTGGAAGGGCGCTCCACGGCGCGGCTCAGCCCGCCATCATCGTCCAGAGCTTTGATGATCCGCCCGCGCACATTCAGGTTCTTGAGATCACGCACCTGATCCCTAACCTCTCCCAGATCGGCATCGCGCACCATCTCGTCAAAATGGGACTGGAACTCTCCGGCCATGCGCCGGGCTTTTTTGACAAAGCCCGCAAGCCCACGCAGGGCCACCGGCAGATCCTTGGGGCCGATCACCACCAGGGCCACGGCACCGATCAACGCTATTTCCGACCAGGCAAAATCAAACATCGGCAGCCCCGCTCACACCAGCCCACAGGCCGCGCGACAGCCCGCGCGCAGCATAAAGGCACGCTGTGTCTATCACGCCCGTTCCGGGCCGGAAACACTCTCTTCCGCCTCAGGCTCCCGTGGTGCCTCGGAAATCTCCTCCGCCAGTGGGGGCCTATCGGGGTTTGCTTCTTCCTCGGCCCCACTGCCAAACGCAATCTCGGACTGGCTTTGACGCATGTCCGGTACGTCTACCAGCAGTTCCTCCCGCCGGGGCAGATCGGACAGGGCACGCAGGCCGAAATGCCGCAGGAATGTCGGGGTTGTCCCCCACAAAACCGGGCGGCCCGGCACTTCCTTGCGCCCGCGCGGGGCAATCAGCTCTGCCTCGATCAGGGTATCGAGCACCGTCTGCCCCAGACTGACCCCGCGAATATCTTCAATATCCGTACGGGTGCAGGGCTGATGGTACGCAACAATGGCCAGTGTTTCCATAACTGCGCGGGGCAGACGCCGAGGGCGTTCGAGCACGCGTGTAAGCTGTGCTGCCAGGTCTGGCGCTGTGCGGAACTGCCAGCCCCCCGCCACTTCCACCGGGCAGACGCCACGCCCTTCATACCGCCGGACTAGGGCCGCCAGCACCGCATCGACAAACGCCCCCAGATCATCCTGCCCGTCAGGCATGAGGCGGCGGCTTTCCAGCAGATCGGCCAGCCTGCGCGCGCTCACCGGCTCGGACGCCGCGAAAATCAGCGCTTCGGCCACACGCACCGCGTCCTCTGGCACAAAGGGTGCCGCATCCGCCTGCCCTACTGGCGCTCCATCCTCCACCTGCGGATTGTCTGGCTGTGTCATGAGGTTTCTCCGTCCTGATCCTCGCCCTGCGGCGGGGTGTGGGAGCGCAGCATAATCTGCCCGAAGGTCTGATCCTGCCGCAGTTCAAGCCGCCCTGTCTTGGCCAGTTCCAGCCCAGCAATAAGGGTTCCGGCAAGGGCTGCGCGGCGCTGTTTGATAGCCGCCTCGCCCCCTTCCTGCTCTGGCAGCACATCCGGCAAAAAGGCATCGAGCGTGTTCCAGCCCGGCGGGGTTTCTCCCAAAAGCCGCGTAAGGCGGCTGAGCGCATCCTGCACGGTCCAGAAACGCAGGGTGCGCGGCATATAGACCTTGCGCGAAGCCGTGCGCCGCATGGCCGCCAGATAGGCGCGCATTAACTGGGGCACGTCCAGCACGAGACCAGAGCGGTCGATTTCGGTCAGATCTTCCGCCTCGCCACGCGCGAACACATCGCGCCCGAGCTGAGGCCGCGCCTCAAGCCAGCGGGCAAGCTGACCCATGCAGGCCAGTTCCAGCAGGCGTTCGTGCAGAAGCTCGGCGGCTTCCTCGCCCTCCACGGCCAGTTCATCATCGGGGGGGAGCAGCAGGCGTGATTTCAGCCAAGCCAGCCATGCGGCCATTACCAGCCAGTCCGCCGCCAGTTCCAGCCGCACCCGGCGTGCGCTTTCCACAACCGCCAGATACTGTTCGACCAGTTGCAGAATGGAGATACGCGCCAGATCCACCTTCTGTGCCCGCGCCAGATCCAGCAGCAGGTCCAGCGGGCCTTCAAACCCTTCCAGCCTCAGCAGCGGGGCGCGCGGGAGGGTATCAACCTCGCCCGCCGCCATGGCGGGTACGCTGTCTGGCACGGCCCCGGCGGCGGGCTCCGTGGATGGGTCAGCCTGTATGCTCAATGCCTGCGCCTAGGGCCGCGCTACCATACAGGCCAGCCCACGCTCACGCGCGGTGGCGCAGAAGGCATGAGCATCGGCACTGCTGTCAAACCCTGCCACACGCAGGCGATAAAACACCGCGCTGCTCTGTTCTGTCCGCACGATAGAAGGCGTGCGCGCACCGAACAGGGTGGGGTAGCGGGTTTTCAGGCGACTCCATTCCTTGCGGGCCTCCGCATCGCTTTGCAGGGCGGCAAGCTGCACCTGATAGCCACCACTGCCCTTGACCGCCGAGGCGGCAGGTACGGGAGCGGGCAGCGGAGCTTCCGCCTGCCGGGCTGCGGGAGCAGGCACCGCCGTATTGCGCGCAGGGGCTTCTGCCGCCGGTTTGGCAGGCTGGGCCGCTGGAGACGGAGCAGGCGTTGCTGCCGCAGGGGCACCAGGAGTAGCACCCTGTGCCGCGCTCTGGCCCGCAGCCGCGCTGTCGCCTTCCTCAACCGCCCCGGGGGCAGTGCTGTCGGTTTCTTCCTCCTCATGCGCGGGCGCGCCGGAGGCAGTTCCTGCCGGGGTAGCGGGAGAGGCATCGGGTGTCTGCGCACCAGCGGGTGCAGGGGCCTCACCCGTGCTGGCCCCGGCTGGCGTAGCGGACGTGGCCGCTGTGCCACCATACTGGGCCGCCAGCGCTGCCGGGTTAGGCTTTTCAGGAGCCGGAACCGGGTGGCCGGTCTGGTCGTCAGTTTCTTCTGTGGGGCCGAGGGCATCAAGCTGCATACCACCCGGATCGACCGGGTGGGTTTTCATGGCCACAGCCGGTGGCCCTAGCACGGGAATACCGTGCGAATGGTGGCGCACAAGCGCCCAGCCTCCAATGCCCAGCACCAGCAGCCCACCCAACCCGGCAGCACCATAAGCCAGCCAGCGGGTGATGGAGTCGGTGCCTGTCACACGGGCCAGCATGCTGCCCAGCAGGGCAGCCTCCGGCTTGGCGGGCGTATCGTCATAATCCGTGCTCATACGCTCGCGCGCACGGTTGATCCGGTCATCCGCCGTGGCGGAACTCCGCTCTTTTTCATCCATCAGCGCATTTCCTCCACCGGGTCCACGCCCATGACCGCCAGACCGGAGCGGATAACCGCCGCCGTGGAGGCCACAAGGGCCAGACGGGCGCGCGTGGCATCGACATCTTCCGCCTGAAGGAAGCGCAGTGCCGCATCATCACGCCCACGGTTCCACAACGCATGGAAATCCGCCGCGACATCGGCCAGATAAAACGCGATGCGATGCGGCTCACGCGCCAGTGCCGCGGCTTCCACCATACGGGGCCATTCGGCCAGACGGCGCACCAGCGCCATTTCGGCATCGGCACTCAGGCTGTCGAGGGCGGCAGTAGACAGGGTGGCGGCATCCACCGCGCCATATGAGCCATCCTCTGCGGCGGCGCGCAGCACCGAGCGGCAACGGGCATGGGCATACTGCACGTAAAACACCGGGTTATCGCGCTTCTGCGCCACCACCAGATCGAGGTCGAACTCCATCTGGGCGTCGCTCTTGCGGGTGAGCATGGTAAAGCGCACCGCGTCACGCCCTACCTCATCAATCAGGTCGCGCAGGGTGACGAAGGTACCGGCCCGCTTGGACATCCGCACGGGCTGGCCATCGCGCAGAATATGCACGATCTGGCACAGCACCACTTCCAGCGGCACGGCATCGCCTGTGAGCGCCTTGACGGCGGCTTCATACGTTTGACGTAGCCGCCATGATCCGCGCCCCAGACGTCAATCATGACCTGCGCGCCACGGGCTACCTTGTCAGCATGGCAGCCGATATCGTTGGCGAAATAGGTGTTGGTGCCATCGGACTTGCGCAGGGGGCGATCCACGTCATCACCAAAATCGGTGGAACGGAACAGAAGCTGCTCGCGCTCCTCCCAATCCTCAGGCAGCTTGCCCTTGGGCGGCTCCAGAATACCCTCATACAGCAGGCCCTGCTTTTCCAGCGTCTGGATTGCACTTTCCGTCACGCCACGCGCCAGCACACCGGCCTCGGAAGTAAAGACATCCTGATTAACGCCAAGGGCCGCGAGGTCCTCACGGATAGCCTTGAGCATGTGCGCGACCGTAAAGCCACGCACGGTTTCCAGCCATGTGGCTTCCGGTGCCGGGCGGGCGGTGCCGTCCTCGGCTGTTTCAGCCAGCTTGGTGCCGTATTCGGCGGCCAGTTCCATCCCTACGGGCACCAGATAGTCGCCCAGATATTGCAGGCCGGTAGGAGCAAGGGTTGCGAAGGCCTCCTGCTCCATCGTCGTGCCCAGCGCCTGCAGGTAGCGCCAGTAAGCAGCCCAAGCCAGAGCGCGCACCTGCGTGCCCGCATCGTTAATGTAAAATTCCTTGGTGACGGCAAAGCCCGCCTTGGCCAGCAGGTTTGCCAGCGCATCCCCCACCACGGCACCACGGCAATGGCCAACATGCATCGGCCCGGTGGGGTTGGCCGAAACATACTCGACATTAACACGCACACCCGCCCCAACGGTGGACGTGCCATAGGCCTCGCCCGCGCGCAGCACATCAGGCAACACGCCACGCAGCACGGCAGGATCAAGGGTAATGTTGACAAAACCCGGCCCAGCGGCGGCGGCGGCGGCAACACCCGGCACGGCGGCCAGAGCCTGCGCCAGTTCCTGCGCAATATCAGCAGGCTTGCGCTTTGCCACACGCGCCAGCAGCAGGGCAGCGTTGGTAGCCATATCGCCATGGGCAGGGTCGCGCGTGGGGGTCAGTTCGACGCGGGCCAGCGTGTCTTCGGCCACATCGGGCAACAGTTCCCGCACGGTGGCCAGAACATGATGACGGTAACGCTGGAACACACAGTCAGACATGCACACTCAATCCTGTTACACATAAAACGCCCGGCACCGGGGGAATACCCGGAGCCGAAGCGCCAAAAAAGGCGTTATCAGCCGGAACCGACAGATCAGTCAACCGCCTATGTTCCTGCATGGCGTAACGGTCTGTCATGGAAGCCACGTAGTCCGCCACAACGCGGCGCAGGGCCATGGTGTCGCCATCGGGAATTTCGCTCTGGCGGTCGGCGGGGAGCAATGTAGGCGAGTCTATCAGAATGGTGAACAGCTCACGTGTAAGATGGCGCGCCTTATGGGTCATGCGGTTGACCTTCCAGTGCCGGTAAAGCCGCGCAAACAGGAACTTGCGAATACCCTTATTGGCTTCGCTCATGCGCTCGCTCAGCGCCACCACGGGGGTTGAGGCCGCGCGAATATCCGCCACATCTCGCGGGGCCAGATCAGCCAGACGCTCACGCGAGCAGACCAGCGCATCCGTTACCAGCGCATGAATCACGCGGCGCACCATTTCGTGCCGGATACGGCGTGCGGTGCGCGGATCGGATGCGGGCAGGCCCTCGGCCAGCTTGCGCGCCGTGGCCAGCGCCTCACCCACCAGTGGCACATCCACCAGATCATCAAGTGAGAGCAGGCCGGACTTTACGCCGTCATCAAGGTCATGCCCGTGATAGGCGATATCATCCGCCAGAGCCGCCACCTGTGCCTCTGCCGAGGCATAGGTGCCAAGGTCGAGCGGGAATAGGGCATCCAGCGTGCTCATACGCTCGGAAGGGCGACGAAGCGGGCCGTTATGCTTGGCCAGCCCTTCAAGCGTTTCCCATGTAAGGTTCAACCCATCGAAAGCGATATAGCGCCGCTCTAGCAGCATGACCTGCCGCAGGGCCTGCGTATTATGGTCGAACCCGCCCCATGGCTGCATGAGAGAAGCCAGTGCATCCTCCCCCGCATGGCCAAAAGGCGTATGCCCCAGATCATGCGCGAGGGACACGGCTTCGGTCAGGTCTTCATCCAGCCGCAGATTACGGGCCATGGAGCGTGCGACCTGCGCTACTTCCAGCGAATGGGTCAGCCGGGTGCGGAAAAAATCGCCCTCATGATTGACGAAAACCTGCGTCTTGTATTGCAGCCGCCTGAAGGCGGAAGAATGCACCACCCTGTCACGATCACGCTGCCAGGGAGAGCGTGTGCTGGATTCCGGCTCGGAATACAGCCGCCGTGCGCGCCCTTCTCCCGTGCGGACGGCATACGGCGCGAGGCCGGTTCCTGCTTGCGCCTGCATCCTGTCTCCTTCCCTGCATCGCCACACGCCCCATGGTGCGCCACCAGAGCGCCAGCACAGGGCCGCATCAGCGGCTTTGACCGGGCTCAGTCTAGTCCATTGCAGGAAAGTTGACCATTGCGGGTGTGTTTCCTCTTCAAACCGGCACACGGGCGGACTATCTATGCTGGTATGACACAGCCAGCCCCTTCTTTTTCCGTATCGGATGCCGCAGCAACGCGCATCAGTTCCGTGATCGCCAAGAAACAGGCGGGCGCCACACCGGAAAGCCCCGCCCCTGCCGCCCTGCGCGTTGCCGTGGAGTCGGGCGGGTGTAACGGATTCCAGTATCTTTTCACGCTCATTCCGCCGCAGGCCATCAATGCCGAGGATACACGGATAGAGAAAAACAACGCGCTGGTGGTGGTTGACCCCGCCAGCCTCGACCTGCTGGCCGGTGCGCAGCTAGACTTCGCAGACAAGCTGATGGGCGCGCATTTTGCGGTCATCAACCAATGCGGCCTCTTCCTGCGGGTGCGGCACGAGTTTTTCTCTCGCATGAAGCTCGCTACATGGAACGTCAATTCCGTTCGCCCCCGACTGGAACTGGTGCTGGACTGGCTGGCGCGCGAACAGCCCGATGTGCTGATGTTGCAGGAAATCAAATGCGAAACGGAGCAGTTTCCAGCACAGGCCTTTGAGGCAGCGGGCTATGGCTGCGCGGTTGTCGGGCAGAAGACCTATAACGGGGTAGCGACCCTGTCCCGCAAGCCGTTTGAAATCACCACAGCGAGTCTGCCCGGCTTTACCGACCCCGCTGCACGGTATGTGGAAATCAGCACGCAGGGGCTGGTGCTGGGTAACCTTTACCTGCCCAACGGCAATTCCGGTGGGGAGGAAGGCTACGCCACAAAGCTGGCTTTTGCCGCTGCCCTGCATGACCGCGCCCAGACCCTTTTGCGCGAGAATACGGATTTTGTTCTGGCGGGCGATTACAATATCTGCCCCACGGCAGAAGACTGCGCCCCCGGCGCACTGGGGCCAGATGACGCACTGGTGCGCCCGCAAAGCCGTGCCGCATGGCGCCGCCTGCGCTGGCTGGGCCTGACAGATGCCCTGCGCGCCCTGCACCCACAGGGGGCAGCCTACACGTTCTGGGATTATCAGGCCCGGGCATGGGAACGCGACAGCGGCCTGCGCATCGACCACATGCTGCTCTCCCCCCGTGTAGCCGAGCGCCTGAGCACGGCAACGCCCGACCGGGATGAGCGTGACAAGACACGCCCTTCGGATCATGTGCCGCTTGTCGTCACCCTGTCTGGGCAGTCCTGACGTTCACACTAACGTGATAAACCCCTTCCGACTCCCTGCGTTGCACCGTCAGGGGTTGCAAGGGCGGGTTTTTTGGCCACACTAAACCCCCAACAACGGTGCCAGAACCAGTCCGGTTACGGCACCGCCGTTGATGCCAAATCGAGACAGGGAGAAGACCCATGGCCTGGAACGCACCGAAAGTTACGGAAATTCCGCTGGGCGCAGAAATCAACAGCTACGTCTGCGGTCAGAAGAAATAAGACGGAACTGAGTTCCTTCTGTATTTCAGCCGCCAGCCCCGGACAGGCGATACCGTTCGGGGCTGGCGGCTTTTTTTTTGACTGGACTGTAGGCGGATGCTCGATATCGTTGTTCTAGGCGCTGCGGCTGGCGGCGGTTTTCCTCAATGGAACTCCAACGCGCCAGCATGCCAGCGCGCCCGGTCGGGAGACCCTGCCGCTCCTGCCCGCACACAGGCTTCCATCGCTGTCAGTGGGGATGGTGTTTCGTGGTATGTGCTCAATGCCTCGCCTGATCTGCGCGCCCAGATCAACGCCACACCTGACATGCACCCCAAGGAAGGCCTGCGCTCTACCCCGATCCGGGGCGTGTTCCTGACCAGTGGCGAGATTGATGCCATCATCGGGCTGCTGACCCTGCGTGAGCGCCAGCCTTTTGGCCTTTACGCCACAAAGCAGGTTCTGGGCCAGCTTACGGCCAACCCCATCTTCAGCGCGCTGGACAGTTCCATTGTGCCGCGCAACACACTGGAGCTGGACCAGCCCGTGCCGCTGGAGCCCGCGGGCCTGTCCATTACCCCCTTTGCCGTACCCGGCAAGGTGCCGCTCTATGCCGAACGGGGCGAAAACCCGGCCGAGGTCATGACCAACGGCGAAAATATCGGCCTTGAAATCACCGATGGCCGGGCACGGGCCCTGTTCATTCCCGGCTGCGCGCTCATGACCGACGACCTGCGCACCCGCATACGCGGGGCCGATGCCGTGTTCTTTGACGGCACGCTCTGGACTGATGACGAGATGATCCGCGCGGGGTTGGGCAGCAAGACAGGCCGCCGCATGGGCCACATGTCCATTGCGGACACACCAGATGGTACCATCGAGAGCTTCCGTTCTCTCGATGTCAGGCGTAAAATCCTCATTCACATCAACAATTCCAACCCTGTTCTTCTGGCTGAAACGCCTGAACGTGCCAAAGCTGAACAGGCCGGGTGGGATGTTGCTTTTGACGGCATGAAGATCACACTATGAGCACCACAACAGCCCCCGCCCGCCTCCTGTCCCCCGAGGAACTGGAAGCCGCCCTGCGCGCCATTGGCGCCGAACGCTACCACAACCTGCACCCGTTCCACCGTGCCCTGCATGATGGCAAGCTGAACAAGGCGCAGGTGCAGGCATGGGCCCTGAACCGCTATTATTATCAGGCCTGTATCCCCGCAAAGGACGCCACCCTGCTGGCACGCCTGCCCACCACGGAACTGCGCCGCGAATGGCGCCGCCGTCTGGAAGACCACGACGGCACCAGCCTGAAACTGGCGGCGTTGCCCGCTGGCTGAAGCTGACGGACGGCCTGGGCCTTGATCGCTCTTACGTGGAATCGCTCGAAGGCCTGCTGCCCGGCACGCGCTTTGCCGTGGATGCCTATGTGCATTTCGTGGGCGAGCGCTCCATTCTGGAAGCCATTGCCTCATCCCTGACAGAACTGTTCTCGCCCACCATCATTAGCGAGCGCGTGTCGGGCATGCTGCGCAACTACAGCTTCATTACCGAAGAAACGCTGGCCTATTTCAAGCCCCGGCTGACACAGGCCCCGCAGGATTCGGCTTTTGCGCTGGCTTATGTCAAGGAACACGCCCGCACGCCCGAACAGCAGCAGGCCGTGCTGGCAGCCCTGCGCTTCAAGTGCGACGTGCTGTGGTCCATGCTGGATGTGCTGGATTATTCCTATGTTGCACCCGGCCGTATTCCGCCGGGGTCTTTCCGCCCCGACACCACGGCATGACAGGGCAGGTCGCCCCTCCCCCGATGACGGAAGACAGCGTGCCGCGCTTTGCGCGTGGCACGCGCCTGCAATTCGACCGCGTGCGTGAAACATGGTTCATTCAGGCCCCGGAGCGGGCTTTTCTGGCCGATGCCATCGCGGTGGAAGTGCTGCAACTGGTTGATGGAACGCGCACGCTGGGCGGGCTGATCGACACTTTAGCTGCAAAATTCGACGCGCCGCGGCCCGTTATCACGCAGGATGTGTTAACTCTTGTGAATGATCTCGCAACCAGACAGGTGCTGGTGCACGCATGACGACGCCACCCCCCATGAGCCTGCTGGCGGAACTGACTCATCGCTGTCCGCTGCAATGCCCCTACTGCTCCAACCCCCTGAGGCTGGACCCACGCACGTCTGAGCTGGACACCGCCACATGGCGCCGCGTGATGGATGAAGCCGCCACCATGGGAGTGCTTCAGGTGCATTTTTCAGGCGGCGAACCCATGGCCCGCCCCGATCTGCCCGATCTGGTGCGCCATGCGGCAGGGGTGGGGCTTTACTCGAACCTGATTACATCTGGCGTGCTGCTCAACCCGACCTCACTGGACGCGCTGGCCAAAGCCGGGCTGGATCATATCCAGCTCTCCTTTCAGGATGCCCTGCCCGACCCGGCCGACCGGGTTGCCAATATGGCAGGCGCCCATGCCAAAAAACTCGAAGCCGCACGGCTGATCGTGGCTGAGGGCATGCCCCTTACGCTCAATTTTGTGGTGCACAGGCAAAATGCCGAGCGCGTGCCCGACATGCTGGCACTGGCCGAGCAGCTTGGCGCCCGCCGGGTGGAAATTGCCCACACACAATATTACGGCTGGGGCCTACTCAACCGCGATGCCCTGCTGCCTGATCGCGACCAGCTTGCCCTGACCGAACAGGCCGTGGCCGAAGCGCGCACGCGCCTTGCTGGCCGCATGACCATCGATTTTGTCACCCCTGATTATTATGCCGAAGAACCCAAACCCTGCATGGGCGGGTGGGGCCAGCGGTTTATGAATATCTCGCCCACGGGGCGGGTGCTGCCCTGCCACGCGGCAGAGAGTATCCCTCATGTAGAATTTCCCTCCGTTACCGAAGCCTCGCTGGCCGATATCTGGGAAAATGCGCCGTTATTCACCATGTTCCGTGGCACGGACTGGATGCCCGAACCCTGCCGCTCCTGCCCCGCGCAGACACAGGACTGGGGCGGCTGCCGCTGTCAGGCGCTTGCACTGGCGGGCAAGGCAGATGCAGCGGACCCGGTATGCCACAAAGCGCCAGACCACGGCTGGTGGAACGCGCCATTACCGCCCGCCCCGCCGTGCCCCCGGCCTTTCGCTACAGGCGTTACGGCAACGCCTGAACGAAGGGGTTTTACGCCCGTTTTTTGCGCTCACGCCCATATAGGGCGGCATACAGGTAGGCAGCACCAGCAGCGTGAGGAAGGTGCACGACACCAGTCCCCCGATCACTACGGTTGCCAGCGGTTTTTCCACCTCGGCCCCTTCGCTCATGGAAAACGCCATGGGGAAAAAGCCAAGACATGCCACCGTAGCCGTGGCCATGACCGGGCGAAAACGATCCCGCACAGCCGCAACAGCGGCACGGAAAGGGGTTGCCCCTTCCTTTTTGAGATCGCGCATATAAGACACCAGCACCAGACCGTTCATGGTGGCCACACCAAACAGGGCGATAAAACCCACCCCCGCCGAAATACTGAACGGCATACCCCGCAGATACAGCGCAAGGATACCGCCCGTAGCCGCAAACGGCAGGTTGACGAACACGAGCGAAGCCAGCCCCAGTTCCCCCAGCGCCATGACCAGCAGCAGGAAAATAAGCGCCAGCATGACCGGCACCACAATTTCAAGCCGCGCAACAGCGGTTTGCAGGTTGCGGAACTGCCCGCTCCATTCAAGGTAATAACCCGGTGGCAGCGGCACCTGTGCCTGCACCGCCGCCTGTGCGGCCTGCACGAAGGAGCTCAGGTCACGCCCACGCACATTGGCCTGCACCATGCTGCGCCGCATGCCCTGCTCGCGCCGGATAGCGGGCGGGCCGTCATTGAGAATGATATGCGCAACCTGTGACAGGTCTATCACCTTGTCATCACGGGTGATGATGGGCAGCGTGCGGATATCTTCCAGATTTTCACGCGCATCGGGCTGAAGGCGCACTTCGGTCGGGATCAGCGCATCATCCACCGCCACGGGGGGGCCGTAATGGCCGCCCAGCGCTTCCACCGCGTCAATAACCGAGGATGTTTCAACATTCATGCGCGCCGCAGCCGTGCGGTTCACATCGATATGCAGGTAAGGAATGGTGCCGACATCCTGCGGCGCAACATCCGCTGCCCCCGGCACCTTGCTTACCACCTCCGCAATCCGGGCAGAAAGTCGGGCCAGTTCCTTCAGGTCGGGGCCATAAACCCCAATGGCAATCTGCGACCGTACGCCTGAGAGCAGGTCATCCATACGCATCTGGATCGGCTGGCTCCAGTTATACAGCGAGCCGGGATTATCATGCGCCAGAGCCGCGCTGAAGGCTTTTACCAGCCCTTCCTGCGTAGTGGCAGTTTTCCACTCATCGCGGGGTTTGAGCAGGATATAGGTGTCACTCTGCTCGCCACCCTGTGGGTCTGTCGGGATAGCAGCCGTGCCCGTGACACTGACAACCGAGCGAATATCGGGAAAACGCTTGAGCGTGCGTTCTATGGCCTGCGCCGCCCGCAGCGAGGCATCGAGCGAAATCCCCGGTGGCCGCGTGGAGGTTACGATCAGATCCCCCTCCTGCAACTGGGGAATAAACTCGCCCCCAAGCCGGGTCGCCAGCACGCAGCAGACCACCAGAAACACCAGCGCCACACCCACCACAGCGCGCGTGTTTTTCATGCACCATGCCGAAGCAGGCTGAAAAACGCGCCACAGGAACGCTATGAAGCGCGTGTGATGAAGGTCGTCCTCTGCGTGTCCGTGCCCGTCCTCATTCTCTTTTTGCGCTTTGGCGGACTTGCCTGACCCCAGCCAGACACACAACGCAGGCACACAGACCAGCGAATAGATGAGCGAAGCCACCAGCGCCAGAATGACCGTTTCCGCCATGGGTTTGAACATGCGCCCTTCCACACCCTGCAAGGTGAGGATGGCAGATACACCATGGCGATAATCACCACCGCGAACACCACCGGCCGCATGACACTGCGCACGGTATACAGCACGGTCTGCATCAGTGGTTCGGCCGGTCTGCGCCGGTGCAGCACGTTTTCGACAATAACGAGCGAGCTATCCACCACCATGCCGAAGTCGATCGCACCCAGACTGAGCAGGTTGGCCGAAATACCAAGGTGGCGCATGCCCACCATGGCCGCCACCAGCGAGAACGGAATAACGGAAATAATGATGATGGAGGCCCGCGCATCGCCAATGACCAGCAGCAGCACGGCCAGAACCAGAAACGCCCCCACCACCAGATTTTCGCGCACGGTATCAACCGTTTTAGCGGTCAGGGCTGCGCGGCTGTAATAGGGTTCAAGCGTGACACCTTCAGGCAATGTCGCCTGAATCTCGGGTAACTCACGGCTGAGGGTCGCAAGAGTAGCCCGCGCGCTGGCCCCCTGCTGGAGCAGCACAACCGCGCTGACAATCTCGCTATCACCATCACGCGTGACCCCACCCAGACGCGGCCGGCGGCCTTTGCGCACCGTACCAAGATCACGCATGTGGATAACGGCACCGTTCGGCCCGCTTTTGACCTGCACCTCGCCCAGTTCGTTCAGATCATCGATCAGCGAACGCCCGACGATAACGTGCTGTTCGTCGTTATGTTCGATCCATGCGCCGCCCGCTACCTCGTTACCCGTATCCAGCGCATGAAACACATCAGTCAGGGATACCTTGTACTGCCGCAACGCCTCGGGGTTTATGGCGACCTCATAGGTTTGCGAAGCGCCGCCATTGACGTTGACATCCACCACCCCGTCTACCAGACGCAGGCGGGGCACCACGTTCCAGACCATCAGACGGTTGAGGTCTTCGAGTGTCTGCTCCTTACCCTTGATCTGAAGGTGCAGGATCTCGCCCATGCCAGTGGCCAGAGGGGCCAGATCAATGCTCAGCCCCGGCACACTCACACTGTCACGTGCCAGAGGCAGGCGCTGCACCACCATTTCACGGTCACGGTAAATATCCGTGCCGTCATCGAACTGCAGATACAGC
This sequence comes from Acetobacter papayae JCM 25143, assembly GCF_000613285.1. Lineage (GTDB taxonomy): Bacteria > Pseudomonadota > Alphaproteobacteria > Acetobacterales > Acetobacteraceae > Acetobacter > Acetobacter papayae. Next base: position 5,755 of record NZ_BAIN01000033.1, on the reverse strand, counting down.
ACGGCAACCCCCGTGCGCGAGACCGAGCGCATGCCGCTCAGCCCCACCACGCCGGACATCACTTTTTCAATCGGTGCTGTAACGAGTTTTTCGACCTCTTCTGTCGCAAGCCCCGGTGCCTGCACCGTGACCAGCACCTGCGTGGGCGAAATATCAGGCACAGGTTCAACCGGCAGGCTCCACAAATCGGCCAACCCGGCCACCATCAGCAGCCCTACGACACAGAACAGGAATACCCGTTTTTCAATAAACCAGCGAAAAAGCGCCATGGACTATTCCGCCCCACTCTGGGTGGAAAGAACGACCTGTGATTTCAGAACGAAGCTGCCCTGTGTCACTACCGTTTCGCCTGCCTTGACGCCACGCAGCAGCACGATATTGCCATCAAGCGAAGGCCCTGTTTCCACCGGGCGCACGGCATAGCGCCCCGGTGCCACCCGCACGAACACCACCGGCTGGCCGTTCAGGGTTTGCACCGCGGCTTCTGGCACGATCATGCCTTTGACCTCATCATGGAAAAACAGACGTGTGTGCACCAGCATGCCGGGCTTGAGCCTGTTGGCCGGATTGTCCAGCAGGCTGCGTACCAGCACATGTTGCGTGCCGGGGTCCACGCTGCCTTCCACCGCATCCACCCGCGACACCAGCGGCGGCTCGCCTTCCACAATCCATGTGTGTTGCCTGTTGCCCACCAGCACGCTGCGGGCATCGACATCATTCACCTGCGACACGACCCAGACATGCGACAGATCATCCACCTCGATCGGGGGCGGCCCGCCTGCTGTCATGTCCTGCCCGCTCACCACGGAAACATGGCTTACAACCCCATCGATAGGCGACACCACGATGGATTGCCCGCCTTCGACCTTTTCCATGCCGGAGCTATAGCGCCGCACATGTTCGGATGCGCGGCGGGCATCGGCCTCACGCTCCTGCACCAGCGCGCGCGCTGCGCGCCAGGCTTCCTCCCGCCGTTCCACCTCACCTACAGAGAGCGCACCACCCTTGAGCTGCTGCCCACGATCATAAAGTTGGCGGGCATTGCGCTCCTCCGCCCGGGCAGCGCGCAGAGAGGCCTCGTCCGACGAATTCTGAAAGGTTTCATCCCGCAGGGTGAAGTTTTCATATGCCAGCAGCGGCTGGCCTTTGCTGACCACCTGCCCCGGCACCACCGCGACGGAAACAACGCGCCCATCGCCCACCGGGCGGATACGCACGATCCGCCGCTCATCTGCCGCGACATAGGCCGGGGCATCCGTATGGCGCGGCAGGCTGCCCGCTACCGCTATGGCAGTATGGATGTTCTCGGCCTGCAGGGCTTCATCCGAAATATCCACCAGCACCGGGGCAACCACCGCTGGTGTTGCGGCAGGTTTGGCCGGCGGTGTCTGCGCATGCACAAAGGGTGCCGCCGCAAAAGAAACCACCGCGCAGGACACTAAACAGGCAGCAAGCCGCGGGAGCGCTTTGAAAGTCATGGGGTCTGCCCTGTCATAAGAATGATACGCGCGATGGTGGTGCGCATAGTAGCTTCGGCCTGAGCCTGCCGGTCTGCCGCATCAAGGGCTGCGCGGCGGGCACGCAGAAACTCCACCAGAGGAAGCTCGCCTGCTTTCCATGCCCGCGAAAGATCAGAGGCACGCAAATCCGACTGCTCCTGCCCCAGACGGGCATGCCGCACCTGTGTGGCGGCTGCGGCAAGCTGGGCGCGCAACTGGCGATATTCGGCCATGACCTTGCGGTGGGCGAGAATCTTATCCGCCTCGGCGCGGCTGACCGCCTGCATTTCCTTCATGACCATGGGGGTGTTTACCGCCTCGCTGGGCAGGCCTACCTGAAACTGCACGCCTACCTGCGTATCCCACGGGCTTTCATACTGCTCCTGTCGGCTGAGCATCACCCCCACCTGCGGGTTGGGCATGTAGGAATGCCGCGCCACACTGTACGAGGCCTGTGCTTTTTTAAGCTGCGCATCCGCCAGCTTGATCCTTGGGTCCTGCTCAACATCAAGCTGATAGCCATCACGCGCCAGACGTCGCCCATCAATGGAAGAAAGGTCCGGCAAGGTGTCACGCCCCGTCAGCCTCCAACTCGGCGCGCACTCCTTCAAGCTGCTGCCCCATATCGGCCAGCGTGCCATCGACATCCGCTTTTTCTGCTACCGCTGCCTCGTGATCCGCACCGGAGACTTCGCCCGCCGTCCATGCGTGCTCCACATCCTGTGTAGTCTGTTCCAGCACATGACTGACCGCAGACAGATTGTTCAGCCGCGCGGACAGCACGGCACCCTGCCCCGCCAGATCCACCACCCGCGCCGCCATGGCCAGCCTTTGCACCTGCATCTGCCAGTTAGCTACTTTTTCATCGGCCTTGGCGGCATTTTCCGTAGCCGTACCCTGCCCCGGCAACCAGAACGGCACGCTAATACTGCCCTGATAGGTGGTGTAACCCACCTTGCTGCCGATAAAATGGTCATCATAATACTGCCCGGTTACAGTCGGCCCGCCTGAAAACCATGACCGCGCGGCCGATGCCCGCCGCGTGGCGGATGTGCTGTCGGCCATATACGCCCCCTGCTCGGGGTCCGCGGCCCAGGCCGCGAGAATGGCGTCATGCAGGCTGACAGGGCCTGAGGCCGGAGCAGGGGCTGGAGCCTCCGCCGTGACACTGGCTGTCAGGCCGGTTGTTGCACTAGCGGTTGCCGTATAAAGTTTCGATTCCGAAACACATAGGAGAAAGGAGGAGACTCCCGTCACCACCACAGAACGCCATGACAGGGCCGGAAACAAAGACGGACATCGCACGAGAGCAGAACCACCCTTGGAATTGTTGCAAAGCAGAACAGAAACAAATTACAACGTTCAGATGACGGCAATATGAACTGAAATTTTATAAAAAAAAATTCATATTGTCACCCTGCAATTCCAATTGCCTTGAACGGGCATCTACGGCTTGAATATGTAAATTCAGGGAATAAGCCCAAGGGGAGTGCCACGCCATGACGGAAGAACGAGAGTGTAAACGCCCCGGCGTACCCCCCCTATTTTTGGCTTTTCTACTTTTTTCGGCATTTTTTATCGGCACGCCTCTTGCCGCGGCGCAGGACTATAAAATGACCTGCCCGAACGAGCACAAGAGCATGCGCCTGTCGGTATCCGGCAATTACCATGCTATCCTTTTTCCGAGGTGGAAAAAGCTGCCCTGCAGAGCGTTGCCTGCCCTGATGACGCGGCCTCACGCAAGGCGCTGCGCGAACTTGCCGCACAAAATCTGGAGGTCAAGATTACCATCCAGCGCTATGGCGGCCAGACGCTTCGTGGCTTTGTCGCTGTGACACTTCGTTCCGCTGGAGCAACGCTTTCCAGCAGCTCTTCCTCTTTATCACAGTTTGCAAACAGCCTGCCGCCCAGCGCTTTGAGCGACAACATCTACACCACCATCCAGCGCGTATGGGACAATCTGGAATACCTGCAGGAACAGGATTCCACGACTGAACAAAAAGCGCTCGACCACGTTTCGTAAAACCAGCGCAGGCTTTTGCAGCCTGCCACTACGGTTCCGAGCACGCTCTGCGTCGGTGTTACCTGTCATAAAAGACGACAGCACAGACTGCCAGTGACAGAATTATGTCAGGCTCTCTGCCCCGTCTCCCGCACATCAACATGCCATAAAAAAACGGCCTCCCCCATAACAGGGAAGGCCGCTTTCAGCCGCCGACAGGCAAAAAACCTTAGCGCCGGTTGGCTTTAACCGCTTCGCTGGCGAACTCCCAGCAACGGCCCGCACCGCGCAGCACCCGCGCGATAAAAGGAGCCGATGTGGGGCGGAGTAGACGCGAATCATACCCGGCAAAACGCCGCTCATCTTCCTGCAGGCACAGATCCATAAAATCAGGCAGGGTAATGTCGATATTGGCGACATCCTTGGTGCCCGTTACGGTAAAGTTATTGTCCTGTGTGTGGACCGCGCCCTTGTCATCTACCGTGCGAACAAGGCTGATGCGTTCATAGGCAAGGAAGCCCCATACCGCCCATACCTTGAGTTCGAAATAGGGGCGACGCCACCACGGCATTGTAGCGCGGTACCATGCCAGCCAGTTGGCAAACAGCAGGATATGGCGGCATTCCTCCTGCATGATCGGCTCGAACGTATCGGTCAGTTCCTGCGGGAAGAACCCCGAACGCTTGGCCAGCTCGAACATACCAAAAGCGAAGAAGCTATCCACGCATTCCGAAAAGCCGGTTACAAGATAAGCCCACTCGGCATCCTTGGGCTCAATGTACGGCGGCTCCGGTGCCATGGGAATGTTATAGGCCGCCACCATCTTGGCCAGCACTTCCTTGTGCCGGTTTTCTTCCCACGCATTGCGCGAGATGGCGTCCTTTACATCAGGATCGTCAACCAGCGCCGCGTAAGCGGCCATCCGCAGCCGGGCCTTGCCTTCGGTCTGAACGGCAATATCCCAGATCGGCAGGGAGACAATCTTGTGCAGTGTCTCGGGGTCGAGCTTGGGCCATTCGATTACGGAGGGCCGATACGGATTGAACGTGTCACGGAACATCTCGGCCATGGCACGCTTATGCGCATCGGACCCCGGCTTGAGCCGCCCCGTAACCGGGCTTTGCCAATGACGCGCACGGAAATCCGCCTGCTCGACCGCTTCCGCGTTGGGCGGCGGGGGCAGATCGTCCATGCTGTCGGGGAGTTTGGAGTAAATCTCGCTCAGAGAACCCATAGTGAGGAACCTGTCTTTAATTGAGGAACCCCCGGCAGGCTGGCCCAGCCCGAAGCAGCCGGACCATGCGAGAGGTTCATGACCCTAAACAGGCAGCGCTCCCCACCTTTTGACCGGCAGGGATGCGCGGCACTGTTCCCGCCTTAGTGCAGATCAGAAAAGCGGGAAATGATCTTTGTCACTAAACCGTATTCTATCGCTTCCTGCGCGGACATCCAGTAATTGCGGTCCGTGTCCTTGGCGATCTTCTCGTAAGTATGGCCGGTTTCCGCCGCAAAAATGCGATTGAGCCGTTCACGCATCTTGAGGATTTCGCGCGCTTCGATGTCGATATCGGTCGCAGGCCCGCGTACGCCGCCCATCGGCTGGTGCAGCAGAAAACGGGTGTTGGGCAGGCAGAATCGACGATCCTTGTGCCCGGCGGCGAAAATAAGCGCGCCAGCCGAAGCCACCCAGCCCGTGCCAATCAGATTGACCGGGGCAATCGAATCGACAAAGCGGATCATGTCATGGATCGTGTCGCCACTTTCCACATGCCCACCGGGGGAATTGACATAAACATTGATCGGCTTGTCGGACTCTCCGGCCAGCGCAAGCAGGCGACCGGTTACGTCACGGGCGATCTTGTCGTTAATCCCGCCGAAAATCAGCACCGTCCGCCGCTTGAAGAGCTTGTGTTCCAACTCGCCCTGCGGTGTGCCGGAAGACTTTTCCTCGCCTTCCTTCTCCGGGGTTTCCGGGGTTTCGGGTTCGTCGTCCAGTCTGATGGCGTCACGGGAAAAAATACCCGGCATGGCTGTCTCCGCGCATTGTTCTGTGTCTGTGTTCATGGCCCTATCCTGCGCCGGTGTCGCCTGCCTGCCAAGGGGCAATCACGCGGTGTCTCGCCACGGGTGGGGGAAAAGGCTAAGGTGCGGGCCATTTCCGCCCGCGTTACCATGGAGCACGCGCCCGACCATGCCCCAGCCCGGCCCCCAGCCGCATGGCCCCTACCAGCCTGCCAGCACCCAACACGCCCCC
>NZ_BAIN01000034.1 GCF_000613285.1 Acetobacter papayae JCM 25143 | reverse complement strand
GGGCAGGGCCGCCCCCCCGGCTGGCGGGAACAGGCCCGGGCGGCTCTCGATACGGCACAGGCCGATATTGCCGCCTCGGCCAGTATTCATGTCGTCACGCATGCACGCCAGCCAACAGGCGACCTGATCCAGCGCATTACGCCGGGCATTGCCCTCCTTGCCGAGCAGGACAGGCCCTGAACCTGTGGGTTATACCTGCATGCCCATGCCATTGAGAACCCGGTGCATGTCAAACTCCAGCATGAGCGACCACGACTGATCCGCCACCCCCAGCCGGAGTGGATGCAGGATACGGACAATGCCTGCTGCATCCCTGTAGTTATGCGACTGCCCCTGCGTGATAGCCTGCCGCGCGTTCAGCGGCAGGTCTGTCGCCTCATGGCCAATGAGAGCTGCATCAGGGTGGGTGGCATACACCCCCGCATGGGACAGCAGCATCAGGCTACCGCTACCGAACGGTTTACGGTCAGCCAATCCGGCCTGTAGTTCATCGAGCAGAAAATCTGCCCCCAGCACGCCAACGAAACGTCCGTCCCACACGAGGGGAAGCACCAGCGATGTCACTTTTACAATCCGCCCGCCTATGGGGTAATCGTAAGGTTCCAGCATAACGCTTGTGCCTGCGCGGCGCGGCATATCGTAATAGGCGTTCTGGCCGGGAATATCGTATCCCAGCAACGGTTCAAGAATGATCCGCCCGCCCTCGCGGTGCCAGTAGGAAATATAGCGCCCCGTTGCATCCGTGCCGGGCGTATTGGCGTGTTCGGCATCGCGCCCGTCAAACGCATCAGGCTCCATGCCGCAGAAAATACCCAGAAGGCTTGGGTTGTTTTCTAAAAACTCCGTCATCACCGCATCAAAAACGGTGCGTGACAGGGGGGAACTGGTTCGCCGCAACCCGCTGAGCGTATGGCGCAGCGCATCCAGCAGGGTAGCAATACGCTGGAACCACGCCTCGATCCGCGCGGCTTCAAGCCCAGCCAGACTGACAGCGGCCTGCATGAGCGCGCCAGCCTCCTCGCGCTCCACATCGTGCACGGCTTCGGTAATTTCACGTTTAACACTGGGCAGTATGCGATTGATATCCGCCGTGGCACTGGCCGTACGTTCGGCCAGTGTACGGACTTCCGTTGCCACGACCGAAAAGCCCCGCCCGCTTTCTCCCGCCCGTGTGGCTTCGATAGTCGCATTGAACGACAGCAGCTTGGTATGCTTGGCCACCTGATTGATCACATCCGCCATGGACGCGATTTCCTCAAACCGCCGCTCCAGCCCGGTTACCATGGATTTTACGCGCTGTATGGTGCTCGCACCCCGCTCCGTATTGCCGGACGACACACCGCGAGCACCGCTCCGTATCATGGTTTCGCCCAAAACAGTTTCTCCTTAATCCGCGGCAGCACCCGTGCGTGTCTGCTGCCTGCCCGCCTGCCGAACCGGTATCCCCGGCAGGCTATCGCGGATTATTTCGAAACGAAAGCGGAATAATAACCCCCCCGCCGGTATTCCGATGGAAACAGCACCCTATGAAGCACAAGCAATTAAACGGTTCTGCCAACCGGATGGCCAATCACCCGCCCCCATGCGGAGCTAGTCTTCGCGGGGCAGGCGCAGGGACTGGTAGCGGATGACCTGCTCCTCGTAATCCAACTCCTGCTGGAGCTTCCATTCCGTCTGGTCGTTGATTTCACGCCGGGTCACCATCTGGTGCATGACCTGCCGCTCCATGCGGAGCACCTGCAGGCGCAACGCCAGATCAAGCCGGGCATGCCGCACGGCACTCCGCCGGTCTTCCACGCCGATACGCGGGGTGGCATCTTCTTCATCCAGCCGACATTCGTAAAGCTGGATCAGCCTGTCAGAAACCTCGCGCCGCAGCTGGCAGTCTTCCTCCGACAGGCCGGGGGAAGCGGGCGTATCCTGCGCCGCTGCCGCATCCGCCTTAGCGGGCAGTGTGGGAGAGGCAGGTCGTGCCGGAGGCCCTTCTACTGGCTGGGCAACTGCCTGTACCGGCTGGGCAGGTACAACCGCCCCGACCGGCGCGGGAGAAGGCGGGGCAGCAGCCGCGGGAGCCTCCACCACGGCGGCATCATGCACCTTACGCAGCACGCCCAGTGCCGCGCGGATAAGCTTCTGGCGGGCGAGGTTTTCTTCCTGCGCATTCTTGTCCACCAGTTCCGGCGGGATAAACCGCAGGCAGAAAGGAATCCCCACGCCAGCGCAGAGCAGCGAGAGAATGATAACCCCTGCTGCTATCACCACCACACTTTCACGCCCGGGGAATTCCGGCGTACCATCCAGCCCCATGGGCAAAGACAGCACCGCCGCCAACGTAACGGCACCACGCACGCCAGCGAGGGTCAGCAGCATATTGGCTGCAAACCCCGTGCGCTCATACGGCATGTGATTAAGCCGCGCCCCCGCCCAGCGCCCGGCCTCGCACAGCAAAAGCCCGAACAGCCGCATGACCACCATGGCGCCGTATACTTCAACAACCAGCACGCCATACTGCCAGAAGGCCGCATTATGCGCCTGCGCCAGATCGCGCGCACTCATGACAAGTGAGGGCAGTTGCAGGCCAAGGAACAGGAAGATCAGCGCATTGAAGACATAGCTGACAATGTTCCACACCGTGTTGGCCTGCAGGCGGGTCATGGTCGCGGCTTCTTCCACCGAGCCGGACAGCTTGAGAATCATGCACCCTGCCACCGCCGCCAGAATGCCCGAACAGCCCGCTGCCTCGGCCGCCGCATACATGGCAAAAGGCAGCAGCAGCACAAGCACGATCTGGGAGCGGGCCTCATCCAGCTTGCGGCGGATCAGCTCATGGTTGATGCGCGAGGCCACCCACGCAACCAACGCGCCAATAAACAGCCCCCCGAAAGCTACCAGAATGAACGTGCCAAAAGCCTGCCTGTAGGAAAATTCGCCCGTCATGGCATCCGCCATGGCAAAGCGGAAACACACCAGCCCCGAGGCATCGTTAAACAGGGCTTCGCCCGAGAGTAGTTGCAAAAGCCGCCCGGGCACCCGGCGGCCCTGCAAAAGGCTGGACACCGCCACCGTATCGGTAGGCGATAGGGCGGCTGCAAGGGTAAAACACACGGGCAGACTGAATACCGGCAGTATCCAGTGAATAATGTACCCGCACACGATCGTGTTCATGATAACCAGCCCAAAGGCCAGAAACAGAATGGCCCGCCGCATTTCCCTGAATTCACGCAGCGGCATGCGAAACGCATCTGCAAACAGGAGCGGGGGCAGGAACACGAACATGAACAGTTCGGGCCGGATACCGATATGCAGCCCGCATAGCGCCGCCCCGACCCCCAGCACGATCAGGATGATGGGCTGGGGAACCTTCTGGCGGCACGCAGTCGCCACAAGACTGCTGAACGCGGCAAGCCACAACAGCAAAAGAACGGTCTGGACAGTCAGCATAACAGCTTGTGCTTGGCCGTATCCGCCGGTGGATGCAAGAGCCACGCGCCCCGAATCAGGCAGTGCCGTCAGGTGCCCAGCACATGGCAGGACAAAACCCCGTGTAGCCAGTCGGCAAAAACACGCAACCGCGCGGATAGGTGCCTGCGGTGCGGGTAAAGCAGGGCCATGGGCATGGGGGCTGCGCGCCAGTGGGGCAGCACCTCCACCAACTCACCCGCCGCCAGATGCGCCCGCACATCGTATAACGGCACCTGTATAAGCCCGAGCCCGGCCAGACAGCAGGCGATCTGGGCTTCAGAGCAGTCCACCGTTACGCGGCCCGGCAATTCGGCCAGTTGTATGCCGCCTGCATCCACCCATTCCCACGGCTCAACCCGCCCGAGTGTGACAGAGGCATAAAGCACCGCCTCATGCCCTTCCGCCGCGAGGGTCTGAGGATGCTGCGGCACACCGTGGCGGGCCAGATAGGCAGGGCTTGCCACATTCACCAGTGTCAGTTCCCCCATGGGCCGCGCCACCAGAGCGGATGACCGCAGGGCCCCAACCCGCAGCACAGTCCACCCCATCCCCCGTCAGGTTGATGGGTCTGTCCGTCATGCCAAGCGTGATCTGCATGGCTGGGTGTGCGGCCAGAAAATCCGGCAAAGCCGGGGCCACCACCAGCCGCCCCAGACGGGCAGGCAGGTTGACGCGCAACATGCCACGCACACCCGCGGCCCCCGGCCGAAACAGGGATTCGGCCTCCTCCATATCCATGACCAGACGCTGCGCATGGGCATAAAACGCCTCACCATCGGGGGTGGGGGTTACGCTGCGTGTTGTGCGAGTTAAAAGCCGCGCCCCCAGTCGCTCCTCCAGCTCACGTATGGCGGCGGAAACGCTGGAGCGCGGCATATCGAGCATGCGGGCCGCCCGAGTAAAGCTGGCCATATCCACCACACAGGTAAACACCCGCAACAGATCTACACGGTCCATACCCGCCCTGCCCTATTGTTCGTTATTTCTGACATATCATGTCAGAACACGCTTATTTATCAGATTTTTCTGACTGATATGGTGAAAGGGAACGGAACTCAACAGGACAGACAACAATGGTGAACCATTCCCTGCACGGCAAAACGGTTCTGATAGCCGGTGGCGCCAAAAACCTTGGCCGACTTGTAGCGCGCGACCTGTCAGCCCATGAGGCTGCGCGCATTGTCATCCATTATCATAATGCAGCAGATGCTCAGGCCGCACAGGACACCGTGCGCGAGATCGAACAAACCGGTGCGCGCGGCTTTGCCCTTCAGGCCGACCTGACCCAGCCCGGCGCAGTTGCCACCCTGTTTACGGAGGCAACGCCCGCGCCGGAGCCCCCGACATTGCCATCAACACTGTGGTAAAGTTCTAAAAAAGCCTATACTCGACACAACGGATGAGGAATACGAGGCCATGTTTGCGGTTAATACCCGCGTAGCCTTTCAGTTTATCCGCGAGGCCGGGCGACACCTGAACGATAATGGCAAGCTGCTGACACTCGTTACCTCGCTGCTGGGTGCCTATACGCCGTTCTATGCCACCTATGCGGGGGCCAAGGCTGCCGTGGAACATTTTACCCGCGCGGCGTCGAAGGAGTTTGGCGCACGGGGCATTTCGGTCAACGCCATCGGCCCCGGCCCAATGGACACACCATTCTTTTACGGACAGGAAGCCCCCGAGGCCGTGGCTTACCACAAGACTGCCGCCGCCCTTTCGGCCTTCAGCCCCAGTGGCCTGACCGAAATCGAGGATATTGCCCCCTATATCCGCTTTATCGTGTCCGAAGGCTGGTGGATGACCGGCCAGACCATTCTGCTCAATGGCGGCTACACCACCAAATAGCCTCTCCCAAACTGCGACAATATTGCAACAGGCACGCAACTCCCGCATGGAGCGCGTGCCTGACATGCGTTTTAGCGCAAAAAATAATTGTTATGTTATATTGTAACATATATCCCTGTGCAGGAACTCACTCCAGCCAGGATCGCCTTACATCATGCTACGCCGCATTCCGCGCCTTCTGCTCTGCTCCTCCGTTCTGGCCGGGCTGCCCCTTACCAAAACCCATGCTCAGACACAGGCTCAGGACACCACGCCGGTTTCGCCCACGCCTCTGAAAGCCAGCACCACCACGGCTGCAAGCACACCCACCACGAAAACAGACACTCCGGCCCGCCAGAGCACGGTCCATATTGTCGGACGCACCCCGCACGAGGCCGAGCAGGTCATTGTTACCGCGCATCTGGACCAGCAGCGCATTGCCCTGTCCCCCTCGACAGGGGCGACTGTGCGCACATTCAGCCGCAAAGACCTTGAAACTATCCCCGGTGGCGATAACGCCCCGCTTAATCAGGTGCTTTTGCAGGCTCCCGGCGTAGCGCAGGACAGCTATGGCCAGATCCATGTCCGTGGCGACCATAACGAAGTGCAGTTCCGCTTGATGGCGTGCAGTTGCCCGAAGGACTGAGCGTGTTCGGTCAGGCACTCATGACCCGCTTTGCCGATCACATGTCTCTCACCACGGGGGCGCTGCCCAGCCAGTTCGGTTTCCTGCAGGCAGGGGTTGTGGATATTACCACCAAGAACGGCACCACCAATCCGGGCGGCAATGTCTCGGTTTACGGTGGCGCGCGGGATTACTTTTTCCCTTCCGCACAATACGGTTTTCATGAAGGAAAGTGGGATTTCTTTGCAACCGCGGATTTCGTGCATGACCGCACCGGTATTGAAAACACCGTGCCAAACTTCAATGCCCAGCATGATCTGAGCAACCAGTACCACTTCCTCGGCCACCTACGCTACACCGTGGATGAAGACACCCGCATCAGCCTGATTGCTGGTGTTTCCAATGCGGAATACCAGCTCCCCAATAATCCGGGCCAGCTTCCGGGACAGTGGAGTGGTAATTACACCCCGCCCTCCAACCTGCCTGACAGTGGCACGCTTAACGAACATCAAAAGCAGATAACGGATTTTGCCGTTCTGTCCCTGCAGAAAGAAATCGGGGCTTTCAGCCTTCAGGACTCCGTATTCACCCGTTACAGCAGCCTGCGCTACTCGCCCGACCCGGTGGGCGATCTAAACTATCTGGGCATAGCCCAGCGTGCAGCCCGCTCGGTTTTTTCCACCGGCACGCAGCATGATGTCACATGGCGCGCCGCACGGGATCACACAGTGCGCTTCGGGTTTCAGGTTTTTGTCGAACGCAACGTGTCCAAGACCTCATCCACAGTCTTCAACGAAATTGGTGAGGACAGCGGCGTTTACGATATGGCCAACCCGCGCACCATCCTTGATGGCAGCGGCAAAACCGGCATGATCTACGGCCTGTATGCACAGGACGAATGGCGTGTCCTGCATAACCTGACCATCAATTACGGCCTGCGTTTTGACGGGGTCAGCGAATATACATCAGAAAATCAGGTCAGCCCGCGTATCAACGTAGTCTGGAAACCCTGGAAAGGGGCAGCACTCCATGCTGGCTATTCGCGCTATTTCACCCCGCCTCCGTTTGAAGTTGTCAGCGGTGCGTCCATCGCCCGTTTCAGCAACACCAGTGCCGCTGCCGCCAGCACCGGCAACAATACGGTTAAAGCCGAGCGCGATCATTATTTCGATGCCGGGATCGAGCAGACCATCCTGCCGGGCCTAAGGGTATCGTTTGATGCCTATTACAAACTTGCTAAAAACATGATCGACGAAGGGCAGTTCGGTGCCCCCATTATCCTGAGCGGCTTCAACTACCGCAAAGGACAGGTGAACGGTTACGAAGTCGCCGTTTCCTACGACCATGGCCCACTCTCTCTTTATGGAAACTTCGCGTGGTCGCGCGCCATTGGCAAAGACATCACCAGCGCGCAGTTCAACTTCTCGCCTGCTGATCTGAGCTATATCCAGAACCACTGGGTACATCTCGATCACGACCAGCGCTGGACGGCCTCCGCCGGGGCGGCCTATGCGTTCTTCCACACCACGCGCTTTCCGCTGCGTCTGTCCGCAACGCTGGTTTATGGCTCCGGGCTGCGGAAAGATGATGAGGTTAACGCGGATCTGACCATCCCCAACGGTCTGGCTGTCTCTCCTTATGCCACAGTCAATTTTTCCGCCGTGCAGACCATTCGCAACACGTTTGGCAGCCGCTGGAAAGGCGATACGCAACTGCGTCTGGATGTGATCAATCTGGGCGATCACGCCTATCAGCTCCGCGATGGCAGCGGTATCGGGGTGGGCGCTCCCCAGTACGGTCTGCGCCGCACCATTCTGTGTGGTATTTCTCAGGGGTTCTGATTTTACCCTCTGTGCTGCCCATTCCGGCGGGCAGTACAGAGGCAAACCGTTTAGCCCTTCATCTTGCGCTTGCGTGAAGGGAAGACTTCAAAAAGACCACACGGCATCACAACTGAACCAGAACATGTTGTTGGTGCCATTATCCGCAAAATTGGAACCGGGCGTATCCGTGGGTGAAACACGGTTAAAAGGCCGTGTGCCATTCAGGGATTTATCCAGCCTGATCTCGGGGCGGATAACAAGGCTGCCTTTAGGCAGATGCACAAATTGCGGCCTGTAGGAAACACCTACCGTCAGTTCACCATAGGTAGTGCCCGGCCCCTGATCATACGGGTAGCTCTCCGCCCCCCGCAGGTAATTGATATACGACATGGTGGATGTATTCATGCCCACGACATTGCCGTTATTATCGCGAAAAATTTCACCACGGGCATTAAAGGTCAGCCATGGGTACAAGTCGTGCGCGAAATAGGTGGTGACACCATAGGCATCGTCACGCAGATAATCATCGTGGAAATAGGTAGCATTCAGGGTGACACTGGTCGTGTCGTTAATCCTATAGGTCGCGATAAAGTCTCCTATATATTCCATTTCGCGGTTGGCATCGGCCCCTATATCGGGGTTGTGCATGTTCTGCTGCGGGCCGACATAGGTCAGTGCGGTCATGTCCAGCTTGCCACCCGCCAAACCTTCGAACTGAAAGCCGAAATAGCCCTTAGGCCGGTTGTTATTGCCTGCATCGCCAAATGTAGTGGAATTACCGGCGTTAATCCCGATAATCCAGCTTGTATGCTCGTTCAGATGAATGGTGGCTGTAACCCCTACAACCTCAAACGGCACGATATAGTCTGAAGAATAATTGTAGCTATAAAAGGGTCTTTCCAGCGCATCCGTACCCTCATAGCCGAGCAGACCGTACATCTGCCCGATATTCAGGTCGATACCCCCTTTGGTCAGCCATGGCAAATGAGCATCAATATGGGCCTGTGTTGGTGCCCATTGATACAGGCCGGTCAGATTACCGTCTCCCATACCAATGGTGGGGGTGAAACGCGCATCGGAGCCGTACATCACTTCAAACAGAAACCCCAGACCATACCCGCCCCCCAGATCCGTCACGGGATGGGACAGAGTGCCCGTAATCTGGTTGAGGGTGCCTGTATTGGCGCGGTCCACATAATACTGTGCCCAGTTTCGTCCGGTCTGGGTCCACGGATTACCGTTCACACCTGCTTCCACCACCACATGACCTTCCAGATCATCAAACCAGCTATGGCTCTTCTGCGGCGCGAGCGAGACGGGAATCCGGGCGGCATCACGCTTTTCTCCCGCTGTTTCTTCTGTCACCAGCGGGCGACCATCGCTTTCGGAAAGGATTTTTTCCTGAGCCATGGCCTGAACGGCTGCGAACTGAAAGACAAGGCAGGTACTGATTGAAAAATAGCGCGAAACCATAAAGCGTTTTCTTTCTCATACCAGAAAAACGTCAAAGACCAGACAAGGCATCCACCCGCATTACGGCAGCGGGTGTGCAGCATTCAGTTTATTACGCTCTTCCAGAATAGCGGCCGGGGCCAAAGAGCCTTCCGCACGCGCTGCTGTGATTTCATTCGCACTAAACTTCGGTGCTGGCTGTGTCGCACCCAGCGATGCAATATAAGTCAGGACAGCAGCAATCACCTCATCCGACTGGGAACTGAACGACGGCATATAACCCGAATAGCTCTGCCCCCCAGCCTTGATCTCGCCCGAAAGCCCGTTGAGCAGCACATGGGCAAGGTAGCGCCGGCCTTGTGCTGTTGCGGCTATCTGATCAACCCGGCCTGCCAGTGCCGGAAACTGGCCCGGCACACCGTTTCCCCCGGCCTGATGACACAGGCTGCATGTCGCTCCGTAAAGGTCTCTCCCGTCATCAGCCATGGCCTGCCCGACCGGCAGCGCCAGAAACAGTGCGGCCGCCATGCCATAGCGCCTGATCATATCGTTCATGCTTTCCCTCTTTATCTTTTATCGCCGCTCATCCGCCCTTCTGGTGCGTATTGCGCGAAACCTTACCCGCATTAGCGCGTGCTGCGCCGTTATACATTTCTGACGTTTCACATAAGGGATTAAGGTCATCACGCCAATCTGCCGCCCGAAGAAGAAAAACTGCGCCAGACAACCACCATGATGATAGGCGATGCACGCGGCCTCAGCCGGTTTAGCGACCAGTCTTTCGACATGGTGGTGTGCAACTCCGTTATCGAGCCTGTTGGAAACTGGCTGGACATGCGCATAACGGACAATGAGGCAAAACGCGTTGGAAAACGTGGCTGGATTCAAACACCCGCTTTCGGTTTTCCTGTCGAGCAGCATTTTCTGCTCCCCATAATACACTGGCTGGCCGACCCTTTTCTGGTCTCGCTGATAAAGCTGTTCCGCCCCACTTTCAAAACCCTGTCGGTGGACAGGCAATACATGGGGCGGCCTATCACACCCGCCCGCTCACACGCGGGCCGTTCAGAGCCCTGCTGCCTGATACCGAAATTGTTTCAGAACGCCTCGTATTCCCCAAAAGCTACGTAGCCACATGGTAGCGGCGTCATGCGCCTGCTCATGTTTTGCGGATGCGCTGGCGTATATTCGCGCGGTTGCCTGCCAAACAACGCTCCACTCCGCACGCGGGACACACCTTCCCTGCGCGCGGGGTGCTGAACGCCACATCAGCAGGCTATAAGAAAACCCCTCCGGCCCGGCTCCCTGCCATGGCATGGAAGCACTGGATATAAAAACCGCCGGGCAGACCGGATAACGCGGAAACACAAGCATGACAGAAGAACCCGCAGACACAGAAAACCAGCCCCCCGGTCGGCGCAGCTTTCTGGGCCTTGTTACCACTGCGGGCGTTGCCACCGGCGCTGCGGCCTGCGCCATTCCCTTTGTGGAAAGTCTGCAACCACCCGACAGCATGGCGGCGCACCTGCCGGTCGATGTCGATATCTCCCACCTGGCTCCCGGACAGCAGATGACGGCAGCCTGGCAGGGCAAGCCCGTTTTTATTATCCACCGCACCCCCGAAGACCTGAGCAGACTACAGGATGCCGCCCTGATTGCCCTGCTGCGAGACCCGGAATCCGAAGCCCACCAGCAGCCAGACTACACCCGCAACTGGCACCGCTCTCTCGTGCCGGAATACGGGGTTTATGTCGGCATTTGCACGCATCTGGGCTGTGTGCCCACCTATGTAAAAGAAAGCACCAGCGGCCCGGCGGAAGGGCTTTACGGCTGCCCCTGCCACGGCTCGCGGTTTGATCTGGCCGGTCGTGTCTTCAAAGGGGTGCCAGCCCCTTACAACCTGCCAGTGCCCCCCTATGTCATTTCCGGCGCGTCCACGATCAGGCTGGGAGAAAACCCGGCAGGCAAAACCTTCGACTTCGGTAGTATTGTCCAGATCTAGACGCGCCCCCGCATTCACGACAAAAAGCCCGGATGGACTGGCACTGCTGATTGGGAAAAACCGGCCACGGAACGGAGCCGCCAGATAAGGCAGCCCCGTTTTCGTAATGCCGGTGATGGAATCCACCTCTCGACAGAATCACCCAAGAAAAATCAGCTTTTATGCGGTTTTTTCAGTCTGAATATTTCAGCCTCACTGAAATAGTAAATAACCCCATGTGGCATCCTGATACCAAAGCGATGAACTTCATGCGCAGGAAGAGACCTCTCTTCCTGCGGAATGTCGGTTTTTATATCTTCTATTTTACCGATGAAGTTCAGCTCATAGTTCCGTGGGTGACCTGTATTTACGCGAACCATATCACCCGGTAAAAATATGCCTGTGCTCTCTATGAGGAGAGCCACAGACTCTACTTAAAAAGCGTATCAGCCTATCGAATGGGAACATTATCTACCTCGTTTTTTGGTCCGACCAAGGACGTGTAAAAACGCTGATGCCTCCTGGCGTCAGGTGGTTGGTCGCAACGATAACGAAGTGAACGCTGCCCTGCTTATTCCCATCATGATAAACAGCCGTCACCGTTCACCACGATTGGCCGAAGCCGGGTGTTGTATTCGCAGGCCACCCGACAAAGGGGAGCCACTTCGTTTTGCGTGCGCGACCAAGCGCCCCTTTGCGTTAGCACACTCGCCACCCAGCTACCAGCAGAAGACAGGCGATTGACGCCGTCACAAATTTGACATCTCAAGCTGGGAATGAAGCGAATTGCCGTATCTTTATTCATACGGAACAGGCAAAAGCTCTGTAAGGCTGCATAGGCGGGGTGGCTTTATTCGTAGGGGCAAGAAACCTCGCCCCCGGCCACCCGTTGGCTTCAGTATTCCTTTTCGGAACGGATAAAATGCAATGTCATTCCTGCATGCTGTAAAATGCGCCGTACGCCGTAAAAGGACTATCGTGCCCGACGCACCGCTGAATACTTCAGCCCTGCTGACCGTGCTGAACGAAGTACTGGGACCAGTCGCCCGTCCGGACCGCCCCAGCAAGCTGGATCAGCGCGCCCGTGCCGTCGGCATGATGGACACCCTGCACCGCTGGCGAGAAACCCAGCAAGATGCCGTAGCCACTCCGGCGGAAGTGCGCGCTCTGGTCACACGGGCGGAGATGAACGCGTTTTCGGAACATACCGGGCTTTCCGGTCTGGTGCTGCAAAGTGCGGTGTGCGAACTCCTGCCCCACTGCATCAGGATACGGGCTCACAACAACCCGTTTTTTCTTCTCACGCGCGACTGACAGCGCACCCGGCTTTCGGGCAAGAAGTCAGGGCAGTTCCTGCAACGTCCAGCCACCATCCTGCGTGGGGGCAGCACTCAGGGGCACGGCATTGGCCAGCCGCACGTTGGCCGGCAGGTCCATGGCGGCGCGCAGGGCACGGAACAATGCACCATGGGCCACCACCAAGGGGCAGCCCTCGCTTTCGGTCGCCCGGTTGATAGCCCCTACCGCCCGCGCCCGCAGAACGGCAAAGCTTTCTGCCTGCGGGGGCGTGTAATGGCCAGCAATCCAGTCATCATACCAGTCGCTTATCGGCTGGCCTTCCTGTTCACCAAAACTGACTTCCGCCAGATCAGGTTCAATGCTCAACGGCAGGGTGGGTAACCCCCGCGCCGCCAGCGCATCCCGCACGATAGTTGCCGTACGCAACGCACGCTCGAGCGGGGAGGAAACAATCCTTACAATTCCGCCTTTGCCTGCCGCATCAAGCGCCTGCCCGATCAGCACCGCCGCCTCATTCGCCTGCTCTATGCCGGTTTCGTTCAGCGGCACATCCGTGCGCCCCTGCGACAGGCCAGCCCGGTTCCAGTCAGTCTGTCCGTGGCGCAGATACCAGTAAGGCCGGAGGAGGAGCTGGGTCATGAAAGCGTGCAACCTGTCATGCTAAAGGGCGGGCCTGTGCGTAACCGTTCAGTCGAACAGGGAGGAAACGGAGCTTTCATCCGCAACCGCGCGCATGGCGCGGGCCAGCAGGCCGGAAATGGTGATCTGGCGGATATTGCGCGCCGCCTGCACCGGTTCGGTGGCCATGATGCTGTCTGTCAGGGTCAGCATTTCGATAGGCGAATCGCCGATACGCTCCACAGCCTGCCCTGTCAGCACGCCATGGGTGACATACGCCCCAACAGAGGCAGCCCCACGTTCAGCAATAGCGCGTGCCGCGTTGCACAGTGAGCCACCGCTATCCACGATATCATCCACCAGCAGGCAGTGCCGCCCTTTAACGTCGCCAATCACGTTCATGACCTCGGACACACCAGCGCGTTCACGCCGCTTGTCGATAATGGCCAGATCCGTGTTCAGCCGCTGGGCAAGCTGGCGCGCGCGCACAACGCCCCCGACATCGGGGGAAACGATCATCAGATCACGATCGCCATATTGGGCGCGGATGTCGCGCACGAACAGGGGAGCCGCATACAGGTTATCAACCGGAATATCGAAGAAACCCTGAATTTGCATGGCGTGCAGGTCCAGTGTCAGCACTCGGCTTGCCCCGGCTTCCACCAGCAGATTGGCCACAAGCTTGGCGCTGATAGGCGTGCGCGGGCCGGATTTACGATCCTGCCGGGCATAGCCAAAATAGGGCATGACAGCCGTAATGCGCTTGGCCGACCCACGACGCAGTGCGTCGAGCATGATCAGCAGTTCCATAAGGTTGTCATTGGTGGGCGTGCAGGTGCTCTGCACCACAAACACGTCCTCACCACGTACATTCTCATGGATTTCGACAAAGACCTCCATATCCGCAAAGCGCCGGACGGTGGCATTACACAGGGGCAGGCTGAGTTCTGCGGCAACGGCTTCGGCCAGCGGCAGGTTGCTGTTACAAGCGACAATCTTCATGGCAGTTAAAGAATCCCGGCCTTAGAGATGTTATCAAGGACATGCACGCGGCACCGCAAGCGAGGGCGGTTTAGCAACGACGGCCCGCCTTGTCATCCTTGACGGACACCCCTGTGTGCCTTGCGTATCATCCCGTGGCAAAAAAGCCGCGCGACATGTCGCATGACCTTGCGTCCGTGTCGGGTTTTCTCTACTCTCGTTCTTCCGCCGTAACGCAGAAACACCAAAGGCCGGACGCATTTGTCGGCCTGCTCCACCTAAGGTCAGGCAGCCTGCGCAGGCACTGCCAGGACGGCACGGCTCTCATGACCGGAGTTCATTACTCTGATGGTTCGCTTTACGGTGCAGGCGTGACATACTTGCTCCCCTATCCACCGGCCCTTCCCCTGCCCTTCACCGCAGACAAAACGCCCCAACGGAGCCCGAATGCCCACGCCCGGTAGCCGCAACAGGGCCTGTTTCATAACAGGCAGCATCATGCGGCATGTTCTTGTCATGTCAGGCACCGGCGCTATCGGGCTTATGGCCGTGTTCGCGGTGGATATGCTGAACATGATTTATATCAGCCATCTGGGCAGCACGGCCATGACAGCCGCCATTGGCTTTGCCAGCGCGGTTATCGGCCTACAGATTGCGGTCGCCATTGGCCTGACCATCGGTATCAGTGCCGTAACCGCACGCGAAATCGGCGCAGGCAATCACCACGAGGCGCAGGCTATCGCCTCTTCCGCCCTGACCGTCACCCTTATCGTCACCGCTATTCTGGGCCTGGGCACGCTCGTCTGGGCTCGGCCCATTCTGGCGCTGTTTGGCGCGCGGGGCGATGCGCTAGACGCCGCCACCACCTATCTGCGCGCCGTCAGCACCGCTATGCCGCTTATCTGCATGGGCATGGCCTCCTCATCGCTGATGCGCGTGGTGGGAGATGCCAAAGGCTCCATGAACATCACGCTGATCGGCGCAGTGGTGGCCGCCGTGCTTGATCCGCTGTTTATCTTTGGCTTTCACGAAGGGCTGACCGGGGCCGCCATCAGCACGCTGCTCTCGCGGCTGGTGGTCAGCATTGCCGGGCTGCGGGGCGCGATGCGCCACGACATGCTGGCCCTGCCCAGCCTGAAACGCCTGCTGCCGGATTCCCGCCGCGTGGCCAATGTGGCCCTGCCCGCTATCCTGACCAATCTGGCCACCCCAGCGGGGGGTGTTTATGTCACCAGCGCCATGGCCGGATTCGGTCTTGAAGCTGTAGCCGGGCAGGCATCCATTGAGCGCATGGTGCCAGTGCTGTTCGCGCTGGTGTTCGCACTCACAGGCTCCATCGGCCCTATCATGGGGCAGAATCTGGGAGCCGGACGTTACGACCGCGTTAACCAGACCCTGACCGCCGCCCTCAAGATTGTGGTGATGAGCGTCAGCCTGACATGGGGGTTCCTGATCTGCGCGCAGGGGCTGGTTGTGGATATCTACAGCGCCCATGACGAGGCCGCCGCCCTTATTCACCTGTTCTGCACATGGACCATCGGCAGCTACCTGTTTGTAGGCATGCTGTTCGTCGCCAATTCGGCTTTCAACAATCTTGGCTTTCCGCTCTATTCCACCGCCTTTAACTGGGGACGGGCAACATTGGGCACAGTGCCTTTTGTAATGGCTGGTGAGCGGTACGGGCCTTTGGGTGTGCAGGCGGGTCAGGCTATTGGTGCAGTCCTGTTCGGCACCCTCGCCATCTTGACGGCGTTCCATGTTACGCGGAACCTCAAGACGTCGTCCGCGACCAGCACAAACATCATGGCACGGACACCCGAAAGCGTGCCAGTGTCCGATATTCCCACCACCAGTGCAGAGGCCGCCATGGCCGAACTGGATGATGTGGAGAGTGTCGGCATTGTGTACACGCAGGACAGGATGAGCAGAGATGTCGAAGCTGACAGCAGAAGAACGCAACGCCCTCCCCGATAGCGCCTTTGCCCTGCCGGGACGCCGCTACCCTATCCATGATGCCGCACACGCCCGCGATGCACTGGCCCGCGCCAGCGAAATGCTGCACCGTGGCGGACTCACTCAGGATGAATACGACACCATCCACCGCAAGGCGGAAGCGGTGCTACACAACGAAAGGCCGTAACGTCTCTCCATGCTGTCCAGACTTTATGCCCGCGTGATCACTCACGCAGCCAGCCCCAATGCGCCCTGGTGGCTGGCCGCCCTTGCGTTTTCAGAAGCCAGCTTTTTTCCTCTGCCGCCTGAAACTCTGCTGGTGCCCATGGTGCTGGCCCGCCGTGAGCGCGCGTGGTTCTATGCCACGCTCTGCACGCTGGCCAGTGTTGCCGGGGGGCTTCTGGGCTGGCTGATCGGCGCGGCCCTGCTGGAGAGCGTGGCCCGCCCGATCGCGCATTTTTATCATGCGGACCACACGCTTGAGACACTTCAGATACGGTTTCAGGAATGGGGAGTATGGATTGTCCTACTCAAGGGCCTGACCCCCGTTCCCTATAAATTCGTAACCATTGCCAGCGGCATGGCGCATTTTGCGCTTGTGCCCTTCATGCTGGCCAGTCTGGTCACGCGCGGGTTGCGCTTCTTTCTGGTGGCCGGTCTGCTCCAGCGCTTTGGAGCACCGATTGAAAGCTTTCTGGAACGACGCCTGCCGCTCGTTACCAGTGTGTTTGCCGCACTGCTGATCGGCGGTGTGCTGGCGCTGCGCTACCTGTAAGCCCTCACCGGGCTTGCCTCCCTTGCGTGCACCGCCACCTTGGGCCAGAAAACGTTTTTTCGCCCCGTCCACACCCTGCTCGGATGGGGCACATAAGCACGACAGACGGAAGGAACTTGCCGCATGCCATCGCAAATTGCCGTAGTAACGGGCGCGGGCTCAGGCATTGGCCGCGCCACGGCGCAGGCTCTGGGTCGCGCAGGGTTTGACATTGCCCTGCTTGGCCGCTGCCCCGAACGTCTGGCCGATGCGGCTCAGGAACTTGCGCGCCACTCGGTTCGCACCCTGATCCTTGAAGCCGATGTAACGGATGCTCTGGGCCTTAGTGCTGCCGCAGCACGGGTCGAGACGGAACTCGGGCCGATTTCTGTCTGGGTCAACTGCGCGGGTGCTACTGTTGTGGGGCAGGTTGCCGCACTGGATGCGCAGGACATCCACCGCGCAACCGAAGTCACCTATCTGGGGAGCGTCAACGGCACGCTGACGGCGCTGGATGTCATGCGCCGCCGGGGCGAAGGCACCATTGTCAATCTGGATCTGGCAGAGGCCCTGCGTGGCCTCCCCCTTCAGGCGGCGGAAAGCGGCGCGCGCGGAGCCCTGCGCGGTTTTTGTGAAAGCCTGCGCAGCGAACTCCTGCACGATGCGGATACGATCCATATCGCATGGTAAGCCTGCCCTCCATCAATACACCGCGCTATGCCCATACCCGCAACATGACGGGCAAACCGCTAGAGCCATACGGCCCCGTTTATGAGCCCGAAGTGGCGGCAGAAGCGATCTGCCGTGCGGTGTTTGGCCGCCACCGCTCCATTTCAATCGGGCTGGGTGAAACCCTGCACGCCCTGTGGCGGCACGTAACCCCGCTATGGCGTGAATCCTGGCTGGCAAAACATGCCTATAAAAGCCAGATGGGCCATGACTGGCTCGACACCCCCCAGCCTGACAACCTCTACGCCCCTGCCCCCGGTGCTCTGGCTGCCCATGGCCCGTTTGAAACCCGCTCACGCAGGCTGGAAAGCCCGCTGAGCCTGTTCGTGCCTTCTCGCCTGCGGGCCGGGCTGCTCGGCACACTGGCCTGCGCATTGCTGCTTGGTCTTGTGCGCCACCATCGCCGCCGGGGCTAAGCGCTTTCGCTCTCTCTGGTCGCCCCCACAACGGGGGTGACCAGAGAGAGCCTGTTCACACCGCTCTCAGGGAGAGCGAGGCGGCAGGCGCTCCAGAAAGACCCGCATCCCCTCCGGGGCTGTGGCGGGAGAAGCCGCCAGAGTCGCCAGCCACTCAGCCACCGCCGTATGAGTGCGCCCGGTCAATTCCACCGTCTGCCCGATCTGATCTTCCGCCTTGCGGGCCTCCTGCCGGGCTCCGGCTGAAGCCCTGCTTGCAGGATCAGCCATAAGGGCTGCCCCTGTTGCCGGGTCGTTTGATTGCGCGGCAACAGCGGGCAACAGCATGGCCTGTCCCCCCGGCGTCAACCGCTGGCGTATGGTGGCCTGCCGGGCCAGCACAATCTGCCACACAGCCTCAGGCTGTTCGCTCGCGCGCGCAAGCTGGGCCAGAGCCCGCACAATCCGCCCGTTGGGGATACTGCCATCCGTAGCAAGCAGGGCCGCATGCTCCACCTGAGCAGTGTCATGCGTGTGGGCCAGTGCTGCATACAGCCGCAGTTTGCTTTCCGTATCCGGGGCCTGACGCAGCAGACGGGCCAGAGCATCAAAATCCGCACTGGAACCATATTGCCCGGCAATACCGGCCACCGGCCCCACAAGGCCGGACGGCAGGGAATCCGGGTGCCGTTGCCATGCGTCAAATCGTGTCAGGCCCTGAGTAATCACATCCGGGTCGTTCAGGCTTGCCAGTGCGGCTATGATCTGGGGTCGAAGCATGGCCTCGGGCAAGGGCTCGCCCTTTTTTTCCTCCCAGCCCAGCCGGGTGAAAGCCGGAGCCAGCACACCGCGCGCAAAAGCCCGGAACGCCGCGCGGGAGGGCGTATCACGCTCCATTCGGTCGATCTGCAAAAGATGGGTTACGACTTCCTGCCAGACCGCCGTGCTGCGCTCCCCTGTTGTGGGCAACAGGGCAACAAACGACAGATACTCAGCCAGTGGCGCGCGCCCCGCTTCGAACAGGGCAAACTGATCACCCAGCACATTGGCCCGCTCCGCCGGGCTCAGCCGTGCAAAACCCGTGCGTAGGGCGGCAAGGCCCAGGGCATCATACTGGGCACGGTAATAGCCGTTTTCCCCCACATTGACCGTAATGGCCTGCCCGCAGCCGGGAAAGGACAGGGTGGCCGGGTCCGTGCCCAGAACAACCCTGTGCGAAGGCACCCCCGGCGCACCAGCACTACCGGCACCTGCCAAGTCAAAGGCTGGGGGAAAGGATCGTGAATGGTAAAGCGTTCCTGCCGCAGGGTCAGAACACTACGCCCGGCCGTGCAGTGCCGCGCCACCTGCACAAGCGGAATGCCCGGCTGCTCGGTAAATGTCCGCGCCACCACACCCACATTCCGACCCGAAACTGCGGATAGTGCATTCCACAGGTCCTGACTGGTGGCGTTACCATAGGCATGGGCCTTCATGTAGCGCCGCATGCCCGCACGGAATGTGTCCTTGCCCAGCCAGCTTTCCAGCATGCGGATCACCTGCGATCCCTTCTGGTAGCTGATGCTATCAAAGGCCGAACTGGCTTCGCTGATATCATGAATGGGGTGCTGGATGGGGTGCGTGGTGGGCAGGGCATCCTGCGCCATCGCGCGTTCGCGGTCTTCATGCTGGCGCGGCCAGATTTCCCATGTGGGGTTGAAGCGATCGAGTGCGCGGGTTTCCATCCATGTGGCAAAACCCTCGTTCAGCCACAGGTCATCCCACCATGCCATGGTGACCAGATCGCCCGACCACTGATGCGCCATTTCATGCGCCACAACCAGAAAAACCCGTTCCTTGGTGGAGGGAGCACTCAGTTGCGGGTCGTACAGCACGGCGTCATCTATAAAGGTGATAGCCCCCCAGTTTTCCATTGCCCCGGCCTCGTAATTACCGGGGATGGCAATCATGTCCAATTTTGGCAGGGGATAACGCACCCCAAAATAGCTGTTGTAATAAGGCAGTATTTTAACGGCAGACTGCGTTGCATACGTGCCGTCTTTTTCCTGCCCAGCGGGTGCATAGGTTCTGACAGGCGTGCCTTCAGCCCGTCCCGCAGTGGATGCCATGTCCCCCGCCACCAACGCCAGCAGGTAAGTGGACATGCGCGGTGTGGGCTGGAACGTGGTGCGCCGCAGCCCCTCACCAGCCGGTGCTGCCGTTGCCACGGGCATGTTGCTCAGTGGCACCAGATCATCCGGCAGGGTTACGCTCAGGGTAAAATGCGCCTTGAACGAGGCTCATCCCAGCCGGGAAACATCCGCCGGGCATCCGCCACTTCGAACTGCGTTACCAGCATCCGCCTGTGCTGCCCCGCCCGGTCGGTATAATCATTGTAATAAATGCCGTTGGGGGTCTGGGGAATGGGGCCAGTATAGTCCACCACCAGCGTATGCTCCCCTGCTGTCAGGGGGTGTGGAAGCTGGAATGTGGCGGTCTGCAGTGCCTCATCCTGTGTAATATGGGCAGCAACGCCATCCACCGTGGCCGAAGCCAGTGTCAGCCCGGCCTGATTGAGCACCAGCGTGTCCGTAGGCCCTGCCAGCGCGATACGCACAGTTTCATGCCCGCGCAGGCTCAGCCGTTTCAGGTCAGGGGTCAGGTCGATCGTGTAGGCCAGGGGGGCAACCGTTTTAGGTAACTGCCCCGGCGTAGCGTCAGAAACAAAGGGGCTTGCAGCCCTGGCCGGCACGGCCTGCTGAACCGATAGAACACTACCGACCGCAGCCAGCCACACCACCATACCCTGACAGGACTTTACCAAACCGCTGCTCCTTCTACCGCCCCATGCGGGCTGCTGCCCACAGGCACGGAGCATTCCGCGCCTTCCCGTATCGGGGGTCGCGGCCCTGCCATTAACAATAAATTCACACTCTGAACCGATGACGGGGCCATTCATTTTCTTTTATGACTACCAGACTCTAGCCTGAACCGGAACGTCTTCGTGCAACGCCTGTTCTCGCCCGCGCGCACTCTGTGTCTTCTGAGGTAACCATGTGCGACCGCACCGCCCAGCACTGCATGAAGGACATTGCCCTGTCCGTACGCCCCGTCCTGCCGGATGAAAGTGGTGCGCGCATACTGGCTCTGTTCAACGACACGCCCGAGCTTGCGCAAATTCCCGTGGTGGATGCGAACAACAGACCAGTCGGACTTATCGGGCGGTGGGACTTTCTGCTCAAGGTCGGCAACCGCTTCGGTTACGAACTGTTTGCCAACCGGCCCGTCGCCCTGCTGATGGATACCGACCCCATTCTTGTGGACCTGAACCACCCGGTTGCAGATTTCGTCAATAAAAGCCTGCAGGCTCAGGCCCTGAACCAGCTCACGGGTTTTATCATTACCGATCACGGGCTTTATCACGGCGTTGGCACAACTCTTGGTCTGACCAAGGCCCTGCACACGCAGGCCATGAACACCATTACCGAACTGAACCAGACCACAACAGAACTCCGGCAGGCCAACCGCAGCGCCCTGCGCGACAAGCTGTTCATTTCCAGCATTATTGAAAACATTCCCACCGCCATTCAGGTGCGGGAACTCGAAAGCGGGTCGGTTATCCTGCATAACCGCGCGGCGGAAACCATGGGCCTGCATGACCGCACGCCTCTGAGCCCCGGTCAGGCAGCACACGCTCTGGCAGAAAGCGCCAGCAGCGCCAAATCCGAACAGACGCTTGTTGACCATGAAGGCCGGGAACGTATCCTTTCAAGCCGCCGCCTGCTCCTACGCGATGACATCGAGCATGACCGATGGGAACTGACCGCCACCGATGACGTGACGGAATACCGCGAAACCCAGCACCGGATTGAACGGCTGGCGCATTATGACAACCTGACCGGCCTGCCCAACCGGAATTTTTTTCACTCTCACCTTAAAACACTCTCCGAAAATCTGGAGAGCCCCTTTCTCCTTCTCTATATCGATCTAGATAATTTCAAATCTGTTAACGATGTTTACGGTCATGGCGCTGGAGATGAACTGCTTGTAAAAGCCGCCAGCCGCCTAACCGCCTGCTGCCGCGATCATGACTTTGTTGCCCGGCTGGGGGGCGATGAGTTCGCCATTATCTGGCCCCTGCAAACCATGAGCGCTGATATTGAGCAACGCCTTGCAGGCTGATCAACGACCTGAAACTGCCCTATATTGTCGAGGGAAATGAGGCGGCATCCGGGGCCAGTATCGGGGCGGCCTATTTCCCCCAACAGGCCACGGATATAAAAACCCTGCTCCAATATGCCGATATGGCCCTGTACCGCGCCAAAGCGCTGGGCCGTTGCCAGTATAAGGTGTTTGATAACGAACTGAGCCACGCCATACGCGAACGCGTAGAACTGACCACCGCACTGGCCCGTCTGGCGGAAGGCGAAGGCTAAGCCTGCATTATCAGCCGATCTGCTGCCTCAAAAGTGGCCGTGTCCGCTCCTATGAAGCGCTCGCCCGCTGGCACCACCCTGAACGGGGGACCATTCCGCCCAGTCTCTTCATCCGTCTGGCTGAAGAAACCGGCTGATCCACCAGCTTGGCGAGCGCATTTTATGGATGGCCTGCGAACAGGCCGCACAATGGCCGCAGGAAATAGCCGTTTCGGTCAATGTCTCACCAGCCCAGCTTAAAAACCGCAAACTGACAGATATTATCCGTCAGACACTGCAAGGCACCGGACTGCCCGCACACAGACTGGAAATAGAAATAACGGAAAACGTCCTTATTGATAACGTTGAATTCAAAAGCTCGGTTCTGAACGATATCCGCAATATCGGATGCCGGATCAGCATTGACGATTTTGGAACCGGCTATTCTTCACTCAGCTATCTGTGGAAATTCCCTTTTGACAAAATCAAGATTGACCGCAGCTTTGTGCAGGGCCTGTCAGACCCCACGGCGCGGGAAATCATTCAGGCCATTGTCAGCATCGCGGCTATCCGCTCAATGGTGATCATTGTCGAAGGCGTGGAAACAGAAGAACAGTTCCAAATCGTCAAGGCCATGGGCTGCACACAGGCCCAAGGCTACCTGCTAGGCCGCCCCTGCCCCATTGTTCAGCATGAATTTGCCTAAAACCTATTCTTAGAACTCATTCTTTGAGCCAGAAGATAAAGCTTGCTGCGATGTGGATCGCGGGCATGAATGTATGAGCACAGCAACCATATCTGGTTGCAACACGTCGCCAGTCTTTCAGCTTTGCGCACATGTTTTCGATCAGATGGCGTTTTTTATACAGATGCCAGTCGTGAGTAGTTTTGATTTCCGGTTCTTTTTCGCGAAATACAGGCAGTAATATTGTGTTCTGCAAGCGATAACCTGACCCGGTTGCTGTCATAGCCTCTGTCCCCGATGACTTCTTCTGTCTCGTCGAGGAGATCTGCCAGCAGCACGTCTGCGCCTTTAAAGTCACGGACCTGACCTGCTGTCAGGTGCAGGCGAACCGCCAGCCTGTTCCGTCAGGGCGACAGAAATCCTGTCAAAGACGCCCACGCGGCTCCATCGGATGAAACGATTATACAAAATCTTGTGCGGACCATATGCTTGCGGGGCGTCTTTCCACTGAAGACCGTTGCGGATCACATAAACAATCCTGCTCAGAATACGCCGGCCATCCACTCGTGCACTCCGTGCGCCAGAGGAAAATATGGCCTCATCCGCTCCATCTGGCTCTCGGACAGCAAAAACATGTCACTCACAGGCTTAATCTCCTTCGATAAACCTGTGAATCACAACGCCTCGCTCAGTTTAAGGAATTAACAGATTTTGAGCCTAGAAGTGCTCATGCAAACTACTTCAACGGCAAGTCAGACACTGCGTCGCGTAGCTGTGCTGCTCGCCTGCCGTTGAGTTCCGCGATACACGCCAAACGGCGCATATCAATAGCGTTTCCTATCGCGCCACCACCCAAAGATGAAGAGAATGCGCATTGGACATCACGATATTTGGCGAAATCTTCATTCGATGCGGTAAGTTTGGCCATAGCTTGGCTCACGTACTTTCTATCTTCATCCCATTTTGATAGCGTTCTGGCTACATTCTCCTCTGCTTGCCGCAAAGCCTTCCGGCTATTTTCAGCCTTCTTTGCAAGGCAGTCTCGCATCCCTGCCTGAGAGAATGCGCTACATTCCTCGCGCAAGGCCCGCTCGCTAGGAACAGGGCCTGTTGAGGCTGCAAGTGCCGGTAAGGGCAAATACGCAGCTAAGCAAACACCGAGCAGCTTCACTGCGCACATAGAGCAACCTTTCCCTTGCGTATCACCGACAGGGCGTAATCGAGCTTTTTGGCGTAGTTGATATCACCGCCGCCGTTATAGCGCTGCGCAATCAACGCCGTGGATATGCGCCGCCAACTTGTAATAAAACATTTCATCGATGCTTTTGGCACTTCATTACCCGAGCAGGTCGTAGAACAATAGCTGTCGGATTCAATTTTCTCAGCGCATCGACTGTGACTCCTTGTACCTTCGCAATATTTCCGATAATATCTACGGATTTTATAGTAATTTAGTAAATCTTGGTATCAGAACCAAGTGTGCTTTGGCACTAGAAATTGGCCATTCGCATAAGCAGATAGCCTATACCGGCTCGGATGTTATGTGCTGGAATGGTTCGGACTGATCCAGTCGCCAAACGACCTTTCAGGGCTGAAGGCAGAATCAAATCGCCGCCTTCTTTACCAGAAAGGTGGCGGTTGTTCTCTCATTGACTGCCACTTGGATTTCGCAATCCCAAGCATTCCATTTGGCATCACCTACGGCTTTGTTGATACCGTCCTGCCATAGCTCGAAACCTGTCTTCGGTAGTGCTTGAACCGCCATATCATTCCTTTCTGGTTGAGTTGTTCATGTGATCGGCATCTTGGCGCACGGAGGGTAGTTGCTTGAGCAGCGCTGGCAGCCATTCTTGGGTCGTCTCCCACACCACGTCGAGGTTGATGTCGAATGGGCAGGGGAGTTCAGGCAAGTCGCGCTCTTAAAACAGGCTTTTGTCAACAGTGAAGATGCGACCGCTTTCACACCCCCTCACGGCTGACGTAGGAACTGCAGAAACTTTTTGACCAGCTTGCTGCCCAAGACTCTCTAAAAAATCTTTACCAGACCCTCTTTGTCGAGCGCCTGACGCCACATTTCATAGCTCTGAACCATATTCACCCCTTCCGCGAAGGGAATGGCCGCGCCCAAATGCTATTCTGGCGCAAGATTGCACGGGACACCTGACACACACGAGCTTTCTTTTTCGCTGGTTTCACGCGAGTGTATGATCGCGGTGTCGATCACCGGTGGACTGGGTAACACCGCATCCGTGAAGCACATGCTGTCCGACGCCATCGATCCAATACGCAGTGCCGCCTTGCAAAGGGCCATCACGTTTTTGGAGAATGCCCGTAAAAAGGAAAATCCTATCCGACTGGTAGGAGCGGTTTATTGCAACAACGGCTCCTGAGCAGGCTTACGAAGGCCAGCGACATGACCGCCTGTCCGCTCCATCTGCCTCTCAGACAGCAAAAACACGTCACTCACAGCATCACCTCCATCGGTAAGTCTGTGAATCACAACCGTTCGCTCAGTTCAATAAATTAATAGGTCCTGAAACCTAGCGCTGCGGAAAAATCCGTTAGGCACCTTCACGCAGGCCGCCACCCCAGACCCACCATGCCTCATGGGCATCTGCCAGCCGGGCCGCAGCCTGCTCGGCATCCTGCACGCTCGGGAACAGACCAAAACATGTCGCCCCCGAGCCACTCATACGCGCCATGAGACAGTCCGGTTGAGCGGCAATATCATGCAAAACTTTTTCCACAGTCGGACACACAGCACAGGCTGGCGCTTCAAGGCTGTTTTCAAGTGTCTGGAGTGTCGCAACCAGTTCCTGCGCGTTATTCCAATGGGCCGGCAGTTCCGCTCTAGGCACAAAATCGCCTTGACGCGCCCGGAAAACTGCTGGTGTAGAAACGGCTTGTCCACAATTGACCAGCACCAGACCACATTCAGGCAAAGCGGGAGCTGCACCCAGCACTTCCCCAATACCTTCCATCCGCGCGGTATGGCTCAGCAGGCAGACAGGCACATCCGCCCCCAGCCTTTCCGCCAGACGCAGCAGATCAGCCTGCTCGGCCTGTATATTCCACACCCGGTTCAACAGCCGCAGTGCTGCCGCGGCATCCGCCGAGCCACCACCAATGCCCGATGCAACCGGCAGGTGTTTTTCCAGAACCAACGTGCCGCCACGCACATTCGCCTGCGGCCCCGCCAGATCACGTAACGCACTGGCGGCTTTCATAACCAGATTATCCGGCCCGGCCGCATCTTCACCCAGTACCGCGCCAAAGCGCCCTGCCAGCTTTAACGTCAACGGCGCATCGCCCGGTTCGTAACGCAGCACATCGCCCGCGCCCGCAAACACCACCAGACTGTCCAGACAGTGATACCCATCCGCCCGGCGGCCCGTTACATGCAGATGCAGATTGATCTTGGCGGGAGCTGCTTCCACAAAGGTCACCCCGGCGGGTGCAACGGCGATCGTCACTGTGCTTTTTCTCCTTTTTGAGTGCTCTGGTCACTCTTTTTTTCATCCACCCCGGTTTGTGGCGCCATATCGGCGCGCTCCAGCGCAGCGCGGATCAATTTTTCATCTGATGGGTTTGGGTGCAGGCCCAGTGCCATGTTCCACTGATCCACTGCTTCGGTCCTTCGGCCCAAACGCCAGTAGCTTCACCCAGATGGTAGTTAACCTCAGGATCTTCCGGTATCTGCTCTGCCGCTTTTTCAAGCAGAACCAAGCCGCCTTTAACATCCCCCTGTTCGACCCGCACCCAGCCAAGACTATCCGTAATGGCAGCCTCTTCGGGGGCAAGACGATGGGCCTTGCGCAAAAGCTCTTCTGCCTCAGGCAGATTTTCATGCCGTTCGGTCATGGAATAGCCAAGGAAGTTCAGCAAGGAAGGCTCATCCGGCGCGTAAGCCAGTGCCGCGCGCGCATCCGCACGGGCATGAGGCCAGTCCCCGGCTTCATAATAAGTCGTCGCACGCATGGACAGCAGGGCCCAGTCCACCGCGCCGTGTTTGCGGTCAAACTCCATGGCCCGTGTGTAGGCGGCAATTGCCCCCGCCCAGTCTTTCTTTTCCAGCAATGCACCGCCCAGAACCCGCTGAACCTGCGCCTGCCCCGCAGTCTGCTCGGGGGATTCGCTCGACAGCTTGTTCAGCAGGGCAATCGCATCATCCAGCCGCCCGGCCGCAATATCGAACATGCTCAGGCGGAACATGGCCACCGGGGCCAACGGGTCAGTAGGCGGCACATGCAGCAGGGTTTCCCGCGCAGCGTCTGGATGGCCTTCCTCACCCTGGATTTCCGCCAGCATCAGACGCGCCTCCACCAGAGTCGGGTCCATTTCCAGCGCAAAGCCAAGCATCAGTCGGCTTGCCTCATTGAACTGAAAGGCACTGGCTCCACGCTGCGCAGCCGTCAGCCGTGCTGGCCCGGCCGGGTCGGCGTGCATCTGCTCACGCCCCTGTTGGTTGAGAATGAACGCCGCCAGCAGATATGCGCGGGCAATCCCCTCGCGCGCCGAAGTAACTGGAAAAACAGCAATATTTGCCTGCAGGCCCGGCCCGGCAAGGGTTAGCAGCGGATCTGTATCACCCAGCGCGCGCAATACGGCACGCGCCTTTTCACGCTGGCCGTGCTGCCACAGCCATGCAGCACAGGAACGGGCTGTCAGCACATCGGAGCCGGACATGAGTTTTTGCGCACGAAACAGCAGCTCCTGCGCACGGTTTTCCATACCCCCTGCCCGAGCAATCAGAGCAGCATGCAGGGTATAGAAAGGCGTCAGCCCCCCCCCCGCATCCTGTGCCTGCGCCAGCAGGGCATTGACCGCCTGCCCGGCATGCCCCTGCGCCTGCTCGCCCCACGCCATCAGCAGCGGCATGATCAGATGGGTCAGCAGATCGGATTCGGCCATACGGTAATACCCGAGCGCCGCTGTCCATCGCCCCTGCCGGGCGGCCTCGTTACCCAGCGCCAGCACCGAAACCTGATTACGGCTGGCGGGCAGTTCATTCACCCGGCGCGCCAGCTCCCCCGCATCGGGTGAGCCTGACATGATGCTGCGCACCAAGGCCTGCCGCAGCAGTTCGGCATTACCCGGATCAGCCGCCAGTGCCTGCTGGAAGGCCTTCGCGGCTTCTGCGTCATCTTCGAAACGCACGGCCACGATCGCACGCAGGAACGCCTCCGAATCGATATGCCCCGTTTCCTTGTGGGTTTTGCCCCCATCCTGCGCCGGTCCAGCAGCCCTTGCTGGTGTACTCAGCGCCGAAGCACAGCATAAGGAGGCGGACAGCAGAAAAACCGCAGGCAGAATACGACAGAACAGCATAAGACCCCTTATCAGGCTGGATCGGCGATACCGGGCTGGCCTCTGCAACCGCCCCACCCGAATGGGGGAACAACGCGAATGGCTGCCTTATTCTCTACCCCGGCCCGGCCAATCCGCCAAACCGTGTGGCCGCCAGAACAGGTTATGGTAAAGCAGTGAGGATGGAAGCCCACCTGTCCCTGCTGCGTCTCTATACCGAATGGGGCGTGGATTTCGCCATGGCCGACCTGCCGCGCGCCGTCCGCGCGCCGCAGG
>NZ_BAIN01000035.1 GCF_000613285.1 Acetobacter papayae JCM 25143 | reverse complement strand
CTGGCGGGCGGCAGCTTTTTGAAATCCGCAGCGTTTCCAGCCGCGACAGCCCCGCTCCCGCGTCAAACCGGGGGGCGCGGCGAAAACCGCAATCCACCACGACCCGCACACCCGGTACGGTTAGCGAGGTTTCGGCAATGGAGGTGGCCAGAATAACTCGTCTCTCGCCCGCATTGCCGGGCTGGAGCACGCGCGCCTGTTCCGCGGGGTGCAGTTCTCCATGCAGGGGCAGGACCGTCACAGCGCAATCGGCCAGCAGTTGTGCAGTGCGCCTGATTTCTCCCGTGCCGGGCAGGAAGACCAGAATATCGCCTTCCGTTTCGGCCAGTGCCCGTCGCACGCCCGCCGCCGTGACCGTAGGAATATCGCGCAGGGTTGCGATATCCTTTGTGGCATGGTGCACGCTCAGCTCGTGCATACGGCCCGAGCTGGTAAATACCGGCGCGTTCATTAGCGTGCTCAGGCGTTCGGTTTCCGCCGTGGCGGACATGGCTACCAAACGCAGGTCCGGGCGCAGGCTGCGTTGCAGGTCCAGACAGAAAGCCAGCGCCAGATCCGCATCCAGCGAACGTTCATGGATTTCGTCCAGAATAACGCAGGCAACCCCTTCGAGCATGGGGTCTGACAGCAGGCGGCGCAGGAACAGGCCTTCGGTCAGCACTTCAATGCGCGTGTGTTCGGATATGGCGCTGTCCACCCGCGTGCGGTAGCCCGCGAACAGTCCCACCTTTTCGTCCCTGAGGGCCGCAATGCGCTGGGCAGCGGCCCGGGCGGCTAGCCGCCTTGGCTCAAGCATGATGATACGCTCGTGCTCGCCCCGCCATGGGGCTGCGGCCAGAACAGGTGGGATAGAGGTTGTTTTACCCGCGCCGGGCGGGGCGACCACAACCGCGCTGGCAAACTGTCCTCCCGCGGGGTCCGTGGCCAGATGGGCGCAGAGCGCTGGCAGGATTTCGCGCACAGGCAGGCCTTCCGTGATGGAGAACGGGTCGGACGCGGGGGAGAGTATAGGCATGAGCGTGTTATGGCGTGCCGCCAGAGCGGGCGCAATGGCGGGCCTGCTTGGCGCTTGTCAGGGCAGCCCGGCCAAGGGGGGCTGCCGCGGGTTTAGCCTGTGCCGCGCAGAAGCCTTGTGGGGCTTCGTGCGCGGGGGCTTGCCTGCGTGGGGAAACAGGGCTGTCGGGTTACTGGCTGCTTTGCGTGCTTTTGCCAGGCAGGGTCAGAAAACCCGCCTTGGGGGACTGCACGCGCGTCTTTGCGGGCTTGGTGGCGGTGGGTGTTGTGTCGTCCCCGGTCGGGAAAATGGGGTTGGGTTCCGCATCCTGCGCACTGGTGGCCGGGGTGGCAGCGGGCTGGGCGGGTGTTGTTTCGGCTGCTGCTGCGGGGGCGCTGGTCTGAGCCGGTGTGGCAGGCAGGGTCTGTGTGTCGGTTTTTGTGGCGCTGGGGGCTGGCAGGGGCGCTGCGGTGTCATCCTGCCCGTTGAGAGACTGGGTCTGGATTGCGCTGCCCATGGGGGTGCCACCAGCATCCACCAGCCATTTGCTGAGCGAATGATGGACCTGATACTCGAACTCCACATTGAGTGTCTGCATCATGTCGCGGGTGACGGCGTACAGATTGGCCCGGCTTTCCACATTGCCTGAAGGATCAGGGTGGAGCGACTGCGATGCCTGCGCGGAGGCCGAGGCAACGCGGTGGCCATCGGCCGCCAGAATATCGAGATGAACCCCCACATTCCCTTTCAGCGTGCCGCCGGGCAGATGCAGGATGGAGGCGCGGTCGATCACGAAACGGGCCGTGTTGGTGGAATCGGTCGCGCCGCGCGCGCTCAGCCTGTCCTGTGCCATCTGGCGTATGGCCTGTAGCGGCGGGGTGGGGGATTCAGGCCCGATATTGCCTTCCACCGGGTGGGCGGCGGTGCGGTCAACAATCGCGAGCGAGGAAACGTTGAGGTTCATCTGGCCCAGATAGTCGTAGCGCAGGGGGGCGAACTGGGTTGGTTCGCTGTTCTGGGCGCAGCCAGCCAGCAGGGCGGGAAGCAGCACGGCTGTTGCCACGGACGAACGGAACAGACGGGAAAACGGCATCATGACTCACACTCTGGAACAGCCGGATTACGGGCAGATGAACCACCAGCGCCCGACCTGGTCAGGCGCTGCTCTCATTAGGTGAGCGAGTGTGCGACAGGGGCGGGGTGCGGTCAACGGGGCGTATCAGCGCCCGACGGCAATGCTCTGGCGCGGGAAATGGAAATCCTTGTTGCAGAACTCGCAGGTCATGACGATGGTGCCGTTGTCCTGACACATGTGGTCAAGATCATCCTCAGGGAAGCGCTCCAGCACATCAATCAGCCGTGCCCGCGAGCAGCGGCAGCCAAAGGCGAGGGCGCGCGGCTGGTTTACATGCAGGTTCTGCTCATGAAACAGGCGGTTGAGCAGATGGGGAGAGGACAGCCCATCATCCAGCACTTCCTGATCGCGCAGGGTTGCTGCCAGAATGGTCGCGGTTTCCCAGCTTGCATCATCGGGGCTTATCAGCAGGTTTTCGTCCGTGCTCTCATCCATGGCCGAGGTAGCTTCGGCATCCGACTGTGCACCGCCTTCGCCCGCGATCCGCTCAAGCACCAGCCCGCCCGCGCGCCAGCCTGCATCAGTCATGGCGCAGGCCAGCATGACCTGACAGGCATGCTGCTCACTGGTGTTGAAATAATGGGTGGCCATGGCGGCAAGGTCATCGCCGGCTATGTCCACAATTCCCTGATGACGCTCCATTTCCGCGCCCTGATCAACCGTCAGGGCCAGATAACCATTGCCCAGCAGGGCGCGGTCGGTGGGGTTGGGGGTGGTGGCGAGCAGGTTTTCAAGCGCGTCCGGATCGGTGCGCACATAAAATCGCAGGGCACCGGAGTTGGTGCAGTCAGCCACCAGCATGGAAACCGGGCCATCGCCCTTGATCTGGAGCGAAAACGAGCCCTGAAACTTCAGGGCCGAGGCCAGTGCCGCCACCAGAGCCAGCGCCTTGCCAGCAAGCTGCGTGACCGGGGCCGGGTTGTCATGGCGGGTCAGCAGGGCATCGGCCAGCACGCCAAGCCTGATCAGGCGGCCGCGTACCGGCTGCCCCGCCAGATAGAATGGCGTAACACCGCCGGGCACCACAAGGTCGGGCACATCGGGGCGGTCACGATCAAGAAAAGCCGGTTTTTCCATGGAGTAAAGTCAGGCCCTGCATAAGCATGAAACGGAGAAAACGCGCAGTGGCAGGGCCCGCAAGGCCCCGCCGCCATGGGTCAGATGTTCGAGGAAATATCCAGTTCCAGTTTCTCGAGCTTCTGTTCCAGAGCGCGCTGATCAGGGGCGGAAAGGTCCAGAACCGAGGTCAGACTGCCCAGAAATGCCTTGCGGCAGGCATCGTGCTCGGCATCAAGGTCCTGCGTGCGGCCGCACCCTGCCAGGCAGTCGAGATAGCTGGCGCGCAGCGGGGCGAGCTTGTCCGCCGCAACGGGCAGGCCTGCCAGAATGGCGTCCAGACTGCTTTCCACCCAGCCGGGGGCGTTGGGTGTATCTTCCGTTGTGGTGGGGGAGGCAGCTCTGTCTACACCATTCATCAGCCTTGTTCCTTGCCGAAAGAAGTCCAGTTCGCGCCACCCAGCGCCCAGGCGAGTATGCCTTTCTGGGCGTGCAGGCGGTTTTCGGCCTCATCAAACACAACGGAATGATGGCTTTCAAACACCTCCTGAGTGACTTCCTCCCCTATATGGGCAGGCAGGCAGTGCATGAACAGGGCCTGCGGTGCGGCAAGTGCCATCAGTTCGGTGGTGACACGGTAGGGCTCAAGCCGTTCGGCGCGCGCGCTGGCTTCAGCTTCGGAGTCGGACATGCTGGTCCATGTGTCGGTCACCACGCAGTCGGCCCCGTCCACGGCGGCACGGGGGTCGGCGGTCCATTCTACCTTGCCGCCTTCGCGCAACGCCCAGTCCAGCACATCCTGCGGCGGCTTCATGCTCACCGGGGTTGCAGCGCGCAGCGTAAAGCCAAAGCGCACAGCCCCTTCGATCAGGGATACCAGCACATTATTGCCATCGCCCGTCCAGGCGAATGTGCGGCCTTTAACCGGGCCACGATGTTCCTCAAAGGTCATGACATCGGCCATGATCTGCACCGGGTGGGAGTTGGGTGTCAGGCCATTGATGACAGGCACACCGCTCCAGCGGGCCAGATCATGCAGGTTTGACGTATGGCCGGTACGCAGCACGATGGCATCCACAAAGCGGGAGAGCACACGGGCGGTATCGGCAATGCTCTCGCCCCGCCCGATCTGCATTTCCTGCGGGGACAGCACCACCACATCCCCTCCGAGCTGGCGCATGCCCACCTCGAACGAAACCCGGGTGCGGGTCGAGGGCTTGGACATGATCAGCCCCAGTTGCCGCCCGGCCAGTGGCTGGCGCGGGTGCAGCGGAAAGCGCCGCCCCTGCTGCATGCGCTTCATGCCTGCCGCCGTGTCGATAATCTGGCGCAGGGTGGCCGTGTCCAGATCCTTCAGGTCAAGGAAATGGCGCGGCGGCACGGAGTTGAGGGAGGGCGGAACAATGGAGGCGACGGCGCTCACGGTGTAGGCTCCAGAACAGTCTTGATGGTCGACCTGTCTTTCAGGGCGGCGATGGCGCGCACCAGACAGGCCACGGCGTCACGACATTCGGTTTCAGTTACGGTCAGGGGCGGGACAAGCCGCAGGACGTTATCGCCCGCTGTAACGCACAGCAGGCCCGCATCCTGTGCCGCGTCCTGCACATCGCCCACGGGTGGCACGCAGCGCAGGCCCAGCAGCAGGCCAAGGCCACGGCGCTGGTCGAAAATTTCCGGTGCATCGGCCACAACCGCATCCAGCAGGGTGTCCATCAGGGCGGCGCGTTCACAGACCTGATCAAGAAAACCCGGGGCGAGAATGACATCCAGCACGGCGTTGGCGGCGGCACAGGCCAGCGGGTTCCCCCCGAAGGTCGTGCCGTGCGTGCCCGGCGTCATGCCTGCGGCGACTGCCTGCGTGGCCAGAATGGCCCCGATGGGAAAGCCGCCGCCCAGCCCCTTGGCCGTGCTCATGACATCCGGGGTGATCCCGGCCCACTGGTGGGCAAACAGGCGGCCGGTGCGGCCTACGCCAGTCTGCACTTCATCAAGGGCCAGCAGCACACCGGTTTCATCGCACAGGGCGCGCACGGCGCGCAGGTAAGCCGGATCAGCCACCTTGATCCCGCTTTCGCCCTGTACGGGTTCAAGCATGATGGCGGCGGTACGCGGGGTTATCGCGGCGCGGACAGCTTCGATATCGTTGAAAGGCACATGCGTGAAACCGGAAACCGGCGTGCCGAAGCCTTCAAGATATTTGGGGTTGCCGGTGGCGGACAGCATGGCCAGCGTGCGGCCATGGAACGCGCCGTCCATGCAGATGATGTCCGTACGTTCGGGGTGGCCGGCCAGAAACTGCGCCCGGCGCGCCATCTTGACCATGCCTTCATTGGCTTCAGCGCCGGAATTGCAGAAAAACACGCTGTCAGCGAACGTGTTGGCCACAAGCCGTTCAGCCAGTTTTTCTGCCTGCGGAATGCAGAACAGGTTCGAGACATGGATAACCCGCCCCGCCTGTTCGCTGATGGCCTTTACCAGAGCCGGGTGCGCATGCCCGATTGAACTGGTGGCGATACCAGCAGCAAAGTCCAGAAATCGTCGTCCGTCCGATGCGTACAGCCATGCGCCCTCTCCCCGCTCGAAGGCGAGACCGGCGCGTTTGTAGGTTGGCATGAGCGGAGAGATCATGAGACTGGTCTTTGCTTTGAGTTGAGTGTTGAACCCGGTTGGTGGCCATGAAAACGATGATGCAAAACGAAAAGCGCCCGCTGCCTGAAAATGGAGCGGGCGATCCGTTACACTTTTGTATCATGGCGCTTTCAACAGCAGAGAGTCAAATATCTGGCTTAAAATTCCTGCATGCGCGGCATGCGTCAAAGGCGGGAGCGCCTGAAAGGCAGGGCAGGATTGCGTGTGGTTTCAGCGCTTTGGAGTGTTTGCCTGACAGCAGGGGCGCGCTAGGGTGTGTAGCATGACCCGCGCGCGCTCTTTGGGCACACAGGCCCGCAGCAAGGCTTCTTCAGGCAGGGGTGAACCGGCTAGGGCCGCTGCTGTGCCCCCTGTCGTGCCTCCCGTGCCAGACCGTGCGGCACTGCGTGAGGCGGCACTGGCGCATCTGGCCCGTTTTGGCACAACCCGGCATGGGCTGGAGCAGGTGCTACTGCGGCGCGTGGCTCGCTGGCGTGCACGGGCCACGGCTGCGGGGGCGGAAGGTGCAGAGGAACAGGCGCAGGCGCTTGCGGCCGTATGTACGGAAATTGCACAGGAAATGGTGAGCCTTGGCGCGGTGGATGATGCCGCCTTTGCCCATGCCCGTGCGCGCAGGCTGGTGCGCACGGGGCGTTCCAGCCGGGCCATAGAGGCGCATCTGGCGGCCCGGGGTGTTGCGGCTCCTATCCGGGCGCAGGCCATGCAGGGTGATGAAGCGCAAGAGCCGCCTGAGGAGGGCGCAGGCGCACAGGGTTATGGCCAGACGGAGTATAACCGGGGCCTGTCCGCCACCGAGCGGGAGTTGTGCGCGGCGTTGGTGTTGGCGCGTAAAAGACGCTTGGGGCCGTTCGCCAGTGCGGTGCAGGAAAGTCATGCCGCTGACAGCATGGATGACAGCATATCCTCCGACGGGTGGGGGAGCGAGGCGTGGGATGAGGACGAATCTCCCCGGCCAAGGCGGGTTGCAGCCGGCAGGCGGCGGGCGGATGCCGGAGGGGTACACCGGGCGTTGGGCGTGCTGGCGCGGGCCGGGTTCGCACGCGATACGGCAGCCCGCGCGCTGGATATGACACGGGAGGAGGCGGACGAATGGCTCGAACGACTGAAGGCCGAATCGTAACCGCGCTTGCGGGGTGGCGTGTCGTGCTGTCCGTTTTCCGGCGGGCGGGGGTTCTGGTGCCGCTGCTTATGCTGGCTGCCTGTGCGGGCGGCAGTTCGGGCCGCGTGAGCGGAAGCTGGAATGGCTCCGTGCAGTGCGCGCCTTATGCAAGAGAGCATTCGGCGGTCAATCTGCGGGGCGATGCCGCTTTGTGGTGGAACAGGTCGCGCGGGATTTATACCCGCTCATCTGTCCCGCATGAGGGCGATGTACTGGTGTTCCGCGCAACAGGGCGGCTGCCTTCGGGCCATGTTTCTGTTGTGCGGCAGGTCAGAAGTAGTCGGCTGGTGCTGGTCGATCATGCCAACTGGGAGCCGGGACGGGTGACGCGTTCGGCCCCTATCGTGGATGTTTCGCCGCGTAATGACTGGACGCGTGTGCGCGTGTGGTGGGCACCCTCCCGCGCACTGGGTAAAACCGTCTATCCTGCGTACGGCTTTATAGAGCCACCATGGCAGGGGGGAAGCTGAGCCCAGCCCATGCACTAGGGCATTAAGGAAGGGCTTGCATGAACGGGCATTCGCCCTCATCTACACAGTAGAGTTTTTTGGCGTGGCTGCGCTGTGGGGTAAACAGGCGGGCTGACGGGCCAGGGGGAGCGTGAAATGGGTAGTCTGAGCATCTGGCACTGGCTGATTGTGCTTGTTGTGGTTCTGGTTGTGTTTGGCGGTGGCGGCAAGATTACGACACTGATGGGCGATGTGGCCAAAGGCATCAAATCGTTCAAGAAACACATGGCGGATGACGAATCGCTGGAGGAGCAGGCTGCTACGCGCAATGCGGGCGGGCATATTGCCCCGCCGCCCGTGGCGACCGCTGCCGAAACGCGCGCTCCTGCCGATCAGTCCACCCCGCGCTGAAACACTGCCCTGCTGAGGCATGAAGCCGCGCTTTTTTAGGGCGTGGCACCATGCGTGGCGGGCTGTTTGCGCGACCTGCGAGTTATGGAACAGAAATGAGTGACAACACGCCGGATCTGGCTGCGGCTGCGCGCGATATCGTGCAGGCGGGCCAGAGGCTTGATGCCCGTGGCTGGGTGCCTGCAACAGCGGGTAATATCAGCCGCCGTCTGCCGGATGGGCGGATCGCCATTACCCGCTCGGGATGCCACAAGGGTTTCTTGAGCGAGCAGGACGTGATTACCGTTGATCTGGCTGGCCAGCCGCATGATGCGGGCAATCGCCCCAGCGCGGAAACCCTGCTGCATTG
This sequence comes from Acetobacter papayae JCM 25143, assembly GCF_000613285.1. Classification (GTDB taxonomy): domain Bacteria; phylum Pseudomonadota; class Alphaproteobacteria; order Acetobacterales; family Acetobacteraceae; genus Acetobacter; species Acetobacter papayae. The sequence goes on along the minus strand of NZ_BAIN01000035.1, from coordinate 19,296 downwards.
CCAGATCTATCGCCTGTTGCCCGATGTCGGGGCGGTGCTGCATGGCCATTCCGTTGCGTCTACCGTGCTGTCCATGACTGAGCCATCGCCCCGGATTCTGCTGAGCGATTACGAAGTGCAGAAGGTGTTTGCCGGTCAGGACACGCACGAGGCCACGGTGCCTGTGCCGCTGTTCCCCAATGATCAGGATATTGCCCGGCTTGCGCGCGAGGTGGAGCCCCATGTGGCGGACATGCCCGCAGGCTACATTATCCGCGGCCATGGTGTGTATGTCTGGGGCCGTGACATGGGCATGGCGCTGGCACGGCTGGAAGGGCTCGAGTTCCTGCTGGCCTGCGAACTGGAAAGAAGGAAACTGAAGGCATGAGTAGCCTGAGCGTTTATGAGGACGGGCAGCCCGGCACGCCTGTTCTGCAGACTTCCGACCCCCATGAAATTGCAAATCTGCTAGCCCCCATGGGTGTGCGTTTTGAACGCTGGGAAGGCCCGGCCATTCCGCCCAAGGATGCAGCCGAAGAGGCCATTCTTGAAACCTACCGCCCGTGGCTTGACCGGCTGATGGGCGAGACAGGGGCGGGTTCGGCCGACGTGCTGCGTATGAACACGCAAACTCCCAACCTTGCAGCCCTGCGTGAGCGGTTTTTGTCCGAGCATATCCATAGCGAGGACGAGGTGCGTTTTTTCGTGCATGGCGGCGGACATTTCGTGCTGCATGTGGGTGGGCGGATTTATGATGTGGGCTGCACCCAGACAGACCTGATCTCCGTTCCCGAAGGCACGCGGCACTGGTTTGACGCCGGGCCGGAGCCCGATGTGGTGACGCTGCGTATCTTTACCCACAAGGAAGGCTGGGTGGCCCGCTACACGGGCGATGAGATTGCCCGCCGGTTTCCGTCCTACGCGTGTTGAGCGAGCATCGATCATGACTTTGCAGGCCCCTGAGCAGACCGTTCCGCCGCACGTGGTGCTGCTGGATATCGAAGGCACGACCCTGCCGGTGTCCTTTGTGCACAATGTCCTGTTTCCCTATGCAAGGCAGCATCTCGCTGCCCTGCTGGCCGACCGTGCTACTGACCCGGTGGTGATGCGCGCCGTAGCGCAGATTGGCGAACTGGCCCCCGGCGTGCCCCCGGCTGAACAGCTTTCACGCTGGATGAATGAAGATGCCAAGGTAGAGCCGCTCAAGACCCTTCAGGGCCTGTGCTGGGATGGTGGTTACCGGCAGGGTGAACTGGTGGCGGACCTGTATTCCGATGTCGTGCCCTGCCTGCGTGCGCTGCATGCGGCGGGTGTGGTGCTGGCGGTTTATTCCTCGGGTTCTGAACCGGCGCAGCGGCTGATTTACGGCTATACGGAACAGGGGGATGTTACCCCGCTGTTCAGCGCCTTTTTTGACCTGCGCGTGGGCGGCAAGAAAGAAGCGCAGAGCTACCGCAATATTCTGGCCGAAACAGGCTGGCAGGCGGCGGATGTGCTGTTCCTGTCCGATGTCGAGGCTGAGCTGGACGCCGCATCAGAGGCGGGCCTGCGGGTCTGCCAGATTGCCCGTGTGAAGATGCGACGGTGGCAAGCCAGCGCCACCCGGTTTGTGCTGATATTGCGGAGGCGGTGGAGCGTTTTGGCCTGTCCGGCACCGTGCAGGGTGAGGCGGAAAGGGCACTGCCGTGCTGACAAAGGCCCGCCTGTATACGGACTGGCGCAATATCCCGCCTGAGGCCCATGGCTGTGCGGCCGCACTGGGTAATTTCGATGGCGTGCATCTGGGTCATGCCCATCTGGTGAACACCGTCTATGCCGCGCGCCCGGATCTGCCGCGTGCGGTGGTAACATTCGAGCCGCACCCGCGTGAGCTGTTTCGCCCGCAGGACCCGCCTTTTCGGCTGACGCTGTCCGATGAGCGGCTGGCCGCACTGGAAGCGCTGGGCGTGCGCCATGTGTTTCAGATACCCTTTGATGCCGCCTTTGCGGAACTGACCGCGAGCCAGTTCGTGCGCGAGGTGCTGCATGAAGCGCTGCATCTGAAGCATGTGGGCTGCGGGCCGGATTTTGCCTTTGGGCACAGGCGCGGCGGCACTGTGGCGTTGCTGGGCGAGCAGGCCTTGGCTCTGGGTATCGGCTGCACGCAGGTTCCGGCTCTGGCGGATGCTACGGGGCCGTATTCCTCAAGCCGGGTGCGTATGCTGTTGCAGGATGGCTACCCCGAGCGCGCAGCAGCCGAGCTTGGGCGGGCATGGGCTATCCGTGGCGAGGTCCAGCATGGTGACAAGCGTGGGCGTCTGCTGGGTTTTCCTACCGCCAATATTCCGCTGGGGCGGCATCTGGAGCCCGCGCGTGGGGTTTATGCCGTAACGGTGCGCCTGCCCGGTGGGCAGTCGGTTTTCGGGGTGGCCAATATCGGACGCAGGCCCACCATCAACGATGGGCAGGAAAGCCGGCTGGAAGTGCATCTGTTTGATTTCGAGGGCGACCTGTACGGCCAGACCCTATCCGTGGCCCTGCATGCCCTGTTGCGTGGTGAGCAGCGTTTTGACGGTCTGGACGCGCTCAAGGCCCAGATCGCGCGGGATGCGGAACAGGCCCGCCACCTGCTGGGGAACACCCTCTCCTGATTGTCGCACTTGACCCTGCGGGTTTCCTTTTTGATAAGGGAATGCGCGCGCTGGTCGGCATATGGAAATCTGTAGCCCGCTCCCGCGCCAGGCATTTCGCCCGCGCCCTGAACCTGAACTGAAGTGACCCCTGCCGCTCATGACCAAAACCGCCAGCGACCCGGATAAGACAGACCTCGCCGATCAGTATCGCGATACGGTGTTTCTGCCGCGTACATCCTTTCCCATGCGCGGTGGCCTGCCCACGCAGGAGCCCGAATGGCTGAAGCACTGGCAGGAAAGCGGGCTGGATGCGCGGCTGGCGGAGCAGGCGCAGGGGCGTCCGGTCTTTACGCTGCATGATGGCCCTCCCTACGCCAACGGCAACCTGCATATCGGTCACGCCCTGAACAAGATCAACAAGGACGTTATCAACCGCGCCCACCGCATGGCGGGTTACGCCGTGCGCTACGTGCCGGGCTGGGACTGCCACGGCCTTCCTATCGAATGGAAGGTGGAAGAAGGCTACCGCAAAGCCAAGCGCGACAAGGACACGGTGCCCGTGCTCGAGTTCCGGGCCGAATGCCGGGCCTATGCGGGCCATTGGCTGGGCGTGCAGATGGAGGAATTCCAGCGTCTGGGCGTGCAGGGCGAGTGGCATAACCGTTACGCCACCATGGATTTTTCCTCCGAGGCGGCCATTGTCGAGGAAATCGGGCGTTTTCTGCTCAATGGCGGGCTGTATCGCGGCCTGCGCCCGGTCATGTGGAGCCCGGTTGAAAAAACCGCTCTGGCCGAAGCGGAAATCGAATACCACGATCACACCTCCACCACGATTCTGGTGGCGTTTCCGGTCATTCATGACCCCACGCCCCTGCATGCGCTGACCGATGTATCGGTGGTGATCTGGACCACCACGCCATGGACCATTCCGGGTAACCGCGCGCTGGCGTTCGGGCCGGACATTACCTACGTGGTGCTGCGGGTGGATGAAACGGGCGAGGGCGCTACGCTGGTCCCCGGTGCCAAGGTGCTGGTGGCTGAAGCGCTGGTGGATTCTTTCTGCCGTGAGGCAAAGGTCGAGGCCCATCACATCGTCTATACTCTGCCTGGCAGCGCGCTGGAGGGAGCCGTGTGCGCCCATCCGCTGCGCGGTGCAGGGTATGATTTCGATGTGCCGATGCTTCCCGGCGAGTTCGTAACGACCGAGGCAGGCACCGGGCTTGTGCATCAGGCCCCTGCCCATGGTGAGGATGACTTCCAGCTCTGCCGCGCCTATGGCATCGAAGTGCCGGAAGTGGTGCTGGCTGATGGCACATACGCGCCGTGGGTGCAGGGCTTTGCCGGTGTGCATGTGTTCAAGGCGGCCGATGTGGTGTGCGAGGCGCTGGCCGGTGTCATGGAACGCGCCAACAGCACGGGTAAGGCTCCCAGCGCTGGTGGGGCGTGGGCAGATTGTCCACTCCTATCCGCATTCATGGCGTTCTCGCGCGCCCATCATCTACCGTGCCACGCCGCAATGGTTCATCCGCATGGATGGGGATAGCGCGCTGCGTGAAAAAGCGCTCGAGGCGCTCGAGGATGTAACCTTCGTGCCCGCGCAGGCCCGCAACCGCCTGACTTCCATGGTGCGTACCCGCCCGGACTGGTGCATCAGCCGCCAGCGCGCATGGGGCGTGCCAATTGCCGTGTTCGTGGAAAAACGCACGGGCGAAGTGCTGCGCGATGCAGAGGTCATGAACCGTGTGGTCGAGGCGTTCCGCTCCGAAGGGGCGGATGCCTGGTACAGTGCCCCGCCCGAGCGCTTTCTGGGCGAAGGCCGTAATCCTGACGATTACGAACAGGTTTTCGATATTGTCGATGTTTGGTTCGAAAGTGGTTCCACCCATTCCTTCGTACTCGGGCGTCCGGGGCTGAGCTTCCCGGCTGATCTGTATCTTGAAGGTTCGGACCAGCATCGCGGCTGGTTCCAGTCCTCGCTGCTTGAAAGTGTTGGCACACGGGGTGTGGCGCCGTTCCGCGCATTGGTGACGAATGGCTTCGTGCTGGACGAGCATGGCCGCAAGATGTCCAAGTCGCTCGGCAATGTCGTAGCCCCGCAGGATGTCAATGACTCGCTGGGTGCTGACGTGCTGCGCCTGTGGGTGATGAATTCCGATACCAATGACGATCTGCGGATCGGCAAGGAAATTCTCAAGCAGCAGGGTGAGCTGTACCGCCGCCTGCGCAACACGCTGCGCTGGCTGCTTGGTGGTCTGGACGGCTTTACCGAGGCCGAAACCCTGCCGTATGAGCAACTACCCGAGCTGGAACGCTGGGTGCTGCATCGTCTGTCCGAGCTGGGCGGGCTTGTGGCCCGCGCGGTGGAAACGCATGAATGGGTGGGCGTCTATCCGGCGCTGCACGGTTTCTGCACGACCGACCTTTCGGCCTTCTATTTCGATATCCGCAAGGACACGCTGTATTGCGATGGCCCGGCCACGCCCACACGGCGCGCAGTGCGGACAGTGCTTGATATCCTGCACCGCTGCCTGAGCACATGGCTGGCCCCGGTTCTGGTCTTTACGGCGGAAGAGGCATGGTGTGCCCGCTTCGGGCGTGAAAACAGCGTGCATGAACAGGCGTTCATGGACATGCCGGTGGAATGGAACGACCCGGCACTGGAAGAACGCTGGACCCGTGTGCGTGCGGTGCGGCGTGTTATCACCACCGAAATCGAAGGCGCGCGCCGCTCCGGGCAGATTGGCTCTTCCCTGCAGGCACAGGTTGAACTGACCCTGTCGGAAGAGGAAGCAGCTCTGTTCGCTGGCGTGGACTGGGCCGAACTGGCCATTGTGTCGTATGTGGATGTCGTGATCGACCCCACCAGCTCCTCGGTTTACGTGGATGCCGATGAAGGGGGCACCCTGCATGGAGCCCCTGTGGTGAGCGTGGCCGCGGGTGAGAAATGCGTGCGGTGCTGGAAAGTCCTGCCTGAAACCGGGGCTGACCCCGAGCATCCGGGGCTGTGCCTGCGCTGCGCCAGTGTCGTGGCGGACAGCAAGGGGCTGGAGCGCGCGTGAGCGGGCGTCCTTTCATGCTGCGCCCGGCGGGTATCGGGCTTTTAGTGCTGATGCTCGTGCTTTCGGCTGATCAGCTCAGCAAGTTCTGGATTCTCTACGGGCTTGATCTGCCCGCACGGGGGTCGGTACCGGTGCTGCCGTTCCTGAACTTTACCATGGTCTGGAATCATGCCGTGACATTTGGCATGTTTTCGAGCTTTGGCGGGGCAGGGCGGATTGTGTTTTCGGTTATTGCGCTGGCGGTTGTGGCGCTGCTGGCCGTGTGGATGTTCCGCACGCCCAGCAAGCTTACGGCGGCCTGCGTGGGGGCCGTGGCCGGTGGGGCCGTGGGCAATGTCATTGACCGGGTGCGGTACGGGGCGGTGGTTGATTTTCTGCATGCCCATGCTTTTGGCTGGTCATGGTATGTGTTCAACGTCGCTGATTCCGCTATAGTGTGCTCTGTCTGTGTGCTGCTGGTGCAAAACTGCCTTTCGGGCAGTGCGGCCAGTCAGGCCGACAGGACACCGTGAGATACAGCCAGCCCGCGCAGTGTCGGGGCTTTTCAGGATGAGTAGAAGGCAGATGATGGTGCGGCGTGTTTCAACCCTGATTTCTCCGGTGCTGCTGCTTGGTAGCTGCCTTATGCTGAGCGGCTGCTCCGGCAACGAGGCCGCACGGGCCTTTGGTCTGGAGCGCAGCATGCCTGACGAGTACACGGTCACGACCCGTGCACCGCTGTCCATGCCGCCGTCAGATGAACTGACCAAGCCCACCACAAAGGGCGATGAACGCAGGCAGGACGAAAGCGAACGCCTGCAGGCGCTTGAAACCATTTCGCCCGATGTGGCGCTGCGTGGCTCCACCGGCGATACGAGCGAAGGTCAGTCCATTCTTGTGAACGAGGCGACCGCCGCATCCGATGTGCCGGATCAAGGTGAGCTTGGGGCTGCGGGTTCGGGCTTTATCGAGCAGCTTATGTTCTGGAAAGGCCATAATGCGGGCTCCGTGGTGGACACCAACGAAGAAAACCGCCGCCTGAAAACCAATGCAGCGCTTGGCAACCCGCCCACGCAGGGCGTGACACCGACCCAGAAGGCCAGCAAGTCCGGGTCGTGACACGGCGCCTGTTCTGAAAGGCCCGTCTGTTTTCATGTCTGCTGACGATATTTTTGCCGTGCCGCCGTCCTCTGCTCCTTCTCAGGAGGGGCAGGGGATTGTGCGGCGTTTGTCCGAGGTTGTGGTCAACCGGATTGCTGCGGGCGAGGTTATTGAGCGCCCGGCGGCGGCGTTGAAGGAACTGGTCGAAAACGCCATTGATTCCGGTGCCCGGCGTGTTGATATCGCGCTGGAAGGCGGCGGTATTGATCGCATGATCGTCACCGATGATGGCTGCGGCATGAACGCGGCCGATCTGGCGCTGGCGGTGGAACGGCACTGCACGTCCAAACTCCGTGACGATACGCTGGTGCAGATCACCACTTTGGGTTTCCGGGGTGAAGCGCTGCCCTCCATAGGGGCTGCCGCGCGGCTGAACATTACCTCCCGCCCGCAGGGCGAGAGCGGGGCATGGCGTATCCGGGTGGAAGGTGGGCGGGTAACGCCTCCGCACCCCGCCTCGGGCGCGCCGGGCACCAGTGTGGTGGTGGAAGACCTGTTTTTTGCCACTCCGGCTCGCCGTAAATTTCTTAAAAGCGCGCGGGTGGAAGGGCGCCATGCCGAGAGCGTGGTGCGGCGGCTGGCTCTGGCTGCTTTCGACACCGCTTTTCGTCTGACGCTCGATGGCAGGCTCGTATTTGATCTACCAGCCCAAACCCTTCAGGCGCGGGCTGCGGCCCTGCTGGATGCGACGGAGGCCAATGGCCTTGTTAGTGTCAGTGGCGAGCGTGAAGGCATGGTGCTGTCGGGCTTTATCTGCCCGCCTTCGGTGCACAGGGCCACGGCGGCAGGGCAGTTTATGCTGGTCAATGGCCGCCCGGTGGTGGACCCGCTACTGCGAACGGCTGTCCGGGTTGCGTATCGCCGGGTGATCGAGCCGGGACGGCACCCGGTGGTTGCACTCTCCCTGAGCGTGCCGCAGCAGATGGTGGATGTGAACGTTCACCCCGCCAAAACAGAACTGCGCTTTGCGGATGAAGCCGCCGTGCGCTCATTGGTGATTGGTTCCATACAGCGAGCGCTTGAGCATGGGGCCGGTGTGGCGGGTGTGCGCCCGGTTCTGTCTTCGGGCCTTGGGCGGCAGGCCCGTATCTGGTATCCGCCCGAAAACACGGCCGGGCCGGCGGCTCCGGCACCAGAGCGTCCGGTGCAGGGGCATTTGGCGGCACAGGCACCACTGGCAGGTGGCGCCCCGCCGTTTACGGGTTTTCCCGCGAGCGGTTTTGCCGAAAAACGTCTGGGTTTTGATGCCCCTCCCGCAGCCCGCATGATCCAGCCTGCGGCTCTTCTCCCAACTCCGCCGCATGAGGCCGGAGCCCCACCGGCCGAGATGCCCGAAGCTGCTGGGAGTGGTGACGATACAGTGGGTCAGCCTGCGGTGCAGTATCCGCTGGGTGCGGCTGTGGCACAGGTGCTCGATACCTATATTCTGGCTGTTGCGGCGGATGGCAGCCTTATTCTGGTAGACCAGCATGCGGCCCATGAGCGGCTGACCCATCAGCGGCTTCGCCAGCAGTTCCTCTCCGGGCGGGTGCAGGCACAACGTCTGTTGGTGCCTGATGTCGTGGATCTGCCGCCCGCTCAGGTGGAAAGCCTGCTTGCCGCCACACCATTGCTGGAAAGACTCGGTGTAGAAATCGAAGGTTTTGGCGGCCAGTCCGTGCTGATACGCGCATTGCCCGCCATGCTCGGCGCAACCGATGCAATAGGCCTGCTGCGTGATCTGGCCGATGAACTGGAGCGCGATGAGCACGGCGCACCAGACGAAATGGCAGCACTCGACGGGCGGCTGGATGCGGTGATCGCACGTATGGCCTGCCATGGCAGCATACGGGCGGGGCGCAGGCTGAGTGCCGAGGAAATGAACGCCCTGCTGCGCCAGATGGAGGCCACACCACTTGCGGGCACCTGCTCGCATGGGCGGCCAACCTGGCTGAAACTCAGCCGTGGCGATCTGGAGCGTTTGTTCGGACGCCGTTGATCCGGGGTGTTTTTATCGGTGCAGTTCGGCAGAACGTGAACGGTGGCGCGCTGGTATCGCAGGGTGAAAAGGCGCAGTATGGGGCATTACGAAACAAACCCATAAGGCGGTGAAGTCGTGCAGCCGATCCTCCTCTCGCTGATAACCTATCTTCCGCTGGCAGGTGCGCTGGTGGCCTTTCTGTGCCCCGGCGCGTCTCAGGAGCGGGATCGTGCCGCGCGGTGGCTTGGCCTGTGGACAACGCTTGTAACGCTTGGCCTCAGTGTTCTGCTTTGGGTCGGGTTCGACCCCACACAGCCCGGTTTGCAGTATGAAACACGGCTGGGCTGGCTGGGTGAATATGGCATTACCTACCATACCGGGGTGGACGGTATCAGCCTTGTGTTTGTGCTGCTGACAGCGTTTCTCACTCCTCTTTCGCTTCTGGCGGGCTGGCGTAGTGTGCAGACACAGGGGCGCGATTTCGTGGCCATGCTGCTGATGCTCGAAACAGCGCTGTTCGGCCTGTTTTCCGCGCAGGATCTTGTGCTGTTCTACGTGTTTTACGAAGCAACGCTTATTCCCGGCTCCCTCATGATCGGGATATGGGGTGGGCAGAAACGGGTCTGGGCGTCGCTCCAGTTCTTCCTGTTTACCTTTGCAGGCTCGCTTTTCATGCTGGTCGGGCTGATCACCATGTGGCTCAAGACCGGCACAACCGATATTCCCACCCTGATGCAAACGGGTTTTTCGCAGCCGTTGCAGGGCTGGCTGCTGCTGGCCTTTGTGCTGGCTTTTGGTGTCAAACTGCCACTTTTCCCCCTGCACGCTTGGCTACCCGATGCCTATACGGAAGCCCCCACACCGGCCACGGCCATGATGTCGGGTGTGCTGTCCAAAACCGGGGCCTATGGTCTGCTGCGTTTTGGGGTGCTGATGTTCCCTGATGCGGCACGGATTTTTGCGCCCTATATTCTAGCACTCGGGGTTGCGGCCATCCTGTATGCCGCCATTGTGGCCTATGCCCAGTCTGACATGAAAAAGATGGTGGCATATTCTTCCTTCTCGCATATGGGCATGATTGCGGTCGGGCTGTTTACCCTGACAGCGGAAGGGATAGACGGCGCCATTTTCCAGATGCTTTCGCATGGTGTGGTAATTGCCGCCCTGTTCTTCTGCGTGGCGGCGGTGGCATGGCGGGCTGAAACCCGCGACATTGATGCGCTGGGGGGCGTGGCACGGCAGATGCCCATGCTGGCCTTGCTGGCCATGCTGTTTACCATGGCCAATGTCGGCCTGCCGGGTACGGGTTCCTTCGTTGGGGAACTGCTGGTGCTGATGGGCGCTGTGCATGTCTCGCTATGGGTCGCGCTGCTGGCGGGAAGCACCATGATTCTGGGCGCGGTTTATATGCTCTCGCTGTATCGCAGGGTGCTGTTTGGCGGCGTAAAAGGCACGGTGGGCCTGCTGCGTGACCTCACGGCGGGCGAAATGGCCGTTCTAGTGCCTCTGGCTGTGGTAACCCTGTGGATGGGTGTTCACCCCTCAACCTTTACCCGCCTGTTTGACCCGGTGGTTATGCAGCGGTTCATGGCCATGTAGCCAGTGGACTGAGTGCTGCGGCACATGGGGGAGCAGTGCAGGATATCGTGCATGTAGCCAGCCGCTAGGCTGGGGGCGGCGTGCATAGACCGTAGAAACCGGGTTCTAGCAGCCGCTTATCAAGCGGCAGAACTCAGGTTTTGCATCGTGTTGTTATTAATGTGCTTGTCGGTTGGCCCGCAGAGATGCGGGGCATATCGGCGGCAGGCAAAGCCCGGGCATGCTCCCGGATTTTCTCCGCTATATTATGGTCGTTAGCCAATCTCCCCGTTGCTTTTCCAGCGGGGAGGGTATCGGGCTTCAGATATCGAGCAGTTCGTCCACCGAGCGCGCATGTTCCTGAATAAAGGCAAAGCGTAGCTCGGGCTTGCGGCCCATCAGGCTTTCTACCCGCTGGCGGGTGCTCATGCGGTCTTCCGGCGGCGTTACAACCCTCAGCAGCGTGCGGCGTTTGGGGTCCATCGTGGTCTCTTTCAGATCGGCAGGGGGCATTTCTCCCAGCCCTTTGAAGCGTGAGACATCGATTTTACCGCGCGCCTTGAACTCGCTCTTCATTTTGCGATCACGGTCGGCATCGTCCATGGCGTACACGCTCTTTGCACCCTGTGTCAGCCGGTAGAGGGGCGGCTGGGCAAGGTAGAGGTGGCCATTCCGCACGAGTTCGGGCAGTTCGCGGTAGAAGAACGTCATCAGCAGCGAGGCGATATGCGCCCCGTCCACATCTGCGTCGGTCATGATGATAACGCGGCCGTAGCGCAGACGGCTGAGGTCGAAAGAGTCGCCCGACCCGCAGCCAAGAGCTTCGATCAGGTCATGCAGTTCCTGATTGGCGCGCAGTTTTTCAGATGTGGCGCTGGCTACGTTGAGGATTTTTCCACGCAGCGGTAGCACGGCCTGTGTTTCGCGGTTGCGGGCCTGTTTGGCCGATCCACCGGCGGAATCGCCTTCCACCAGAAAGATTTCGGTGTCGGAGGCCTGCTCACGCGTGCAGTCCGTCAGCTTGCCGGGCAGGCGCAGGCGGCGGGTCGCACTTTTGCGGGGCGTGTCCTTCTGTTCACGGCGGCGCAGGCGTTCTTCCGCGCGTTCCACAACAAAGGCCAGCAGCGAATCTGCCTGTGGTGGGTTTTGCGCCAGCCAGTGGTCAAAGCGGTCGCGCAGGGCGGTTTCCACCAGACGGGCGGCTTCGGTCGTTGTCAGCTTTTCCTTGGTCTGACCCTGAAAATGCGGATCACGGATAAACACTGAAAGCCGGATCGCGCCCATGCCCAGAACATCCTCGGCGGTAATGGCCGAGGCTTTCTTGACCGAACGCTGGTCCCCCCATGCGCGCAGTCCTTTGACCAGCGCATTGCGCAGGCCGGTTTCGTGCGTGCCCCCCTGTGGGGTGGGGATGGTGTTGCAGTATGAAACCAGCGAGGCCGCGCCACTTTCCAGAAAGGCGACCGCCCATTCCACCTTGCCGTTTTCCGAGCCATCGGCCGCGGCGGGCAGTGGTGCTTCACCGGCCAGAACGGGGTAAGAAGAGGCGGGTTGGTGCCAAGCTCATCGGCCAGACTGTCAGCCAGCCCGCCGGGGAAATGCAGTACAGCCTCGGCGGGGGTTTCATCCCCCGTGCGGATCAGCGCCGGGTCGCAGGACCAGCGGATGGTCACCCCACGGAACAGAAAGGCCTTTGAGCGGCAGAGCCGGAACAGCCGCGCGGGTGCGAAAAGCTGCGTGCCAAAAATTTCCGGGTCGGGCTGAAAGCTGATCTGTGTGCCACGGCGGTTGGGAGCAGTTCCCACCTGCTCCAGCGGGCTGACAGGCTTGCCCCGGGCATAGGACTGCCGCCACAAAACCCGCTCACGCGCGATTTCCACATCCATATGCGAGGACAGGGCGTTCACGACCGAGGAACCCACCCCGTGCAGACCGCCTGATGTGGCATAGGCCTTGCCGGAAAATTTACCGCCCGCATGCAGCGTGGTCAGAATGACCTCAAGGGCCGAGCGGTCGGGAAAACGCGGGTGCGGATCAACCGGGATACCGCGTCCGTTATCACGGATGGTCAGGCGGTTTTCGGCATCCAGACGGACATCGATGGTGGTGGCATGGCCCGCCACCGCTTCATCCATGGAGTTATCAAGAATTTCCGCAGCCAGATGGTGCAGGGCGGCTTCGTCGGTGCCGCCAATATACATGCCGGGCCTGCGGCGAACAGGCTCAAGCCCTTCCAGCACCTCGATGGCGCTAGCATCATAGGCTTGAGGTTCCGTGTTCTTCGCGCGGGTGGAAGATGGGCCGGAGCCACCAGGAACGGACGGTGCGGAAAACAGATCACTCATGCACGAAGTCTGTCCCGCTTTAAGGCTGATTCGTCAAGCAGTGGGCGTGCCGGGCACGCCCCTTGCGGCAGGTCAGGCCTTGCGGGTGGTGCGGCGGCGCGTGGGAGCCGTGGGGTGAGACGTGCTGGGCGCTGCGCAGGCTTCAAAGGTGGAAGGCTGGGCGACGTCCTTGCCATCTGCGTAGTTGGCCAGATCCGCAGCGTTTTCGAGGGCCTTTACCTCGTCAAACATGGAAACGCGCTGCTGGCAGAACAGCGTGCCGGACTGCAGGCCCGCATCTTCCTGCACAAGGCCGAGCTGGGTGATGTAGTTGTCGAATTCCTGCTGGCCCTTGCGGCCGTAAACAGAGCGGAAATAACCGTTCAGCTTGGATTCGGCAGCGAGCAGTTCGGGGCGGAACTTGGCCACGAAATCATTGTAGCGGTCCTGCGCGGAGCATTTGAGGGCGGTAACCATCAGCTCGCTTTTCAGGCCCTGTACGCTGAAAGCCTCATGCGCGGGAGAATGGCCGCAGGGGCTGGCGGCGAATGACACGGAGCCATGCGCCACGCCCGCAGCAAAAATACCTGCGGCAAGAAGACGGGAAAGGGACATGCGGTACCTCCGACAGATGCGCTTCCACACAACCACAGACCGGGCGGTGCGTATTGGGGCCAGAACAAAACCGAAATAGCATGTCTTTCTGCCGCTTCCTGCTCCTTGCAGCAACCGCTCAGGTGCGAGGGCCGGTGCCACAGGAAATGATGGCGGGAAAGACAGGCTGTTTTAGGGCTATCCGCACGGTAAAACAATGCTTGGACACACCAGCCTTGTTGCGAAGGTGCCGTGCGTTGGCGTGGGGCCTCTTTCTTCCTGCCGCGGGATGTTTTAAACAAAAAAACGATCTCTATCGTGTCTTGCGGCGCTACGTGTCCGGTTGGATGATGGCGGGCGGCGAAAACAACAAGTTCAACAGAAATGAAGCGGAGCTGTGGAGTGCGCTTAAGAGGAATTGCCGGGCTGGTTATGGCCGGTGGCATGCTGGCTGGCTGTGCAACAACCAGTGGGCCGGTTCATGTCGGATCTCCCAATCCGTTTGGTTACATGAAAAAATCAGCGGTGTGTAAAACCACGCCCGTGGTCAAGGGGGCCGATGGCCAGCTGTCCACCACCATGACCGTCCGCTCGGATGACGGGCTGTGCGAATTGCTGATCTCCCAGCCCGATGGCAAGGCCTATGCGTCTTTCGGAGTCGCACCGGTGCCTGAACACGGCAAGGCGTTCATGTATTCGCTGGATAACGATACGCACGTAACCTACACCCCCACACTGGCTTATGCCGGGCAGGATACGTTTACGGTCATTCTGGTGCCCGGCCCCGGCCAGCAGCGCACCAAGCTGACTGTAACGGCACAGGTTGATGCCACAGGCGTTTACGTGCCCCACCCAGCGGTGACTGGCCCGGCCCCGGCGGCAGAGCCTGCTAGCAAGAGCAAGAAAAAAGCCACGGTGCATCGCGCTGCTTCGGCAGCCAAGAGCAAGCACTGAGGTAGGGCGGTTTAAAACTGCTAACCCATTAAAAAACGGCGTCTGCTAGGCAGGCGCCGTTTTTGTATGAACCGCGGGGCAAGGCCGTAAACCGGCCCGTAGCGTATCAGATCGAAAACGTGATGGGCTCGCTCAGCGGGCGCTTGAGGCCGGATTTTTCGGCACGGCGTACCAAGTCGTCCAGCGTGGTCTGTTCCATTTTTTCGGTCAGAGTTTCCTCGTATTCCGCCCAGCATGGTTCGATCACGCGCTGGAGCAGCGGGCCGGGGGCCGTGCCGTCTTCGGTCTGATCATCCCCCGCGACTGCGCTGATAATGCTGACCAGCGAAATATCGCGCCGGGGGCGGCCCAGCTTGTAGCCACCACGCGGGCCGCGAATGCTTTCCAGCAGGCCGGAGCGTGACAGGGCCTGAAGCAGGGGTTCGATTCCACGCCGCACAAGGCCTGATCGTTCCGCGATATCAGCCGCACTGACGGTACCGGCGCGGCCAGCATAAAAAGCAACATCCAGCATGATGAGTACGGCTGTCATTGCCCTGTCGCGTCGGAGAATCATGAAAACATCCTTCCGGTTGTTGTTGTCAGGCAGAATATGGCCCGCTGTTTTCCTGTTCAGAATTACGGTATAGCAGGGGAGCGCTTGTTTATCTACGTTGTTATTTCGTATTATAAGCATGTGTGTTTTGTAAACAGTGCAACCGGGGCTAGGAATGACGACGAAGACGCAAAAAGCAGAAGGGTATGGTTTTGCGGCGCCGCGTGGGCGTGTTTACGATTCGGTTGTGAATCTGGTGGGGGGTACACCTCTGGTGGCGCTGCCTCATCTTACGCAGGATGATGGCCTCAAGGCGCGTCTGCTGATCAAGCTGGAATTCTTCAACCCGCTCGGTTCGGTCAAGGACCGGATCGGGGCGGCCATGGTGCTGGATGCCGAGCGCCGTGGGCTGATTACCCCCGGCAGAACCCTGCTGGTGGAGCTACATCGGGCAATACGGGTATTTCGCTGGCATTTGTTGCTGCTTCGCGCGGGTACAGGCTGGTTGTCACCATGCCCGAGGGTGCTTCTATTGAGCGGCGGCGGATGCTGCGCCTGATGGACGCACAGGTGGAACTGACCCCCGCACGCCTTGGCATGGCCGGGGCTATTGCCCGTGCCAATGAAATTCTCAACGAAACGCCCGATGCCTGGATGCCCGATCAGTTCGATAATCAGGCCAATCCCGCCGTGCATGCCGCGACCACGGCAGAGGAAATCTGGCAGGACACTGCTGGCGATGTGGATGTGGTTGTGGCCGGTGTGGGTACGGGGGGCACGGCAACGGGTATTGCCACCGCACTGAAAGCGCGCCGTAAAGGGCTTGAGGTTTTTGGTGTGGAACCGGCTGAAAGCGCCATTCTCAATGGGGATGAGCCCGGCCCGCATGGCATTCAGGGAATCGGCCCGGGGTTCTGCCCCGCCACACTCGATACAGAACAGCTTGATGGTGTTCTGACGGTATCCGAGCGTGAGGCCATTGCCGCTGCCCGCCGCTGCGCCCGGCTTGAAGGGATTCCGATTGGTATTTCTTCAGGGGCTGCGCTGCATGCGGGGCTGCGTCTGGCGGCGGAAGAACGCTACAAGGGCAAGACTATTGTGGTCATCGCGCCGTCCTTTGCCGAGCGTTACCTGTCTACATCCCTGTTTACGGGCCTGTAAGGCCCTTTTTAGCCAGATCGTGCAGGCAAAATTCTACCTGCACGGTCTGTGGTAATCTGTTTCTGTTCCTAGCTAAATCCAGCCCCTTGGCGCCGGTGTTTAGCGGAACAGGATTTCAACCCGGCGGTTCTGGGGTTCTCTGGTATTGGGGCCGGTTTTAACCAGCGGATTGGCCTCGCCATAGCCATGCACGTCAATGGTCGTGCCAGCCACGCCATCACGCATCAGCTCGGCTTTGACGATTTCCGCACGGCGCAGGGACAGCTTGAGGTTGTAGGCCTTGCCGCTTGCCTGCCCCGGATGGGCGGAGGAATTGTCCGTATAGCCCGAGACAATAATCCGTGTCAGCGCGACATGGGACGAAGCTTGTGCGGCTTCATTGACAATGGAGCGCGCACGATCCGTCAGGCTTGCCTTGTCCCAGTCAAAAAAGACCAGATAGCTCCGTGCCGCCTGCGGGGCTGGCACAGCAGGAACCTGTGCGGGCGGCGGCGGGGGCGGTGCGGGGTTGAACTCGTAGCGCAGGCCCAGCATCAGCGAATGGTTGAAGTCTGTCTGCGTGTCGTGGTGGCCGCTTATGCTCGCATAGGAATGCGTGCCGTCCGTGCCGCCCAGAGTGCCAGTGGATACGACCCCATGCGACTGCGGGCCAAGCATGGTCCAGAACCGGTATTCCGCCGTGGCCGACAGCCCGACAGCGCCGGGCAGCGGGAAGGATAGGCCGAAAATGCCCTGATAGTCGAAGTTGCCAAAGGTGCCGCCAATGGTTTCATTGGCTGTATCGTTGCCCTTGGTGGCCAGAATGGAAGTGCGCATGGCGGTCCAGCCATAGCCGATACCCGCGCCAAAATAAGGGAACAGCCAAGGCTTGCCGATATCGAGGTCAAACAGAGCATTGGCCATGAAGCCATAGGTCTGCCTGCGGCCACCAACCTGCGAGGAGGACAGGTTGCTATTGACGAACTGCTTGTAGGCCATGCTGCGGTAGTCGCCTTCGACTTCCACACGAAAGCCGTTGCCCAAGCCCCAGCCTACGGCGCCAATACCGACGCCGCCTGTGTGCCAACTATCCCGCCCGGAGGGGAAGGCGTTGGAAGCCCGTACGGTCTGATCCTGATTGAAGGTGGCACCACCTTCACCCCTGACATACAGGCCCTGCACGGGCTGGGCCATTACGCTGCCCGCTGCAAGGAGCAACCCGGCGGCCAGAGGCACGGAAAGCGCGGTCCGCACAAACAGGGCCTTACGTGGCGTCATGGAATTCTCCCCGCTGTGGCGGTGTGGTACATCAAGTGTGACACGGGATGTAAAGAGGCACATGCCTGTTGTCTTTGCTGGAAACTGGCCTTTGGCGCAACAGGCATGAGAGGGAGTTTTCCCCAACCCGGCCTTTTTCCATGCAATAAATGTTGCAGGCGTGTGACGTATGCCACGGTTCTACCCGTTTGTATCACAGCAGCATTGCCTGAAACGGAGGGCTGAAATCATCACTTTCCATTTCCAGCACCCACAGGTCAGGGTCGTATTTTAGCTGCCGGTCCGTGTAGGCCTGCACATCCTGTGCGTTCAGCGGGGTCGGGCCTGAGGCGCGTATCCATGCCGGATCACCATCTGGTGTACGGGTCTGGCTCAGAACAACACCATCGCCCGCGCGGTTGACCAACACCACCAGAATCCCCCCTGCATCCGCATCACCTTTGCGCAGCACCATGGCCGAGCGGCCATCACGCGCGGATTCGCGCACGAGGGCACGGGCAAGGATATCGGTTTTCAGGCGTGGTGGCGCGGTCATGGCCCCCCCTGCGCGGGTAGCGAGGCCGGAAGCACGGCTGGTGTAGCCGAAGGGGATGTGGCCGGTGCGGCGGGAGCAGGCGCTGCGGGAGCGGCTTCATCCGGTATGGCGGCCAGTGCCGTTTTGTACCAGGCGTCATGCTCCAGCACATCACGTGCAACGCTCAGGTCGGTATCGGTGCCAAGAGCCGCCGGGCAGGCCCGGCGAATGGCCATGATGCGTGAGACCGGCACAGGGTAGCGGGCTGCGCGCGAGGCGACGACAGCCGGCAGGTTATCAAGCTGCCCCGCGGCCAGATCGCGCATGGCCCGCCCGGTTTCCAGTGCCCCAAGGCTGGTGCAGATCTGGGGCATGACGCCAAGCCCCTGTAACGGCCAGAGCAGCGGGGCAATAACCCGGCTCCAGGTCACAAACAGTTCGCCCTCATCGGGCAACTGCGCCACGGTCTGCACAAGGCCCTTGCCCAGTGTGGCGCTACCAATCACGACCGCACGGCGATGGTCCGCCAGTGCGGCGGCGAGAATTTCGGCAGCACTGGCCGAGCGCCCGTCCACCAGCACGGCGATAGGCAGGCCGTTGGTCATGTCCCCGCCTTCTACCGCCCAGATATGGTTGGCCTGCGGGTCGCGCCCGCTGGTAATGGCGGCCACACCCCGGTCAAGCAGCAGGGCGGCGGCGGTCATGGCCTGTTGCAGCACGCCACCTCGGTTGCCGCGCAGGTCTATGATCAGCCTCGCAGATGTTTGTCCTGCACGGCCTGATCGAGATACTGGCTGAGTTCTTCTGCCGTATCGGCTGAGAAAGCCGTAATGCGCAGCACCACGATAGAACCGCTGGCGAAGGCGAATACGGTTTCAGGCGGCACCTTGGCGCGGCGCAGCGTTACCGTGCGGATCGTGCGCTTGCCCGGTGCCTGTAGGCGCAGGGACAGCAGGCTGTCGGGCTCGCCACGTAGCCATTCGCGCACGGTCTCTACACTCTGGCCTGCGGTCGGGCGTTTGTTGACGGCAATAATCCGCTCGCCCGTATCCAGCGGTGCGGTCCAAGCAGGGCCGTTGGCGTTAATGGACGCAATGACGATGTGCGGGCCGCTCTGTGTCAGCGTCAGGCCTGCATCGGCCTCTCCACCCGCGCGGGCCTGACGGTCCGTGGTCGCGGAAGACGGGCCGATATAGCGCGAATACGGGTCGAGATGGTTGAATAGCTCGTCAAAAAACGCCTGTAGCAGTTCCTCGCGGCTGGCAGTTGCCACGGCGGAGGAGTGCTTGCGGGCAGAATCAAGAAAATCCGTGGCGAGCTGGGCCCACTGTTCGGCATCCTCCGCCGGCGGGGCTACGCGCGACAGAATCGGGGTCTGGCCCAGCAGCAGCCGGATATCCGCGCCGCGCGCATCGAAGGAGAGCGACGGGTCAAGAGCGGTGACACTGCCCAGCCCCCAGAGCGTGAAGTCACGGCTGCTATGGGCTTCAAGCGTGCGTGGCCCCAGAAACTGCAACGCCGTGGCAATGACCGAGTGGATCAGCGTCATATCCATGGGCGGTGGGGGCGGTGTTGTGGGTGCGGCCTCTGCTGTCTGGGGCGGAGTTGCGGGATGGGCGGGGCTCTGTG
>NZ_BAIN01000036.1 GCF_000613285.1 Acetobacter papayae JCM 25143 | reverse complement strand
TTCCAGTCGAATACTTACACAATTACCGCACAGAGCCGATTTTTTCACGATAAATAGCGGCTTTCCTTAAGTTTTTACTCTGGATATGGTACACTCTTCTGACCGGGATCGCCTGATTTCGCCCCCAAATGATTCCTATTTGATTCCAGTGATTCCGGCGCTGGAGGCAAGAGCATGGTCAAGATCACGAAACGTTCCGTCGAGGCCGCCGCCAAAACCGGCAAGGAGTATTTCCTCTGGGATGACGAGCTTCGCGGCTTTGGTCTGAGGTTCATCCCTCGGGCCGAAAAATCTACCTCGCCCAGTTCCGCGCGGGCGGGCGCATCCGGCGGGTCAACATCGGCCCGCATGGCCCGATCACTCCGGATCAGGCCCGCACCGAGGCCATGAAGCATCTGTCCGATGTCCGGCTCGGCAGCGATCCCGGCGCACAGCGCGACCGGCTACGCGCCGCCGCGACCATGAAGGAATTTGGCAAGCGGTTCCTTGACGAACACGTCGCCTCGCATTGCAAGCCTTCGACCCAGTACGAATATGGCCGTTGCGTGGACCTGTTCATCACACCGAAGCTGGGAACGCTCAAAATCATCGACGTCACACGCGCCGACGTCGTCGAACTGCACCAGGGGCTGAAAGAGACACCCTATCAGGCCAACCGGGTGCTCGGCGTGCTGTCCATCATGTTTACCCTGGCCGACACCTGGGGCGTACGAACGGACGGGATCAATCCCTGCTGGAAGGTCAAACGCTACAAGGAAGTGAAGCGGGAACGTTACCTGACACCGGACGAACTGGCCCGGCTGGGCAAGGTGCTCCGCGAGGCAGACGGCGAGCCGGAAGCCGCAACCTGCATTCGCCTGCTGCTACTGACCGGTTGCCGCCTTGGGGAAATCCAGACACTGAAATGGGACTATGTGGACGTCCGCGCTGGTGTCCTGCGCCTGCCGGATTCCAAGACTGGGGCCAAGGTGGTGCCTGTCGGCAAAGCGGTGCTGGACGTGCTGGTAGGGCTTCCCCGGATCGAGGGCAATCCTTACGTGATCACCGGAAAGGTTGAGGGGCAGTATCTAACGGACATCCAGAAACCGTGGCGACGCCTGCGCGCAAGGGCCGGGCTGGACACCCTGCGCATCCACGATCTCCGCCATTCCTTCGCATCGGACGCGCTCCAGCTTGGCGCGGACCTGACCATGATCGGGCGACTGCTAGGCCACACCCAGGTGCAGACCACCGCGCGTTATGCCCACCTTAAAACCGATCCCATCAGAGAGACTGCCAATACCGTGGCTAGTGCTATCGCCAGTGCGCTTGGGAACACTGCGTCAGAAAACAGGATCACCTAGGCCTCTATCCCAGTCGATGCGCCCTTAGTAATATTGAACGAAAATATATTTCCTCCATAAAAGTGACACCTGACCAGATTCGAGCCGCCCACGCCTAGGCGGATAGGCTTTTCACGAATCTGTATGCCATCAGCCTGCACAGCTCCGAGCAATTGAAACAATCATTAATTTTTGACACAGAATCGATAATTATTTTTCCCAACTTTATAATTACAATATTACCAATAAATTTCTAACTTTTGCGGATTCTTTAACACTTTTTTCCCTTTAGCTCTATTGCATTTCCCACAGCTTAGCTGAAAATTTGTGGGATCATTACACCCTCCTGCAGCTAAAGGTAGAATATGATCGTAGTGCTTTTCTACCATAGGATTATTCACCCCACTAACATCATGTCCGCAAAACTGGCAAATACCACGATCTCGATAGAGTATTCCTTTTTCAAGCCATTTAGGTATTTTTCTTCTTTTTAATCTATCATATAATCCAATTTCTTCAATTCGGCACTCTTTTAATTTTTCGTTAAAGAGGAGAAGGAAATTTCTATCGGAGAATAGTATTCTAAAAACGGATGGCACTATCTTTGGAATAGAAATACTTAAAATTACCTCCAATTCGTCTTTCTGGCGGTCATTTGGCAATTCAAAATCAAAATCTTCCATCGCCTCAGTATCAGGAATCCAATCAGGCACATCAACATCAACAGACTCAAATAAAGAACGAAATTCAGACCATACCTGTTTTCTTCTATAATACTCAAAAATACATTTTATAAAATTTTCTATAAATGAGTGAAGAAGAGTACGCTTACATGGTTTCAACATTCTCCCGATAATATCGTCATTTTCACCCTCAAGGAAATCTTTCATTCCATACGCAATAATCTCTTCATTTCCAGAAATTTCGTCAAAGATCATTGCGGAAAATTCATATGCTTTTTTGCTGTATAGTACTGGATCCATTGCCCTTGGTCTCACCACATATTTTTCCTCACAAACGTAGCACGATACATCTAGAATTTCATTATTCGATGTTTTTTCTCTCTTTCTATATAAAATGAGTGGCCCATTTTTTCATAAAAACCTGTGGCCTGTGCGATCTAAATTTAACATTAAAGATTCGGATATCCCGCTTTCCTCTAGAAATTCCTTCGCGTCCAACATAGCGTTTCCCAGATAATTTTCCACGTAGAAGACATGAATAATTCAAAGCTCTGCTGCCTCCATTTTATTGCGGCAGGGCTAGGCCGAGATCCGAATATATCGGTTCCAGTTCCTCATCGGTCAAAATGCCCGGCGAGAGAGCAATATTAGGAAAATTTCCCACAACAAAATA
Source organism: Acetobacter papayae JCM 25143 (assembly GCF_000613285.1). GTDB lineage: Bacteria > Pseudomonadota > Alphaproteobacteria > Acetobacterales > Acetobacteraceae > Acetobacter > Acetobacter papayae. The sequence goes on along the minus strand of NZ_BAIN01000036.1, from coordinate 24,788 downwards.
AATGAGGAAAATCGCCGGAAGAGAATAAAGTACCTGCGTCTCTCGCCTCTCTGCGATACGTTTTTCAATGAAACGCTTTGTATTCAGCCAAGAAATAATAGTCTCAGCTGAATTTTCAGAAGAAAGCGGGAGATATGCATCAATAAGCTCGCCATCAAGCCGGGTGACTGTTGGTTTAACGCCTATAGTTTCAATGTAGTGTCCAGCCAATGCATTAATAAGTTCTTTGACACTTTTAACTGACGTATCAATCAACTGACCGACTTGGCAGAAATAGTCGTCGGTCGCTTCGATCAGTGCCATTGCCTTTGCTGCAGCACGCATCATCTCTGGTGTAGATTTAACGCTCGGCTTATAAATTGTGTCGTGGGTAAGTTCACTAAATGCATGCTGTAATAGTGTACGGATTTGGATTTCACAAGGAATATCTAGCGGTATCGGATTACCTTCTAAGCTGACACCGGCTTTCGCCCGAAGGACATAGTGAACCGACTGGTAACCGAACTCCCAAGGCTTACAAGCACGTTCCTCGACAAAATCTCGAGCCTTTTCCCAGAACCAGAACTTATCTCCGGAGTGAGTAATTGTATTTTCGATGATAGAGATTTCGTCCGAAGTAAGAACAACAAAACGAATTCCAACTTTATCCTCAATATCGTCGTAGGGGTTTGCATAGCCCTTTCCGCGATAAAGCGCCTTTTGAATGAGAGAGGCATCCTCTTTTAACCGGTGTTTGACTGGAAGGCGCAAGAAGAGATCCGGCACCTTCACCTGAACGGAAAGCGCCTTGACTATCGTTTGGATGATGAATTTACCCCAAGCATCATAGTGCTCTTTATCGTTACTCCAACGCTGAAGTATTTCGAATTCAGTCGTCATAACTGTTCCGTCACTGGTCTACGAATTGTAATTCTAGTCCAGATTCTGGCTTCACCTCCAGCGAGATCCTCGGCGGGTAAGTCTTCAATTGTGGCAGTACCGTCTCGGATCGCATCCGGCGACACAGAAAATTCGATATCTGGTCCGAATTTGTACTTCCTGCGTCTTAGTCTACCGCTCATTTCACTGAGATCACGAACAACCGCTCTATTGGTTGGGAATTTTTTTGATTCAAGAAATTTGTTGAATGGGTCGCGCAATTCTGGAGGTAAGTACGTTTCACCAAACTGCTGAGAGGTAAACGTAGGAGTTTGGTCAACTTTCACGAACGCAAATAACGCATCACTCAGATCACGCCTCAAGTCGCGATCCTTTACCGAAGAGCGAACGAACTCCTTGGTTAAGTCAAAGAATTTTGCAGTTTCATATTTTCCATTTTCAGGAAACGTGCAGCCGAGAAATCCATCATAAAAGTAGACAGCTGCATTCTCGGGTCGAGCTGAAGTAATGTTACTGTCAAAAACGAAACATCGCCACTGGGTGTCGTTTGTGACTATCTCGTCCCCGGATATGAAAAGAGACAACTTATACAGTCGCGTGGCTGGTGTTAAAAATATATTCTCAAGAAACTCAGTAACTACTTTAGCCATGTCTTGGCGGCGCTGAAACCCTGACTGCATCTCAGCTTTGATCACGCCAACGAAAGGCTTTTCATCACTGCCAACCTTGCCATCGAAAACCAGTAACATGCCGCCCGGGATACCGCGCGATTTTTGCGCGTCAGCAAGCGCGTCTGCCACATGATTAGAGATCGTGGGAAAATCATTATCCGCTGCAAGCACAAGGCGTCGAGCAACTCCGATCACGCTTGCATCGTCGGTTTTCACAATCTGCATTTCTATGCTTTTGGATTGAGCTGAGAAGGCATCGGTAATCCTCCTCCCGAAATGACTAAGGGCTTTGGCGTCTAATGTCTCAAGCTCTTTGCCATAGGATGGCGGGACTATTTTAGGGCTATCTTTCCTCTGAAAAACTTCATGCATGACAACTCGGTTGATAGATAGATTTTCGACAATCAAACCCCCACCTCCTATAAAATTATCTCTAAAGATAATATTTAGAACTAATTAATAAGCAATACAGAAAAAACAACGCGATAAGATCCTGTTTGAAAATCCGCAGTAGTGTCGCTCCGATGCGCGTTGCCAAACAGGTTTTAAGGATCAGACTACTGTCGCTGCCCCACATGGCAAGCACCAAATCGTTGTCGACGTTACCATGTGATATGCGCTCAGTTCAGAGCCATGAGCGAAGCAACGCCTAACAGGCTATGCGGTCACCCGCCTCTGGGAAGCACTCAGGGTGCTTCCACCGGCGATTTTACCAACAAAGGAAACAGGCACATAGGTACGCGAGGCGCCCCGCGCCGCGAGCGGAAATGGCCTTACGGGCCGCCTATCAGGATTCCGCCCAAGGCGCACAATCAACGCCCCCTCCCTTGCGCTTCGCTACGCTTTTGGGGTGGAGAAATTCGCGCACGTCATTTCCTCCACTCCCGAACGCCATTTTTCCCGTCAGCCTCCCCTTAGCGACACCGCTTCACCCCCGAAGCAGACCGCATCAACAAGGGAGGTTTCCATGACCACGAAACCCGGACCAAAGCCGGAACAGCCCCCGGCCCCGGCAACACAGACGCTCCCGCGCGCCCTGACCGCACCGGCCCGTATCCAACGCCCCTATCTGCGCAGTGGTGAAGCCGCCGATCTGATCGGCGTCTCCATCCGCACCCTGGAAAAATACCGCTGCATTGGCGACGGGCCACCCTTCCTGAAAATCGGCACCCGTGTCCTCTACTCCCGGCAGGATGTCGAGGACTGGCTGCAACGTCACCGCTGCAACAGCACCTCCGATGAAAATTTTGTCGCTGCACTCCGTAACCGGGCGTCATGGAGGAACAGATCATGACCGACATGGACACCTCCGACGCCGCCCTGTTCGGCCTGACCACGGTCGAACTGACCTTCATCCAGAAACGCGTCGAACACTGGCTACGCTTTGGTCAGCCGGTATCAGACAAGGTGCTGGACAAGCGCCGTCGTCTGCTTGCGTTCACACCGGGCAGCGTATTCGGCTTCATCCGCTGGGCTGCCAACGACTACGGAACCGTCATTTCCTGCCTCGACATCGTGCGCGCGGTGGACATGCACGAGCCGTTCCAGACCGTGCCTTTTGTCAGCCCTGGCGGTGAACTGCTGCTGGACGTCTCGGGCTGGCCGAAGGTCCGGCGCGTGCTGGAAGAAATCGACGCCATCGAGGCACTGGGGCTTCATCCCGCAGAAATCTGCCCCGATCACTGGCGCATCCTGAACGGTCGCATCGCCGCAAATGTCGCCTCCCGCCCCTATACACTCGCCATGCACAAAGCATGGCTGGCGCGAAGGAGGCTTCTGTCATGACCCGGCGTGCCTGGTTCTTCGGCACATATTTTGTCGTGCTGGCGGTTGGCGTGTCCGCCGTCATTCATGTTGCGCCCCGGCTGCTCTGGAACGAGACGGCCAGTGTGCCGGTCGGGCTGTATCGGGTGCGTCCCGGCAGCGCGCTCCATGTCGGAGATATGGCCGCGATCCGGTTGCCCGACCGGCTGGCACTGTTGCTGGCTCAGCGTGGCTATCTGCCCTTCGGCGTGCCGTTGCTCAAGCCGGTCTCAGCACTACCGGGACAGACTGTATGCCGCGCAAAAGGCAGCGTCACAATCGACGGTAAGCGTGTGGGTGACGCGCTGACCAGTGACCATCGCGGACGCCCGCTGCCTGTCTGGCTAGGCTGTCATCGTCTCTCGCCCGACGAGATTTTCGTCATGAACCCGGCAGAACCTCGCAGCCTCGACGGACGGTATTTCGGCCCGCTTCCCGCTGCGTCGGTGATCGGTCGCGCGGTCCCGCTCTGGCTTCCCGCTTCTCATACTCCCCACACCAAAGGAGATCAGCTATGATCCATCTTGGCACCTTCACGCATACGACCAACGGGTTTTTCGGGCAGATCACCACCTTCCTGATGGCCGACGATCTCTCCATCGTTCCGAACGAAAACCGCACATCGGAAAATGCCCCCGATTATCGCGTCCTGCGCGGTCTTGAGGATGACGCCGCGCAGGTTGCTGCGCCTGGGTACGGCAGAATGAGCGCATCGGCCTGTGGCTGGCCGTGCTGATTGACGACCCGCTGTTTGCCTCTCCCTTGCGTACCCGGCTGATGCCCGACCGCGACGGTTCCGACAGCTTCCGGCTGGTCTGGAACCGACCTGATCCACGTCATGCATCACGTTAAAAACGCGCTTGGTGTGCTGACAGTTTGCAGCGGGATTGCAATGCCCGTGCAGACTGTTTGCGCTGCACCATTCGAAACCTATGTCACTGAGGCCGCCATGCGGGTGAACATCCCGCCGGCGTGGATCACGGCGGTGATGCGCGCGGAGAGCCAGGGTGATGCTTCTGCGGTATCACCCAAGGGCGCGACGGGCCTCATGCAGATCATGCCCGACACATGGCGGGAACTGCGCGCGACGTTGAATCTCGGGGCTGATCCATACGATCCGCACGACAATATCATCGCAGGCGCGACATATCTTCGCTGGCTGCATGACAGCTACGGCGATGCGGGTTTTCTTGCCGCTTATAATGCCGGGCCAGGGCGGTATGAGCAGTTTCTGACAGCAGGGAAAACGCTGCCCGACGAGACGAAAAAATACGTCACCAGAGTCATCCAACTGCTGCGTGGAGAGTCGATTGGCAGCACGATTTCTGATTCGGGTTTCGTCAATCAATCGCACGCCGAAATGCCATCTGGGAATCGGCTTTTTGTCGGCCCGTTTGCATCCCGAGAGGCGGCCCAAGATGCGCCGGAGGTGATGCCGATTTTCGTTCAGGTGATGCGATCAAAGCCCCGACCTCAGGGCCTGTTCATCCCCGTTTCGCAAAAGGACGCACCGTGACGAAGGATTTACGGCATGAGCGGGAAAGCCTGTCATCCCATCGGGAGCGGTTCGGGCACGCGTCTGGAGTTGGGGGGATCGGGAAACATGCAGGAAAAGGAAGGCAAGATAAAACACCCTGCCACGTCGGGCGACAAAGCGCGGTCGCGCTTCGTCTTCTGGTGTGCAGGTTCGGTCGGTCGTGTGCAGGGTTTTGGATTGTGTGCTGCTTTCCTGCGGGATGTTCCTGCACAGTGGGGTTCTGATGGCCCGCGATGAGGATTTCCGGGTCCGGCCGGGCCGCATCCGGAGCAAGGGAAGCAGCGCCCGGCCTCGAACCTTTCTGGCGCAGGTGCTCCATGCCTCCCGACGCGCGGGCGGAGGCAGTAGCGGCAGCCCCGGAAAGGGAAAAGGCAGCAGCCCGCGCTCTGGCCCCTCGACCTTCGGGCGGGGTCATTCCCGATTTGGCAAAAGCCGCCTGTTCGACGCCCATCGTCGCGTCACCGTGAAGGCCCGCGTGGTGCGACAGACCGGGCGCGGCGCGCGTCCCGGATCGCTGGCCGATCATCTCGCCTATCTGCGCCGCGATGGCGTCACCCGTGACGGCGAAAAGGCGCACCTGTTCGGACCGGATGGTCAGGAGGTGAACGCACAGGATTTCGCTGCCCGTTGTCGGGATGACCGGCATCATTTCCGCTTCATCATCTCACCCGAGGAGGCACCGGAGATGACGGACCTCGACAGCTTCACCCGCGACCTCGTGACGCAGATGGAGGCCGATCTCGGCACAAAGCTGGACTGGGCCACCGTGTCGCACTGGAACACCGACAATCCGCATGTGCATCTGATCGTGCGCGGTGTGGATCAGACTGGGGCCGATCTGGTCATCACCCGAGACTATATCAGCCACGGGCTGCGTTCGCGGGCGGAGGATCTGGTGTCGCTGGAACTCGGCACACGCGCCGAACACGAGATCGAAGCCGCGTTGCGCCAGGATGTGACAGCGGAACGCTGGACCCGTCTCGATGTCGAGTTGCAGCGCCATGCCGATGATCTGGGCATAGTGAATTTGCGGTCGGATATCACCACTGGCCCCGGCGAGGAGGCATCGCATCGCGCTCTCCTGACCGGACGGGCGCAGACGCTCGAACGCATGGGGCTGGCCACGCCGGAAGGACCGGGAAGATGGTCGCTTGCCCTCGGCATGGCGGACACGCTGCGCGAGATGGGCGCACGGGGCGACATCATCAAAACCATGCACCGCGCCATGACGGGGCGCAATCATGACCGGGTGATGTCCCCCGGCGATTATGTGATCTCCGAGCGCGACCAGCCTGTCGCCTTGACCGGGCGGTTGCTGGAACACGGTCTGCACAACGAACTGACCGGCGAAGCCTATGCCGTGATCGACGCCACGGACGGACGTGTCCATCATGTCCGCTTCCCTAGCGTCGAAGCCTTCCGCGACGCCCCACCCAATGGCGGCATCGTCGAAATCCACACCGCGACCAGTAGGGCGAGCGGGAAGGATTATCTGGTGCTGTCCGCGCGTTCCGATCTGGACCTTGCCGCGCAAGTGAAAGCGCCGGGCGCGACATGGCTGGATCACCGGCTGGTGGAGCGCCAGCCGATGGACCTCGCCCGCACCGGCTTCGGGGCCGAGGTCCGGCAGGCCATGCAGGAACGCACCCGTCACCTCGCGGATCGCGGGTTGGCGTCATTCCAGCAGCATGGGTCCGTGCGCTATCAGAAAAACCTTCTGGCCACGCTACGCCAGCAGGAACTGGATCAGGTCGGCGCGAAACTCGCGCAACAGACCGGGCTGGCTTATGAGCGCAGCGTTCCGGGCCACTTTGTCACCGGCCAGTATGTGAAACGTCTCAACCTGTCCTTGGGCCGCTTTGCCATGATCGACAACGGACTGGGCTTCCAGCTTGTGCCCTGGGCACCATCGCTGGAGAAGCAGCACGACCGCTATGTCGATGGCGTTGCCCGTGATGACGGGGGAGTCGACTGGCGGCACGACCGAAAGCGCGATCTCGGGATCAGCATGTGATCCATGCCGCCCGTTCCTGTTACGTCATGACCCGCCCCGATACGCCGGATGGGGTTTAAGTCTTGTTTCCAGGAAAATCTTCCAGTCACATCATGACTTTTCAAGGAAGGTTTCCATGCGTGACCGCCTGAACGTCTCCCTGCCCGTCGCCATGATCTCGCAGATCGGCGACCTTGCGACCCGCCGGAAGGTGACACGTTCCGCCGTTGTGGAGGCGGCGGTCGCGTCGCTTCTGTCGCCCGATAGCGCGGAGAAAAGCGAAGCCGCCCTCATACGACGTCTGGACCGGCTGACACGCCAGATGCAGCGCCAGGAGCGCGACCTGATGATCGCGCTGGAAACGCATGCCCTGTTCATCCGCTTCTGGCTGGGACAGATGCCGCCCCTGCCCGCCGAGGCGCAGGCCGCCGCCAATGCGCTGGGACAGGAACGCTTTGCCCGGTTTCTGGACACGCTGGGGCGGCGGCTCTCGCAGGGGCGGTCGTTCCGCGACGACATCCCGCTCGATATTCCCGCCATGCGTCAGAGGCCCGGCGACGCGCCGGACAGGTCTTGAGCCAAACGAGAACGATCATCCTTCAAGCAGTAGCTTGAGATAGCCGCCTTCGACCAGGGCGATACCTTCGTCGCGCCAGCTTTTCGCGGTGGTACGCCATGTATGATCACGCCACTCGTCCAGAGGCATGGTCAGGGCGCGGGGATTGATGAGGACAGCAGCAATCCGGCGCTCATCCGCTCCGGCCCGATGCAGGTCATAGGCATGCAGACAGCGGATCAGATGCAGGGATCGAAACGGCGTGATGACCGGGGGCATGCTCGATGGCAGCCTGAAACCGAGATGGTGGGAGACGAAACGCCCGGCTTCGTACCAGCGGTTTCGGTAATGAGGGTCCATCGGGATCACCACGGCAGGTCGCTTCGCAGCGGCTGGATCGTCCAGCAGGAAGAAAAATGTCCCGAAAGTGCCGGTCACGGTGACGGAGCGTCCCGCGTCATCCTCGCCGTCGAACAGGATGCGTCCCATCGCTTCGAAATCCAGAGAGCGTAGGTCAGCAAAACCGCGTGGCGCGTCCGTCAGACTGATGATCCTTGTTGTGTCTTCCCTGCGCCAGATCACAGGTTTTCGGGTTATGGGGATGTCCGGATCATGGACAAAAACGTAACCTCCAACGGTCCCGGAACGCCGCCCACAGGAGAGAGGGATTGGCGCTGGCTTCGGCCCGCAGCAGAATATCGCGATAATCGCTGATGTAGCGGGACCAGCGCCGCATGAAGGCCCCGGCAAGGGCGGAGGCAGACAGCGTTCTGAGGATGGCCAGATCGGCCTCGGAATGCCAGATGTCCATTGGCATGAGGGACGGTCCTTATCGGCTGGGGACCTACCGACCGGACGCGGCAAAATATGCCGCCCCCGTCAGGTGGCTCCGCTTTTCTGGTTACATTGAGCTCTCACTGATATTTCAAAGAAATATCTAAATATTTATTATAAAAGTTACCAACTATAGAAAATGTTACCATACACGCGACGGGCTTGACCATAAGAGCATGTTGCGTAGGCAAGTGATGCGCCAGTACATGAGGTAACATAACGCTTATCAGTTAAATTCGACATTGCCAGTTGCGCTCGCAAACCCTTGAGTGTCGGAGAAATATTAGAAAAGTCATAATGTGCTCCGATATCAAACAGCGTAAATGGAGGGGCCTTAAAAGAATTCGCGTTATCGGCATATGTGGAACCGATATACCGTACACCAAAGTTAATGCCGAGTCCGTGAAATATTTCTCGTGGGAGAGTGTAGTCTATGAACATATTCACCATATTTCTGGGAACAGCAGCAATATACTTTCCTTTTTCTGATACTTTTCCAAGATTGTTTCCATATACATCTCGCACAGTCTCAGAGGTATCACTCTTCACAACGCGAGCATCGTCATAGGAATAAGAAGCAACTAACCTGATGTCCTTGGTAATATTGGCATGCGCGGAGACCTCGACACCCTTTGAAACAACGGTCCCTGCATCTGTATTGTAGCTCGGATGTTCTGTGTCGGTTATTGCGTAATGCCGTTCCTTAATATGATAGGCTGCTGCTGTGAGAAACACATCCGTATGAGGAATAAAATACTTCAAACCGGCTTCAAATTGATCTCCTTCGAGAGGTGCTAATTGCTTACCATAATAATTAGTTACCCCTTCTTGGGGTAAAAACGAAGTTGCATAACTAAAGTATGGAGTAAGGCCAAATTTAAAATTATAGGTGAATCCGGCACGCCATGTGAATTTTGAATTATTGTAACCACTAACATTAGAAAGATGAACAGGAACAATTTTTGAGTAGTTATTCCCTGCGTAGCTATTTGTATTTCCAGTTGCCCAGTCTTGTCGACCTCCTAGAAGAACGGACAACCTACCCCATTTAATTTGATCTTGGAAATATACTCCTTTTTGAAAATATGTTCCGTTCTGAGAGGGAGTGCTTACATTGCCTTGGTTTGCCCCATAAAGGTCATAGTCTGGATGAGCATTTCCATAAACGGGATCCCAAATATCAATAGGATAATTGTTAAAATCATAAGCTAGACTACGTGCATAATCGATATAGCGGAAATCCATTCCAGCCACGAGAGTCTGCTTGACTGGACCTGTGGAGAATTGTCCAACGACGCGGCTATCAAGTCCAACAGTCTTCGTTTTAACGCGTGAATTCCACGCATTGCGTTCAAACGTCTCTTGGTCTGAAAGTAATCCAGCTTCATAAAACTGATTATAATGACGTGATGAATCAGAATATCTAAAAGTTGTTCAAAATTTAGGAATTTATTGAATTTATGAGAAATTGATATTCAAATTCGGCATCGGTAGCAGTTTGATAATCTACACCGGGTTCTCCTAAATTTCGACTGCGTGGAATATATCTTCCATTATTCGGCGAAAGTGTCCCTAATAACGGATAGCCAGTCCAATACAGGCCAGTATCTGGTGTGTAGAGATAACTTCCGAGCAATACCAGGCTAGTATTTTCATCAACTTTCCATTTTATGGATGGCATTACGCCAACTCGTTTATAATTGATGTAATCGGTCTGTGTTCCCTGGGTGACGCCCATGGCGGCAATACGATATTGGAGGTTTCCAGATTTAGTTATGTTGCCACCCATATCAAGAGTAGCCTCATACCGTCCCCAATTACCAAAACCGACCGAAACGTTGTGAATTGGTGTGTCCGTTGGCTGCTTTAAACGGGTTGCAATTAAGCCTCCAGCACCAGTTTGCCCATAAAGGACAGATGCTGGCCCATTGATAGATTCTACACGTTCAACGAATGCTGTTTCACCTGCTGATAGACTTCTTGTATTTAATCCATCTACAAATTGACTGGCTGCAAATCCTCGAATTTTAACAGCACTGCCTGTGCCAGCACCTTGACCGTCTACAGTCAAAGATCCGTCCTCTCCAGTGCCTCCTGCGTCTCCGTACACTCCCGGCATATAACGCAGTGCTTCCATTATATTTTGGGGTTGCTGGTCCTGTAGCTGCTGCTTTGTTATTACGTAGATCGAATTGGGAATTTCCCAAAGTGGTGTAGCCGTTTTTGTTCCGGATTCAGTATAATGGGCGACATAACCAACCCCGGGACCAGTTGCCGATTCTTTTCCGAGCATTCCTCCGACGCGCACTGGGCCAAGAGTGATATTGGCAGCAGCGGGCACCAAGGTAACGACGTTACCATTGACGTGATATGTTAGTCCTGTGCCACTCAGGATTTGCGCGAGAGACTGCGATGGCGACATCGTCCCGTTGACTGCGTGGGACGTCTTACCTTCAGCCAATGACGCCGGAATACTCACTTGCAAGCCAGCCTGACGACCAAACTGTGTCAGCGCAGCAGGCAGCGGTTGTGCAGATATGTGAAACTCTTTCGATGTCATCGTTTGCGCATGGAGCGACGAAACAACAATCCCGGTCAGAGCCGACGTCAAGAAAAAAATCTTTGAATTCCCAACATATTTCCGCATCCGTGCGTCGCCGGATTTTGCACCCATCACCTGATGACCTTCTCTATGCTACAGCCCGATGGCGCTTGCTGCGTTGCGCATTTTCTGCGAACGCAACGCAACTGCATGCCCTATGTTTCTACTGACTGTTGAGAGGGTGTTTTTTTGAAAATTCGGAAAAATAAAATACAGACTGATTTATATGTAGAAGTTTGCATTTGATCTGACGGACGGCTTGAAGTGGCCGTTCTGGGTGCTACGCGCTCATGTGGTGTTCGGTGTAGCGCCCGATATCTTTTTCGCGGGCGTTGTGTGCTGCGTCAAGGAAGGTTTGCATCGGGGTTTTACCGAAGCAGTATCGTCCCTGGTGGGTGCGATTGCGGTTGAAATCGTCCATCCACTGGTCGAGGTCTGCCTGGAGTTCGTGGATGCTGTCGTAGATCTTGCGGCGAAAAGTGACACGATAGAACTCGTCGAGCATGGTCTTGTGGAAGCGCTCGACGATGCCGTTGGTCTGAGGGCTGCGCGCCTTGGTGCGGGTGTGGTCGATGTTCTCCACCGCCAGGTAGAGTTCGTATTCATGGCGGTCATGAGAGCCGCAGAATTCGGTGCCCCGGTCAGTCAGCACGCGCTGGAGCGGGATATTGTGCTGCTCAAAGAAGGGGATAACGCGGTCGTTGAGCAGGTCGGCAGCGGTAACCGGGGTCTTGCGGTCGTAGAGTTTGGCGAAGCCGACCTTGCTGTAGGTATCGACGAAGGTCTGCTGGTAGACGCGGCCGACGCCCTTCAGCGTGCCGACATAGAACGTATCCTGGGCACCGCAATAGCCGGGACATTCGGTCTCGAACTCGCCCCAGGCCTCCTTGTCGGCCTTGGCCTTCTCCAGGGCCGCAAGCTGGCTTTCGGTGAGGATCAGCCGTTCCTGGGCCATCTTGGCTTCGAGCGCCTTGAGGCGGAGCTTCATGGTAGCGAGGTCGTGGCGCAGCCAGATGCTGCGCACCCCGAAAGGAGAGACGGTGACGCCGCGCTTGAGCAGTTCGTTGGCCACGCGGGCCTGGCCCCAGGCCGGCTGTTCGATGGCGATCGCGACCACCGCCTCTTCGACCGCAGGCTCGACGCGATTTTTCAGCAAGGGCTTGCGGCGGGAGAGTTCCTGGAGCGCGATCTCGCCGCCTTTGTCGTAGAGTTCCTTGAAGCGGTAGAAGCTGTCGCGCGAATAGCCCATCATCTTGCAGGCCTGGGAGACGTTGCCCAGTTGTTTCGACAGTTCCAGCAGGCCAACTTTGGCGCGGATGATCTTCTGGTCACGGGTCATGAGGATATCCTCCGATGGCTGCGGCGGGGGCAGCGTCGCCCGGCCACTCCGCCCCCGCCGCAGCCCTGGTTGGGTTGCAGCAGACACCATCCGTCAGATTTAGTCGAGACTTCTACAATTTATATAGTGCTGTCAGAACAAGGCGTTAGCTTTCAGAAAGAATCACAAGCCAGGGCGATATTCTGGTTATTTTAACCCCATATGCATCCGCCAAAGCCTTGATGGCCGCCTGCGGATGCCGAAGATCATAGACACCCGTTACGCGCCTGACTCCAAGCGCGCGCCCCCTAAGAATGAGTAATCCTCGGTGCCACGGACGAATTGCCTCCACGACATCGGATATTGTCCGGTTCTGGACAGTGAGCACCCCGTCACGCCATCCCGCAATCATAGTCGGATCGACAATCCCCCGGCTCACACCATGACGAGCAGAAATCGCAACAGTTTGTCCGGCGACAAGATCTTCGGATATCGCTGGTGGGTTAACAGACGTTACCCTGACCGCACCGCTTTCTACAGAAACCTCTGTTTCCCGTTCTGCTTCCTGCACGTCGAATTTCGTACCGACATCCATGACGTCCAGATCATGCGCGACGACGTGGAAGGGTTGCTCTGCGGAATGTCTTACATCAAACCACGCTTCCCCTTGCAGAAGCCGAACAGTGCGCGAATGCGCATCGGACGTGAATGCGATCGCGGAACGGGGAGCAAGAGTCACAGTGCTTCCATCGGGCAGAGACACAGTTCGTAACTGGCCTATACCCGTCACCTGATCCGCCTGAAAAAAGAGGCGCACATCAGAACCAACAATGAACCAACTTACCGCCACACTCGCGGCAAGGGCTGTTACCCCATACAATCGTCTGCGACGCACAGTTCGCCCGGACGCGACCTGCCCAACGACCATAGAAGACGCAGCCTTATTCAAGGCCGGACGCCATGTGTCTTCAAATGCTGGCTTCGTTTCGCCTATACCGCCGTAAACCCTTGAGATTTTGGCCCAGGCACGCGCATTCTCTTCTGTCGCGTGTAACCAGATATTGAACTTCTGACGGATTGTCTGATTTTCACCCTCTTCCTGGAGCGAGATTACCCAATCCAGGGCCTCACTTTCTTCGGGCGTCAGATTTTCCAGATCATCGGTCTCCACCGCGAAGCCCCCAAACACAAACGGACATGCGGGAAGGCATACCCGTAGGCAGACCGATCCATCTCCCTCTCATTATGAAGAGACTATCGGACACGGGATTTTTTCGGGAAAAACATCTTGGCATACGAGAAAATCAGCCCAACTTCGTCAGGCAGTGCGCCACACCCTTACGTATGAAATAATGAGCCTGCGTCGTGGAAACATCTAGCGCTTCCGCGATTTCCCGCAGTTTTGCACCACCCAGACGGTGCATTTCGACGGCTATCCGTATGTTATCCGGCAACTCAGACAACGCTTCCTGAAGCCGGAAAATTTCCATACGAGAGAGAGTCTGTTGTTCTGGCGAAGCTTCCGTCGATGCCATTTCGGCCAGATTTGTATCTGAATCCGCGACAAATATCCGCTCGCGCCTTTTCCGTGACCGGATATGGTCAAGAGCCAGATTATGCACTACGCGTCGCAGATAAGCCGCCGGTTTTTCCAGTAGCTGCTTGGCCGCAGCTTCGGCCAGCCGGACATAAGCCTCCTGGACAACCTCTTCTGCCTGATCACGGCTTCCCGTCAGACGCCAGGCGTAGCTCACCATTTCGCCGTGCGCCTGCGCGCTATGTTTGTAGGTTGCCGTGCTCACCCGCCGCTGTCCTGAATTCCGACTCACAAAGTGAGAACCGTTCGCATTTCTGGTTACGTCAGGACACCGTGAAAAGGAAGGAGAACGGAAGTAGACCTAAACAGCCTGGACCGATTCTTACCCTTCCCGGCCCTCTTCTGGCGCACATCCCACGTCATGAAACTACGCTGAAATTCTCCCCCGAATGATTCCTATATGATTCCAGTTGTGGGCCTGGAACGCCAAAAGGCCGCTTGCGCGGCCTTTTAAGGTATTGATTTCGTTTGGTAATTTTGGTTGCGGGGGCAGGATTAATTCTCAAATTGCGACAATCCCAATTTGAAAACCAATCAATTTTAGATGCTTGCTTTAATCGAATTTTCAATGCCTGCGCATAACCCGTTTTCTAAATCATGCACCCCTTTCTTAAATTCCACCGCCATATCAAGAGCATTTCTGCCGAAAACCGGTTCGGTGAAAATGCTCTCGTTTATTACTTTTACGGGCATTTTCACCTGTTTGAATACACGTATTCAAACGGCATCTGCTCTAGCCGACAGTATCGGTAGCAAAGATCGCTGTTGGCGTATTAGCCTGCGCACGGATCACAGGCCAATAAAATGGCGTGTCTCGCCAGCCTTTGTCGGCCTTTCCCTCCTGCCGCAACAAAAACAGAATTGGAGTATCAATGGCGTAAGTCTTAGCAAGTCGACCTTCTGTTTTCTCTGAGTCTGGAGTTTCAATATACTTTGCGTGCGAACTGGAGCTTGCCAGACGCGCCGAATTACGTCCTGTGGCTGCCCATAACCATATTTTTCCCCGCTGTTTTTTTTCAGGGTTCTGAGCGCTCAAATGAGCAATCGCAGCGCATGCGGCTTCCCAATCAAATGGAGACACGTCATCTGCATCCTCGAACAGCAATGTAGATGCTATCTGACGTAGCAATCCCTGCGCCACCTCTACCGAGACCAGTACTGGCTTAGGTGCACCGAATTGCACGATTTTCTCCACCTCGGCATCTAAATGTTCGATAGTTTTGCCAATACCTTTGGCGCCAGTACGATAACCGGTTTGGAAGCCTATCGGAAGTAGACGCTTATACGGACGTAATGTTTGCGTAGTGGAAACTAAAATTTTATTAGGACTACATGGTACGATCGTACCGTCCTTTCCTTGCCGGATAAACTGCACCGACTTGTCCGCACCTGTTTCAATAGCTTTACGTAACGTAGAATCAAATTCTTCCATTTGCTGCATAGCTGTACGAATTGACTGCGAAGTGTAAAATCTCGTAACGGCCAAATTATCCCGGCGATATCCGTACATACGCGAATGCTGTAGCACCGTATCTTGCTGGAATCTATTAGGACGACGTCCATAATAAAAGCCTATTAGATTAGTCAAAGTAATGCCGCGATCAAGAACCTGGCCTCCCAAGAAGATATTCAACGGACTTCGAAGCTTAAGTTGTCCGGCATCATCAAGCATATCGATGACATTTTCTTCCGAATTAACCTTAGTTATAGTTATATAATCATCGGAAAGTGCTTTAACCACCTCACGGAATACATCTTCAAAACTTGGTATAGGCTTATCATCTAATTTAAGTGAACGCGACAAATCATCATATGAGGTTTGTATCAAGTCCCGCAATACCACGTTTCCGGTCTTAGCGGCCTGGACGAGTTGTCGGACAAGTTCATTGGTCAACTGTTCCTGCCAGTCATGGGCACTCTTTCCAGCCTCTGAATGTAGCAGAAAGGAATAAAGTAGTTTCTTCGAATTTTTACCGGCATTGCTGCCATTAATCCGCTGGATACAACTCCCGACGATAAATGTGATCAGTGCTGTGCGGTAACCTTCAATTTTTGGAGAAACTAAAGAATCCTCTAGTTTAAATACGCGCCCATCAAATTTTTTTAGACGATCGAATTCATAGTGATCCACGCGATAATGGATAAGGCTTTCCAGCGTGTCATCCGCGCTCCGAGATAGTTCACCAAAATACGTATCACCGCCCACATACTCCTTCGGTACAGGAACTAGCTTTGTAAAAACGGGCCGCACGGGCTTGAATTCAAGCACGTTGCTAACTTCTACCTCTGTTGGCTGCAAATATAGTGAGTATGGAGTTGCTGTAACCTGAAGAAAAGAGACTTGAGAAATTAGAGAGCGTAGTTCACTAATTTGCATTGCGATCTTGTTTGCATTTTTGATATCTCCTTTTCTTGAGTAACCTATTGATGCACTATCGGCCTCATCATCAACAATAATGACCCTCTTATCAGCCATACTCTTATGGTTCTCAAACAAATCAATCAAACGTAACAAGTTGTCATCTTGCTTTTTGGCGACAAATATTAATTTTGACTCCAGCTCGAACTTGCTAAATTTTCTGGGGGCACTCATGATATCGTATATTTCGAGTTCTTTTTCATCGACAAAAGTCTCAAAATCTTTACGTAATCGTTTATAAGTCTGCTGAATTAATGCTTTAGAATTTTTACTCAGAACAATAGCAATATCAAAACCATTGTCGAACGCCAGCGCGAGAACACTAATAAAAGTACGCGTTTTTCCACTTTGAACTTTACCAAGAAGCATTCCTGGTCGATCAGATGTTGTGGGTTTATTTAAAAGTGCCTCAACCGCATCTTCTGCACAACGAAAAGTTTCTTTGCTGAATTTTGGGTTTTCTTCTTTAAATTTTTTGTAAAATTGACCATTTTTTTTAAGAACTATGCTCATTACGCTCTCCTAAACTCTCTTTTGATAAATTACACACTGATATTGAAAAGCACCCTCATGCTATTTTATATACTACCTTCAGATGACTTATTTGTAATTTTATTGCACTATCTCCAGAAGATGAGATATGGTCCGAATAGCTCCAGTCCGTGACCAAAACGCCTGATTGCCACACGATCTTTCTCCAGCGCTCCATAAGGCAGATACCGGACTTTCAGATCGGCTATTCTACTGAAGGCCGGCCGCCTCAACTGATCCCGCACATCGGCTTCCCGCTTGTCTGGTGCCACAAGAAACAGTCCTTCAAGGGCCTGTGCCTCTGACCCGAGAGCAAGATCCAGCATCCGCACAATGCCGGAATAGATGGTCGTTGAATGCTCGACCTCGAATGCTGCAACGATCCTGTGGCTTTCACGGTCCAGCCACAGAACATCGATCAGACGCACGGATTCCGCTCCCTGCGTTTCCGTCGTGAACCCAGGCAACACCGACAGGCAGCCATCCCCCAGTTTGCCGTCCTGCCATGGGCGACTGCGATCGTTGGCGGCAATCCAGACATCATACCCTAGGGAAAGCCCCAGATCGCGAAGCCATCCCTGAATCTCGGTATGGGTATGATCCGTTTCCCGCTCCGCGGCGAGGATCCGGGCCTCTTTTGCGCTCTGCTCCCTCACCTGGTGAAGATCGGTTTCCCAGAGTTTTCGCGCTGTTTCGTCATTCTCAAGAGGCGGCGCTGTATAGCGTCCGCTTCCGAGGTCAAACAGCAGTCCTCCAATGGCGCCCAGATCATTGGACAGCAGCGAACGATAGGTCGCATTCAGCTTCAGGATACCCTGCCGCATGGCCAGATATTCCTCCCATCGCCCCAGCTTCACCTTTGATCCGGTCAAGGCGTTGTAGCCGTTCACGATCGCCGTATTGAAAGGCGGCATGATCGTCGGATGCAGGAAATACAGCAGATTGGCTACGGCTGGTCCTAACCCTTTTATCTTCCGGGCATCGATTGCATGAATGGCCGAGACCACATGCTCTTCGGTATTGCAGCACAGACAGGTATCAAGAAGCTGCCCAAATGCTTTCTGGTTGGCGGGATTTTCGTAGATATCGGGAATGCGTAGCTTCGGCTTCCACAGGAACGCATGATCCGCACCCTTGAAAATCTGACGCTGCTCCGCAATCGAATGAACAACCGTTTCCAGGGATGAGCCACGATAGGCGACCCCGAATGTGCCATCGGCAATTTCGGCGACGACCTGCTGCAGGCCCCGGCGGATAGAGCGAAAGTTCTTAAGGCGCTCATCCCATAAAAACCAGCTCTGATAGGTCCCTGCCGGATCGTCCCTCCAGCGAAGGATAAGGTCTCGAATAAGGTCCGTCATCAATCCAGAAGCTAAAATTACATTCGCTTCTGAGCCTGATTGTAACAGCGTCTCACGTCAATGCAGATAATCGCAAGTGGTTGCGAGGAACGATACCCCCGCTTTGAACCTACCTTCCCTAAACAACTGAAATTAAACAGTTCTCCGGAATACGGCCGCAGTTTACGCATAGCAAAACCCCGCTAAGCTGTTGACTTAGCGGGGTTTTAGAAACTGCAAGTGGTTGCGGGGGCAGGATTGCTTCTCAAGTTGCGACAATCGCAAGGTGAGAATAAAGCGAGATTAGAAGGCTGTTTCGAAAAGCTTTTTTCCGCGTGCGCCTGAAATCATTTTCATTGGACAATGCCATACTGCAAAATATTCACAATCATGCTGATTATCTGCAATAAACTAGCTAATTTATCCTCGATTGATGCCGGGTATCCTTCTAATCCCTTCAGCGAGAAAATCCACACAGAGACGGACCCGTGTCAGGGTCGTTCGTTCTGGCGCAATCAACATACTTAGTTGCACGGATGGAAGGCTATAGTCCGGCAAGATATGTTCAAGGCGACCATCGCTAAGGCAATCTTCCACTAACCAACGGTGGGCTGGTCCGAAGCCGCGACCAGCGATAAAGGCGTCTCGTGCCGCCAGACCATGGTCGACGATCAGCCTACCATGAAACGGCACGACATAATTTCTGCTCTTCTTGCTCCGCAGAACCAACCGGTCCGATCCATGAACACGCGACATCCGCACTCCTTCAAGATCACGCAAATCCTCTGGGCGCAGCACAGGTCCGTTGCGACGCAGCCACTCAGGCGATGCGACCAGAACGCGCTGACTGTCACCCAGAGACCGCAACTTCATTGCACAATCACTCAGAGGGCCCAGACGGATGGCAATATCAACTCCATCCCGCACTAAATCTATTCGCTCATCCGTTAGTCCGAATTCCACCCGTATGCCGGGGTTCTGGTCTTGAAAAGCGTAAATCAATTGGCTGACATGCATGACACCCAACGCGCCAGTACACGAAATGCGTACCGTCCCCGCCGTCGCCTGCCGTGTTTCGCGCATCTCCTGGCTTGCCTGCTCGACGAGGGAAAGGATTTGCATGCAGTGCGCATAATAACGCGCACCCTCGTCCGTGAGCGCGGTACGGCGCGTCGTACGCGTCAGCAGCGAAACACCTAAAGCTTCTTCCAATTCGCGCAAATGTCGCGTGATCGTCGATTGCCCAACGCCGGTTTCACGGGCGACGGCAGCCAAATTTCCTCGCTCGGCGATGCGCACGAAGGTCCTTAGCCGCTCAAGTGAGATGAGAGATTGTTCCATTTTTCGGCACTGTAACTTCCGTTCTCGCCATATGGCGAGGATAATAACCTATCGCCTAAACTGAATGGGAAGCGAATCTTTTTCCGCCATAGCAAGGCTTAATTCATGAATGTTTTGATTGTCTTCGCCCATCCTGAGCGGCGTTCTCTCAATGGCGCCCTGCTCGACGTCGCAACTGCAGAATTACAGGCACAGGGACATGAGGTCAAAGTCTCCGACCTTTACGCCATGCATTGGAAAGCGACTGTCGACCAGGCTGATTTCCCGGATCTGCCTGCCGACGAGCGCCTGAAAGTCGCTTCCGCGTCGTCACGAGAGTTTGCAGAGGGAGGACTCACAGAAGACGTGAAGGGAGAGCAGGCCAAGCTTCTCTGGGCCGATACTGTGATCCTGCAGTTCCCGCTTTGGTGGTTTACTATGCCCGCAATTCTCAAAGGCTGGGTCGATCGCGTTTATGCCTATGGCTTTGCTTATGGTGTTGGTGAACACAGCGACCGTCGTTGGGGCGACCGCTACGGTGAAGGTACGATGGCGGGAAAGCGCGCCATGCTGGTCGTTACCGCCGGTGGCTGGCCTGAGCATTATTCTGCTCGCGGGATCAACGGTCCGATCGACGATCTGCTATTTCCCATCAATCACGGCATCCTATTTTATCCCGGCTTCACGGTCCTGCCGTCTTTCGTAGCCTACCAAGTGGACCGATTGGATGAAGCGGGATTTACTATATTGTCAGAACATATCCGCGAACGGATGCGTACACTGGCAACGACAGCCCCGATCCCATATCGGAAGCAGAATGACGGCGACTATCAAATCCCAACAATGGAGTTGAAGCCCAAGTTAGAAAAGCCGGGCGCCGTTGGATTTTCTCTGCACATCGCGGGGGAAAAAACGGGATAATGACCTGGAAGAGAACAACCTTCGCCCCGACGGTGTGACAGGTCATGCGCCGCCCGCCATTCGACCTGTGGCAACTGCTGTGCGTGCGGGCAATCGCCGAGCACGGCAGTATCCACGGCGCGGCGCGCTTCCTAAACACTCGACAGTCGGTAGTTAGCCGGTCACTGCACAACCTGGAGGAGCGGCTGAATGTCAGGCTGTTTACCCGCTCCCCGGCTGGAGCCACGCCGACTGTCTTCGGTGATGAGTTCATCCGCTGGACCCGGACGGTTCTGGACAATGTGGCGGGTATGAACGCTCGCGCACGACGAACGGGCAATGGAGAAAACGGGCAGATCTCCGTCGGTATTCAGACCTGCGTCCTGCCTGGACGATTTTCCTCCTTCACGGCAGAGTTCCGAGCCACGCATCCCGATATTATCTTTCGCTATTCCGAGGGCACAGGCAAGAGGCTGCTGCGTCGGCTCCAGCACGGGCAGATCGATTTCGCGGTCGTCACACGTCGCAATCTGACGCCAGTCCTGCGTGTCACGCCCCTTTGGAGCGACCGCATCGTGGCGGCGCTCCCGGTCAGTCATCCACTGGCAAACCAGCGTGAAATCTCATGGTCTGATCTGCGCCACGATATATTCCTGATCGGCCGGGATAACGCGGGTCATGATTTCGAGGAACTTGTCCGACGAAAACTTGGCGGACCAGATATCCCCCCGAAAATCCGCCTCCATGATATCGGCAGCAACCGGATCATAGCGCTCGTCCGGAACAAGGAAGGCATCGCCCTGCTTCCGGCCTCGTGGCTGCCACTGATCCGCGATCAGCATGGCCACGACATCGCGATCATGGAAATCCGTGACGCGGGCGGTTCCTCCCATCTGGAATTCGGGATCGTCTGGCGACCCGACAATGAAAATCCCTGCGCCCAAATCTTCGCTCAGCATCTCGAATCCCACCAGCCATAAGCCTATTTTTCCAATGATGCTGTTTTTGCCTGTCGCCGCGCCCTGGCAAACCCCTTATCCGACATCATGAACTGCCGCAGCATGGGTGCGACCAATCGTGCCGGATCCATTGCCCCCGCGCTACTGGAAAGAAGTGCTGCATAAGCCAGCAGATCACGATGGATATCGGGAGGTAACGCCACGGTCATTTTCACCGGTTTCTCATCGGGAAGCTCCTTTATCTTCAACTCTGTCATCGTGGATGTCCTCCATTCTGGTAAAGCTTGAGTAACAGGTCGTGTCCAACAAGAACCGTGAACGGCAGCCCCGGCCGATCGGTCAGCGTTGGCTGTACGTTGAGGCTCCGGTCGATCAGACGGTTGCCGACCATGGAAAAGCCGTTGCTCGCCCCGCTGCGGATGGCCTGCATCAGGTTGTTTTCGTTCCACGATGTGCCCGCTTCCGAGCCCACGCTGATGAGGGTCGTCACGAGGGCCGCTTTGAAAAGCTGGCCCCAGTGGTTATTGATCTCGTCGGACAGGCCGGACTGGCCTATGGCGTCGCCACCCGGCAGCTTCTCCAGCACGAGGCTTTCGCCATCGGGGAAAATCAGCCGGGTCCAGATGATCTGTGTGCGCTGCTGACCGAAAGAAATCCCGCTGTTATAGGCTCCGAACAGCGTGCTGCCCTGCGGGATCAGCAGATAACGACCGGTCGGGCTGTCATACACGTTCTGGGTGACGTGCCCAACGATCTGGCCCGGCAGGTCGGAGCTGATTTTTGTGTTCAGCGCGCCGGCAATCACCGTGCCCGCCTGGAGGATATAAGGTGAGGCGGGTGGCACAATGCGATCGGGCTGATCGTCGCGCGGTCAGGCTGGCCGGCCAGAAAAGCTCGGTTGCCAGACTGTGGGTCGTTCGCAGGGGCTGCTGACCCCTGAGAGACAGGAGCGCCCGGCGCGGGCGAGGTCGCCTGTTGGCTGACACGGTCGCGCTCCCCTGTCTGCACGAACAATTTGCTGGCGATTGCAGCCTCCACCTCCTGCGCGGCCCGGTGGTCCTCCCCACCGGATGCGACTTTTCCCTGCTCCTGTGCTTTCAGGATGGTGTGCCCGAGATCACCGGGCAGCGCTGGACCGAGCTTCGGCACGCCGCTGCCGACATAGTCTGAGGGCAGCCCCGCCAGCCCATCGGCGGACGGGCGCACATCCGTATCCAGGCTGGCGGTCGGTGGCGCTTTGTTGCTGCTGTTCTCCAGCGCGTAGCCCAGAGCAAACGCCACCGCAATCATGCCCACGCCACCGAGCGACCAGACCACGATGCGACTGAGGCGGACCACACGTGGCCGTTCCGCCCGCAGGCGCAGATCGGGCGGCGGTGATGCGGGATTTCCCCCTGTGGCGGGAGCCGCTGGATTTTCGTCCACTGTCGGCGCTTGCCCGGTCATGACTTCCTGCCATCGGTTCGAACAATGCGCACACGCTGCTCGGACTGCTTGTCACCCAGCCGCAGTTCGGCGGCGGCAAACAGGCGATCGACGATCATCCAGTTCTGCCGCACCCGGTAATTGACCAGTTCAGGGCCGCCATCGGCGCCCAGCACAAACAGAGGCGGCAGTTCCCCCTGCCCGATCCCGGCCGGAAAGGCGATGTAAACCTTGTGACCGTCATCGAACGCCCGAGCAGGAAGCCAGGGCGGCGTGCCCCCTTTAACCGGCTGGATGGTGTAGCGGAAATTCAGCGCGTTCAGGTCCAGTCCCACATCCACCGGCGCTGCATCATCAGCCGCACTGTCCTGCCGATGCAGGGCAATCAGGTCATCTTCGGGATAGTCCCACGAGACCGATGCCATATAGGTGGCGGGGGTAGAACGCAGTTCGGCGAGATAGGTGCGCCGATCCGTGTTGACGATCAGATTGGTGGTGAGGTCCGGCCGGGTCGGCTTGACCAGGATATGAATGCGTTTTGTCGTCCCTGCCCCGCTCTCGGTATCGCCGATAATCCAGCGTACGGTATCTCCTGCCGCCACGGGACCGGTGCCCACCAGCTTCTCACCCTGCTGGAGCATGATGTCGGTGATCTCGCCGGGCGAGGCATAGACCTGATAAAGCGCTCCCGGACTGTAGGGATAGACCTGCACCGCATTGATGAACCCGGCCCGCGTGGGCTGGATGCGCGCCGCCAGATTGGCCTGGGTCACACGCGCGGTCGGGTCGGCGACTTCGGGGGCCGGATGTGTTGTGACGCGTCGTGAGGGCAGCGGCTTGAGCTGTCCCGGCAAGGCAAGCGGTCGGGGGACTTCAACCACCCGCACCGGTTTCGGTGGGTCCGGCAGGCGCGTGGCCTGAACAGCGTCATCGTAGCGGATAACAGGCGGATGGTAGTGCTGCGCACATCCGGCCAGGGGCAGGACAAGCAACGGCAGGACACGAAGAGCGCGACGGATCATTGGCCCAGTTCCTTCGACCAGTTGATGGCGGAGACGTAAATTCCGAGGGGGTTTTTCCGCAGGTGATCGGCATCGCGTGGTGTACGCAGAACGACCGACACAATGGCGGTCCAGCGCTCGGTGCCGGTGAACGCCCCGTCGCGGTAATGACGCTCGGTCCAGGCCACACGGAAACTGCCGGGCGAGGCCCGGATCACGGAGGCGATGTCCACCTCGACCTGCTCATGCCCGATCCGCGAAAAGGGATCGTTCAGCCGCGCGTAATCGTTCAAGGCCTGCGCGCCCGGCGTGGTGGTGAAATCATAGGCGCGCAGCCAGTTGTGCCGGACCACCACGGGGTCCGACGACAGGGCGCGGACGTCATGGACGAACTGCGCCAGATACCAGGCAATCTGCGGATCGGCAGGTATGTAGCCGGACGTGGCCGGGGCCACGATTTGCGCCTGCCCCAGCCGGTCCACCTGCACCACCCACGGCGTGATGGTGCCGCGCGCGGATTGCCAGACCAGCCCGACGCCAAGGCCTGCGGACAGGAACAGGGAGCCAAAAGCCATGAGCCGCCAGTTACGGGCCTGGATGCGGGCGGAACCGATCCGTTCGTCCCAGATCTGGGCCGCTTTCTGATATGGTGTCACGGGTTCGGGCGTGGTCCCGTAGCGTGTGGTCGAGCGACGGAACATCGTCCTCATTCCTTTTCCGACAGATTGATGGAGGAAGATCCGCCCCCGCCATCGGCGGAGCGGATGACATGCGCCGCCTCGGCAGCATGGGCGACGGCGTTACGGCGCTTCATCTTCTGAGCCCAGCGGGGCGGTTCGCCGGAACCGCCACCAGAAGGACCGCCGTTTCCACCGCCATCACCTCCTCCAGCCGGGTCACCGCCTCCAGAAGGTGCCGGTCCGTTATCCCCGGCTCCGCCTTCGCCGCCCTCCCCCATCCCGCGTGCGGCCCAGCGTCCACCGGCAGCATAGCTTTCTTTGAGGGATGAACCGGCACGTGAGGCCGCCCCTTTGACGGCATTCGCGACGTTCCCGCCGACGGCCCGGCCCATACCTCCGATCCCGGCGGCCATGCTGCCCGCG
>NZ_BAIN01000037.1 GCF_000613285.1 Acetobacter papayae JCM 25143 | reverse complement strand
ACCCGGCGAGCATGCGCGGCACACGCTGCACGCGCCGCAGCTCAGGATAGGCCGCATGCACCACATCACGCGCACCCAGAGCACCAGTGCCCACGGCCACATACAGGTCAGGCAAGGATGTCTGCTTAAGGGCCTTGAGCGTGGTTTCGATAATTTTTTCGGAACCATCCACGCCTTCCTGACGGAAAGCCTTGGCCAGCGCTGCCGCCCGCCATCCAGCGAGACCTGACGCTGCTGCTGGGTAACATAACGGCGGATACGCGCACGCGCCTTGCCCGTTACGACAAACCGCTCCCACGAAGGGGACGGCGCGCCGCCACGGGCGGTCATAATTTCTACCTGATCGCCATTTTCCAGCTCGTGGCGCAGGGGCATCAGCCGCCCGTTGATGCGCGCTCCCACGCAGGTATCGCCAATCTGGCTATGCACAGCATAGGCGAAATCGACCGGGGTAGCCCCGCGCGGCAGGGAGATAAGCTGCCCCTTGGGGGTAAAGCAGAAAACCTGATCCTGATAGAGTTCGAGCTTGGTGTTTTCCAAAAACTCGTCGGGTGCCGACGACGCCTCGAGAATTTCGAGCAGATCCTGCACCCAGCGCGGCCGCCGCAGCCCACCGTAGCCACCTTCCTGAACACCAGTGCCTTCTTTATAGGCCCAGTGCGCCGCCACACCGTTTTCAGCCACGTCATGCATGGCCTGCGTGCGAATCTGCACTTCGATCTTCTGGTTACGGGGCGAGCGGAGTGTCACCCCTGTATGCAGGCTCTGGTATCCGTTGGCCTTGGGGGTTGAAATGTAGTCCTTGAACCGCCCGACAATCATCGGATACGCGGCGTGCACAGCACCCAGCGCCACGTAGCAGTCCTCACGCGTGCCCACCACCACACGAAACGCCATGATGTCCGAAAGCTGTTCAAAAGCCACGTTCCGGCGCTGCATCTTCTCCCAGATCGAATAGGGAGATTTCTCGCGGCCTGAAACCTGCACCTCTTTCAGCCCGGCCTCATGACACAGGCGCAGCAACTCGCGCCTGACATCCTCGATCACATCCGCACCCTGCCCCCGCAGGTAGTTCAGGCGGGTACGAATCGTGTCGTCCGCTTCAGGCTCAAGCTGGGCGAAGGAGAGATTCTGCAACTCCGTCTTGAGCCGGTCCATGCCGATACGCTCAGCCAGAGGGGCATAAATATCGAGAGTTTCGCGCGCGATACGCTGCCTGCGGTCCTGACGCTCCACAAAATGCAGCGTGCGCATATTGTGGAGTCTGTCCGCGAGCTTGACCAGCAGCACGCGGATATCTTTGGACATGGCCAGCACCAGCTTGCGGAAATTTTCCGCCTGCTTGGTACGGTCGGACTGCAACTCAAGCCGGGTCAGCTTGGTTACGCCATCCACCAGATCAGCCACCGTCTGCCCGAATTCGAGCTTGAGCGTCTCGTGGCTGACGCTGGTATCCTCTATGGTGTCATGCAAAAGCGCGGTGCAGACAGACTGAACATCCAGTCCAAACCGGGCCATGATCATGGCCACCGCAAAGGGGTGGGTTATGTAGGGGTCGCCATTATCGCGCTTCTGCCCATCATGAGCAGCGCAGGCGACCTCAAACGCACGGCGGACCATATCCACATCCGCATGCGGCGCGTAACTGAGCACGCGGCTGACCAGTTTTTCACAGTTCAGACCGGCGTGGGCGGCGGTGGTGGTGTCGTCATCCATTCCGGAGGTCACGGCGGGCACCTGCGTGCCGCCGCTCTCTTCCGTCAACGGGCCTGTGCCCGGAACCTCAGCTCCCGCGCGGCTCACCAAAGCGCTTACCGGCGGGCGCGGCCGGTCAGGGCTGCTTCAATGGCGCGGGCGTCATCAGCAGTTTCTTCCTCAACCGAGACTTCCTGCAGACCAAAGATGTTCTGCTCGGTCGGGACGAGATCCTGCACTTCTTCTTCCACGGGCTCGGGCTCGGGTTCGCGCGCCTGAGAGCGGATAAGATCGCTGCGCAGCCCGGTCAGCGAGACGGTTTCCACCGCGATCTCACGCAGGGCGACAACAGGGTTCTTGTCGTTATCGCGATCGATGGTCAGTTCTTCCCCCCGTGCGATGTTGCGCGCGCGTTGCGCCGCGTACACCACAAGTTCAAAACGGTTGGAAACCTTTTCTACGCAGTCTTCGACGGTGACGCGGGCCATTACGAAGAGCCTCCAGACAATTCAGCTTACGGATTCAGCAAAGAGATACAAAGGTCGACAATACTGCATCCGCCCCCCGCAGGGAAGGGCTATTCCCCTATCCGGCGGATTTCCTGCCCCTGCACCGCTGCCAACATGGCCTGCATACCCTGCCCCGAGCGGGGGTGCTGCCAGTCCGGCTGCACGTCATTGAGCGGGAGCAGCACAAAGGCCCGTTCATGCGCGCGCGGATGCGGCAGCACCAGATACTCGGTCTGCTGGCAGAGATCATCAAACGCTATCAGGTCCAGATCGAGCGTGCGCGCCGCATTGGGCACGGAACGCTCGCGCCCGTTATGCGTTTCTATGGTATGAAGACACTCAAGCAACGCATCCGGGCTCAGCACCGTCAGGCAGCGGACCACCCCGTTGACATAAGGGGGCTGGCCCGAAGGCGGCATGGGTGCGCTCTCATACCAGTGCGAAACGGCCTCGACCTGCACGCCCGGCGTCTCGCGCAGAGCCTGTACGGCTTCAAGGCAGGTAGCGCGCGCATCCTGCTCCGCACGGGGCAGGTTCGCGCCAATAGCAATAAGGGCGGCGGCAGGCTGCACCTTATCTGACAAAACCGACATAAAACTCTCACTCAACAGGAAAATGTTAAGAAATTGGTAACTTATTGGTTGCGCACCGCAACGAATGCAATATTCTCCCGGCCTCGGCCATGTCGATGTTTCAAAAATGCTTGGCAGGCATATTCCTGCCAGAATGCAGCGATATAAAGACCAGTCATTCAGGAATGCTCTTACTCCATTCGGACAATTTCAAGACAGACCGACTGCGGGAAATCAGAACAAAAATTTGGAAGGGAATGGCACATGAACCTGAAAAAAGATGAAAAAACCTGTCTATTCATAGATGGATCCAGTTTGTATTCGACGTCCCGGGGCCTCGGTTTTGATGTCGATTACAAAAAACTGCTCGATTTTTTCACGTCGAAATCTCATGTGATTCGCGCCTACTATTACGCGGCCATACTGGACACGGAAGATTATTCACCTCTCAAGCCCCTTACGGACTGGCTGTCCTATAACGGCTATTTTCTGGTGACCAAGCCCGCGCGCGAATTTACGGATTCGACCGGCAAGCGGCGGGTCAAGGGCAACATGGATATCGAAATTGCGGTGGATATGCTCGAAATGGCACCGCATATCGACCACGCTATCCTGTTCAGTGGCGATTCTGATTTCCGCCGCGTAGTGGAAGCCGTGCAGCGGCAGGGCACTCGGGTTTCCGTGGTATCCTCCATGAAATCCTCCCCCCCGCTGATTGGAGATGACCTGCGCCGTCAGGCTGACCAGTTCCTTGATCTGGCAACTCTGGGCGCGAACTTTACCCGCAGGCAGATGGAGCCCGCCCGCGTGCGGCAGAACCAGGCGCCCGTGCGCCATCCGGCAGACCAGATGAGCGAACCCGAAGACGATCCGCTAAGCTGAAATTTAACGGCTTCTGCCGCACCGAACGCGCGGTGCGGCATGGACACGGCAGAGCGCATGCCCCACAAATCACAGATGCGCGGGAACTTCTGCGTGATCTGAAGCGTTCCTGTGGGGAACGCGTCCGTCGTTCAGACTGGCTGAGGGGGTAGTCGTACCATTCAGTCATAACCAGACGTTTTTCGGAGTACGATACATGCCAACATGTTCCGAGGCCAGAAGCAGCCTGCTCTCCCTGCTGCGTGGCGCAGAACATTTCAACACCGAGGTCTTTCCGGCCAAGGAAGCCCTGTTTGCCAGTCTGGCAAAGGGGCAGTCACCCGGCGCACTGTTCATTGCCTGCGCCGACAGCCGGATCGACCCCAACCTGATTACCCAGACTGAACCGGGCAGCCTGTTCATTCTGCGTAACATCGGCAATCTCGTGCCCGCTTACGGCGAAATGCTGGGAGGCGTGTCCTCCGCTATCGAATATGCCGTGATGGCGCTTGGGGTTTCCACCATCATCGTCTGCGGCCATTCAGACTGCGGCGCCATGAAAGCCCTGCTCGACCCGGAAAAAAGCGGCCTGGACACCATGCCTACCGTTAAAAGCTGGCTCCGCAATGCGGAAGCAGCTCGGGCCGCCACGCTGAACACGTTCCGCTCCGATGATGTCGGCCCCGCCACGGTGCGCTGCATTGCCGAGCAGAATGTGCTGCTCCAGCTCGCCCACCTGCGCACGCATCCGGCGGTTGCGGCAGGGCTTGCCGGGCGCACGCTGTTCCTGCAAGGCTGGTTCTATGACATCGGCAGTGGCGAAATCACGATCCTGGACGAGCAGAGCCGCAAAAGCGTTTCGATTGATGAGGTCATCAAGCAGCTCGAAACCGAGCCCGCCTGAGCAACCTTACCGCGCGGGGCCGCTGGCCCCGCGTTTTTTCATGCTCAAAGCAGCGGTTCTAACGCTACTGGCCTTTCACTCCGCTGAAGCCGCCTCCCCCACCAGCCGTTCCATCAAACTCAGCACATGGAACCTTGAATGGCTGCTGGATGAAAACACCCCGGCAAGCCGCTCAGCCCCCCTCGACATCCCTGCCCGCATACCAGCCGATTACACCCTGCTGGCCGCTTTTGCCGCACGTCTGAACCCGGACATTGCCGCTCTGCAGGAAGCCGATAGCCCAAACAGCCTCGCGCTTGTTTTTCCTCATACAAATTATGCTGTTTTCACAACGGACGATACGGTTCTTCAACGCACCGGTCTGGCCATACGCGCAGACCTGAGTGTCACACGCCACCCCGACGTGCAGGCGCTCGACATCACCCCACCTTCAGCACCGCATCACCTGCGCAGCGGACTGGATATGACCGTACATTTTGCCCATGCGGATTTACGTGTGCTGGTCGTGCATCTGAAAACTGGCTGCTGGGATGACCCACCTTCACAAACCCACCATGCCTGCCCCCTGCTTGTTAGGCAGTTTAAAGTATTATCAGAGTGGATCGGCAAAAGAGCGCAGGCAGGCGAGGCCTTCGCCATCATGGGGGATTTCAATCGCAGGCTAAACCTACAGGACCCGCTTTTTCTGAGTTTGCAGGAAAAAGCCAGACTGGACCTGACAACATCAGGATATGCCAGCCCCTGTCTGGGTGGCAGCTATTTTATTGATCACATTATTCTGGGCGGTGCAGCCATAGACTGGAAAGAGCCTGACTCCCTGCGGGTCATGCCCATACCGCAGGGACATGGCCCTCAACTAAGCGACCACTGTCCCGTTTCCATCACCCTGCACCTTCCCGGCTGACATAGGTGATACAAAAAAAGGTGGCCTGCTCACCCCTTTTCAGGACTGGCAGGCCACCTTTTGGTATCAGACACCGTCAGGCGAATAACGCGCGATCAGGCCCGAGAGGCAGAGCCACCACCGGAACGACGCGGGCCACCACGGCCACCGCCGCCACCCTGACGCGGGCCACCACGCCCACGGCCACCACCACCACCAAGGACCGGCGGACGCTGGTTGGAAAACTCGGCTTCCTCAGAATGCCACTGGTGATCACGCATGATCGGAATAGCCTTGCCAATCGTGCGCTCGATATCACGCAGCCATGCCCTCTGCTCGGCATCGCACAGCGAAACCGCCCAGCCATCACGCCCGGCACGCGCCGTACGGCCAATACGGTGCACATAGCTCTCAGGCACGTTCGGCAGGTCGTAATTGAAAACATGGCTGACTTCATCAACGTCAATACCACGCGCGGCAATATCGGTCGCCACCAGCACCTTGACTGCGCCGGAACGGAAACCCTTCATGGCCCGCTCACGCGCACCCTG
The DNA here is from genome assembly GCF_000613285.1 of Acetobacter papayae JCM 25143. GTDB lineage: Bacteria > Pseudomonadota > Alphaproteobacteria > Acetobacterales > Acetobacteraceae > Acetobacter > Acetobacter papayae. Next base: position 20,834 of record NZ_BAIN01000037.1, on the reverse strand, counting down.
CGACTTGTTGCCATGAATAGCCTCAGCCACAATGCTGTTCTTGTTGAGAAACTCCGCGACCTTGTTGGCCTCGTGCTTCATCAGCGTAAACACCACAGCCCGCGCCACCTTGGGTGATTCCACCATGGTCAGCAACGCATCGCGCTTGTTGGATGCCCCGTTAACAAACATGACGGCCTGCTGGATGCGATCCACCGTGCTGGACGGCGGTGCGACTTCAACCCGTGCAGGGTCGTTCAGCAGGGATGCAGCCAGATCTTCAATGCTGCGCGGCATGGTGGCCGAGAACAGCACGGTCTGCCGCTTTTCCGGCACGAAGGTCATGATACGGCGGATGTCGCGCACAAAACCCATGTCCAGCATGCGGTCGGCTTCATCCAGCACCAGAACTTCAAGCCCGGACAGGTCGATATAGCCCTGACCGATCAGGTCGAGCAGACGGCCCGGCGCTGCCACCAGCACATCCACACCACGGCGCATGGCTTCAACCTGACGGCCCTGACCAACGCCACCAAACACCACTGCCTGCGTAAAACGCATGTATTTGGCATAAGCCTTGAAGCTGTCGCTAATCTGGGCAACCAGCTCGCGCGTGGGGGCCAGCACCAGAACCCGAGCCTGACGCGGCGCCGTCGAGCGGGGTGACTTGGCCAGATGTTCGAGAATAGGCAGCGCAAAGGCCGCTGTCTTGCCTGTGCCAGTCTGCGCCAGACCCAGCAGATCACGCCCTTCCAGCAGGTGCGGAATGGAGCCCGCCTGAATAGGGGTGGGTGTATCGTAACCTTGATCCGCAAGTGCCTGCAGCAACGGTGCAGCAAGTTTCAGATCAGAAAAACTAGTCATCAGGACGAACCTCTTCGTGCAGCCTGAAAACGAGACACAGCCACCTTTTTCAGCTAAGCACCTATGGATAGTCACAACATCATGGCACTGGCGTACCCCACGGGTAACGGGCCATTTATCCCACCCGCATGAACTCACAGGCCAAGGATTGCGGCTTTATGGAACTGTGTCTTTCCTCCGCCGTTCGTATATAGGGGCAGGACACTGCTTAGGACAAGCCTACAGGACTATAATGGTCCTTAAACTTTTTTAGCGGTTTCCCGAGCACAGTGCGGCAACGCATAGGGAACCGCTTTCCAGCGGAAGGAGTAATCCATATTCCTCCTTATTATGGAACAATCTTTCACAAAAAACCGGATATTTTGAACGAAAGCATCATATCCGGCTAACCCCGCAAACCTAACGAAAATTTTAGGTGTCGCGCTTCCGTTAGTCGTCCTGTCGCCTCAGCAAAAACAGGGCCTGCTCACCAAACAGGTTAGCCAGACGGATGGAACGCCGCCAGGGCGCGCGCTCCCCTTCCTCATCCACAGCCATCCACTGTTCCACGCTGTATCCTTCCTCAGCACACAGGGCCAGAAAGTCGCGGATGGTGCAGGGGTGGATATTGGGCGTGTCATACCACGCCGTGTGCCAAACCGCCGTCATGGGCATCCGCCCACTCAGCAACAACTTGAGCCGAAGCTGCCAGTGTCCAAAATTAGGAAAGGACACAATGGCATAGCGCCCGATACGCAGCATCTGCCGCAGCACTTCTCTGGGGCGGGCGACGGCCTGCAATGTGCGTTGCAGCACCACATAGTCGAAAGCGTGATCGGGATAATGCGCCAGATCATGGTCTGCATCGCCATGTATCACGGGCAGGCCATGCGCCACCGACCGCGTAACCAGCTTCATGTTCAGTTCTATACCGCGCGCATCGCACCCGCGCTGGCGGAACAGATGGTCGATCAGTTGCCCATCGCCACTGCCAATATCCAGCACCCGCGTGTTGGGCGCGATCATGTCGGCTATCAGGCGTTGATCAAGGCGCATCAGACCAGCCCCACATGTTCGGCCACACCACAGAGGAACCCCCGTACCGTCCGGTCAAAATCGGGTTCATCCAGCAAAAAGGCATCATGCCCCTTATCTGTCTCGATTTCGACAAAAGAGACATTGGCCGCGGCCTGATTGAGAGCCCTCACCAGCGCTCGCGCAGCCGATGTCGGAAACAGCCAGTCCGACGAAAACGAAACCACGCAGAACCGCACAGGTGTCCCTGCGAAAGCCGCCGTCAGTTCACCGTCATGGTCTGCGGCGATATCGAACCAGTCCATGGCGCGGGTAATCGTCAGGTAGGAATTGGCGTCGAAACGGCGCACAAAGCTCGACCCCTGATAGCGCAGATAGGATTCCACCTCAAAAATATCGCTAAACAGCGACACCGGCCCTTCCGGCCCCGGACCGCTCACCGGACCGCGGCGGGTTCTGCGGCCAAATTTGCGCGTCAGGGCTTCTTCCGAAAGATAGGTGATATGCGCCATCATCCGCGCGACAGCCAGACCGCGCGCGGGCACCACATCGGCCTGCCAGTAACGCCCAGCCCGCCAGTCGGGATCAGCGATGATTGCCTGACGCCCGACCTCGTTAAACGCGATATTCTGGGCGGAGTGATAGGGAGCCGTGGCAATGGGCATGGCCGCCAGCATCATATGCGGGTAGGTGACGGTCCATTCCAGCACCTGCATGCCTCCCATGGAACCACCCACAACAGCAAACAGCCGCTCTACCCCCAGCGCTTTTACCAGCTTGTACTGGGCGCGCACCATGTCGCGGATAGTAATGGGGGGAAAATCCGTGCCCCATGGCTCATCATCGCCCTGCGCATTGCGCCGCAAGGAGCGTGGCCCGGTGCTACCCATGCAGCCGCCCAGCACGTTGGAACAGATGACAAAAAACCGGTTGGTATCAATCGGCTTGCCCGGCCCTACCATCCGCTCCCACCAGCCGGGCTTACCTGTCAGCGGGTGGGTTTCCGCCACATACTGATCGCCCGTAAAGGCGTGGCAGATGAGTATGGCGTTATCACCGCGCTCGGAAAGCGTGCCGCTGGTACAATAGGCAAGATCGATCGGTGCAAGGGTTACACCGCAGTCAAGCTCCAGACCTTCCTGGAAGTGGATATGGCGGTGATGACCAATTTCAAGGGGTGTTGTACTGCTCATCGGGGAATGCTCGTTCTCCAGCCTGACTGTCGGGCCTGTGGGGAAGAACACCATACTTCCCGTTTCCATAAACACCCGACAGACAGGGCAGATTCAATGTTCCATTTTGAGCGCTGCAAGAAAAGCGCTCTGCGGAATTTCAACCTTGCCGAACTGGCGCATTCGCTTTTTGCCTTCCTTCTGTTTTTCCAGAAGTTTGCGCTTGCGCGAAATGTCACCACCATAACATTTGGCGGTCACGTCCTTTGACAGCGCACCAATGGTTTCACGCGCGATAACACGGCTGCCAATGGCCGCCTGAATGGCGATCTTGAACAACTGGCGCGGAATAAGCTCTTTCAGACGCGCGCAGATGGAGCGGCCACGGGTTTCAGCCGCAGAGCGATGCGCAATGAAGGAAAGAGCGTCTACCGGCTCCTGATTGACCAGAATGGAAATCCGCACGAGGTCGCTCTCCTCGTACCCGTCCATCTGGTAATCGAAACTGGCGTAACCGCGTGTGAGCGATTTCAGACGATCGTAGAAATCGAACACAACCTCGTTGAGCGGCAGGCGGTAAACCGCCATGGCCCGGCTACCCACGTAAGTCAGGTCAACCTGCGTGCCTCGGCGTTCCGTACACAGGGTCAACACCGCGCCAGATACTCATCAGGCACCATGATGGTGGCCTTGATCCAGGGCTCCTCGATCCGCTCGATCAGGGAGGGATCGGGCATGTCCGCCGGGTTGTGCAGTTCTTCACGCTCGCCGTTCGTGCGCTCGATCTTGTACACCACCGAAGGTGCTGTCGCGATCAGATCGAGATCGAACTCGCGCGACAGGCGTTCCTGAATGATTTCAAGGTGCAGCAGCCCAAGGAAACCACAGCGGAACCCGAAGCCAAGAGCTGCCGATGTTTCCGCCTCATAATGGAAGGAGGCATCGTTCAGGCGCAGCTTGGCGAGACTGTCACGCAGCTTTTCAAAATCATCCGCGACAATCGGGTACAGCCCGCACCACACCACGGGAATGGAGGGCTTGAACCCTTCCAGCGCCGTTGCCGCCGGGCGGCGGTCATCGGTAATGGTGTCGCCCACATTACAGTCGGCCACGGTCTTGATGGCGGCGTTGATATACCCCATCTCGCCCGGGCCGAGGCTGTCAACCGAGGTCATGCGCGGGGCAAACACCCCGACCTGATCCACCTGATGCACGGCACCCGTGGACATCATGCGAATTTTCATGCCCTTTTTCAGGCGGCCTTCCTTGATCCGCACCAGCACGATAACGCCCAGATAGGGGTCGTACCAGCTATCGACCAGCATGGCCTGCAAGGGCTTTTCCGCATCGCCCTCCGGAGGTGGCAGACGGGTGACGATAGCCTCAAGCACGCCTTCGATATTCAGCCCGGTCTTGGCGGAAATTTCCACCGCGTCATCCGCGGGAATGCCAATCACTTCCTCAATCTGCGCCTTGACGCGTTCAGGCTCTGCCGCAGGCAGATCAACCTTGTTGAGAATGGGCACAATCTCGTGGTTGGCATCTATGGCCTGATACACATTGGCCAGAGTCTGGGCCTCAACCCCCTGCGAGGCATCAACCACCAGCAGCGAGCCTTCGCACGCGGCAAGCGAACGGCTGACTTCGTAGGCGAAGTCAACATGTCCGGGTGTGTCCATCAGGTTCAGGACGTAGATTTTACCATCCTTTGCCGGGTAGGACAGGCGCACGGTCTGCGCCTTGATGGTAATGCCACGCTCGCGCTCCAGATCCATGTTATCCAGGACCTGGTTGGTCATTTCACGCGCGGTCAGGGCGCCACAGGCCTGAATGAGTCGATCCGCCAGAGTGGATTTTCCATGATCGATATGTGCGATGATGGAAAAATTGCGGATGAGCGAAAGGGGTGTATCGGTCATGCTGCTCCCTTTAAGGGAAATAAAGGAAAAAGTCAGCCGGTTCCTGCACATCCGGCCCAACTTGGCGCATTATTTTTCACACAGCGGCCAAAGACCGCCACCCGCCTCTAGGCCGTGGTCATGACAATGCGGTGCAGGTGATGGCCTTCGCCTTCAGGAACCGGCCACCCCTCTCCTGAAGAGACATCAAAGGGAAGGATAACACTGGGAGCATGCTCGCTCATGATCCCGACACAGGGTACCTCCCCCGGCACGACCAACAAAACCCTATCCTGAGCCTTACCGCCAGCCCCGGCAGAAGCACAACGGACGCGCCCTCACGCAGCACCGGTTCGCACAGATCAGTATCGATCCGCACAACATAGGCGGGTGCAGGCAGGTTGAAAGGACAGTCCATCTGCTCCCATGCGGAACCAGTGGGCACGCCATACCGATCAAAAAGCCCTTCCTGCCCCAGATGCGAAAGCGGCAGGCCCCACATGCCCCCCCCTACCACCGGCTCCAGCGCATGCTCAGCCCCTGAGGTGCAAAGGGTCTTTTTTCCAACCCGGCAGCAAAGGTGCTCAGAGGGGTATCCAGCACGGCGAGTGCGCGCAGCAGACTACCAAGAGAGAGCCAGCGTGCCCTGCCATCATCCGTTCCCCTGCGCGATGGGTTGAACGCCGTGGCATCGAGTCCGGCAGCACGCGCAAGGCCAGAAGGTGTCAGCCCCCGTTCCCGCGCGAGGCTATCGAGTGCTGACCAGACATCCTGCGCGGTAATCATGTTTCTGACCGGGCATGGGGCCGTGGCGCAGAACTTCCTGCGCATGCCGCTGCCTGCCTGCCGCCGTCATGAAAAATCGCCCTTCATCAGAACAGGTCAGAAACCCCATGCGCTGCATGCGCTCAAGGCAGGGGTCATCTTTCAGCCCTTTCGGCCGCCCGGCGGCTCCGGCCAGCGACACCCTATGCAAAGCCGAGCGGCAGCAGGATTCAAGATAGGGTTCTTTCCACATCCGAGCAGGATTACCCATCCATCGCACGCCCGCAAGCATCAGAGCGTTGCCCATAAAAAAACGCGACCCCCAGAGGGGCCGCGCCTTCATAACGTAACAATCCGTAGAACTGGTGGGGCCGAAAACCTTCACCCCCGATCCGGCTCAGACAGAGTAGTACATTTCGAACTCAACCGGGTGCGGCGTGTGTTCGAAGCGATACACATCGTTCCACTTGAGCGCGACATAGCTTTCGATCTGTCTTTGGTGAACACGCCACCGGCCAGAAGGAATTCATGATCAGCCGTCAGGGCTTCCAGAGCTTCACGCAGCGAACCGCAAACGGTCGGGATCTGCTTCAGCTCTTCGGGCGGCAGGTCATACAGATCCTTGTCCATGGCATCGCCGGTGGATCTTGTTCTTGATGCCGTCCAGGCCAGCCATCAGCATGGCGGAGAACGCCAGGTAGGGGTTGGCTGTCGGATCGGGGAAGCGAACCTCAACGCGCTTTGCTTTGGGGCTGGTCGCGTAGGGGATACGGCAGGAAGCGGAACGGTTGCGGGCGGAGTAAGCCAGCAGCACCGGAGCTTCAAAGCCGGGGATCAGACGCTTGTAGGAGTTGGTGGAGGGGTTCGTGAAAGCGTTCAGAGCCTTCGCGTGCTTGATGATACCACCGATGTAGTACAGCGCCGTGTCGGACAGGTCAGCATAGCCGTTGCCAGCGAAGGTGGGCTTGCCGTCTTTCCAGATGGACTGGTGGACATGCATGCCCGAGCCGTTATCGCCGAAAATCGGCTTAGGCATGAACGTGGCCGTCTTGCCGTAGGAATGCGCGACGTTGTGCACACAGTATTTGTAAATCTGCATGAAGTCGGCAGCGCGCACCAGCGTTTCGAACTTCGTGCCCAGCTCGTGCTGAGACTGCGCCACTTCGTGGTGGTGCTTTTCGATCGCCAGACCCATTTCGCCCATGGTGGCCAGCATTTCGGCGCGCAGGTCGCTTTCGCTGTCAACCGGAGCAACGGGGAAGTAGCCGCCCTTCACGCCCGGACGATGACCCATGTTCCCTTCGGGGAAATCCTTCAGGGAGGCGTCAGGCCCTTCGATGCTGTCGAGCTGGTACTTGCCGTAGTTCGGGCCTGTGCCGAACTGCACGTTGTCGAACACGAAGAACTCGGCTTCGGGACCGAAGAAAGCCGTATCGCCCAGACCGGAGGACTTCAGGTACTGCTCGGCCAGCTTGGCTGTGGAGCGGGGGTCACGGTTGTAGGGCTGCCCGGTGGATGGCTCGATGATGTCGCAGAACAGGATCAGCTGCGGGCGGGCGGAGAACGGGTCCACCACGGCAGAGGTCGCGTCCGGCAGCAGCACCATGTCGCTTTCGTTGATGGCTTTCCACCCAGCGATGGAAGAGCCATCGAACATGAAACCATCGGTAAAACTGTCTTCTTCAATGGTGCTGACATGCTGGCACGTATGCTGCCATTTGCCATGCGTGTCCGTAAAGCGCAGATCCACGAGCTCGATCGCATGTTCCTGGATCAGCTCAAAAACCTTGGCAATTGCAGCGGCCTTGCTGTCGCCCGCAGAAGCTGTTTTCTTTACCATGCTCTTCTCACCTAAAAAGCCTGAGATACGTGCCGCACCCCGCGACACGCGCTGTATGACCAAAGGGAACACCCCTGCCTTTCATATCCGGCACGCCAGATATGAAAAATCAGATGGCATCACCCCCTCGTTCCCCCGTGCGGATTCGCACAACGTCTTCCACCGGAATCACGAAAATCTTGCCATCACCGATACGCCCTGTACGGGCTGCAGCCGAAATTGCTTCGACCGCGCGTTCGACCATGGATGCAGGGCAGACAACCTCGATTTTCATCTTGGGCAGAAAATCGACGATATATTCGGCGCCGCGATAAAGTTCGGTGTGCCCTTTCTGCCGCCCGAAGCCCTTGGCCTCGATTACGGTAATGCCTTGCAGCCCGAGCTCATGAAGGGCTTCCTTCACTTCGTCCAGTTTGAAGGGCTTTATAATGGCTTCGATCTTTTTCATATCGCGTCGTCAGCACACCATGTCATGCGCCCGCTTTGCGGGCTGTCCGTACCTGTCAGTCCACAGCCGTACCGCACCCATTCGGGCGCACGGCGGCGTGTGGGGCCACACTTGCACGCCTTGCTCCGCCGGGCAATCGGTAGATGTGAATTTGTATCGATCCGGCATTAAAACGCAAAGCCTCATGCCACGCCATATCTTGACATGAGTCTTTTTCATTTTACGAACCCCCGCCAAACGGGCAAGGAATCCTGCCCATGACCAAAACGCTGAACCAGAACCTTGCGGCCCAGCCGACAACCATCTTCACACTCATGTCCGAACTGGCCCGCCAGCACGACGCCATTAATCTCGGGCAGGGCTTTCCTGATACGGAAGGCCCGCAGGATATGGTGCGCGTGGCAGCCGATGCCCTGCTGGATAACCGCAACCAGTATGCCCCCCTGACAGGTCTGCCAGAGCTGCGTCAGGCCGTGCTGATGCCAGCCTGCGGTTTCAGGGCCTTGCCGTCAGCCCCGATTCGGAAGTGGTCGTGACCTCTGGCGCCACAGAAGCGCTTGCTGCCGCCTTTCTCGCCCTGATCGAACCGGGCGATGAAGTGGTGCTGATGGAACCCCTGTACGATACCTATCTGCCGGTTATCCGCCAGCTTGGCGGAATCCCACGCCTTGTCAGGCTGGAAGCGCCGGACTGGGCGCTGCCCCGCAAGGCGCTGGAAGAGGCGTTTTCAGCCCGGACAAAGGCCATTGTGCTGAACAGCCCGATGAACCCAACCGGCAAGGTTTTCAGCATTGAGGAACTAGATTTCATCGCCGATCTCGTGCGCCGCCACGATACCTACGCCGTCTGCGATGAAGTGTATGAGCACCTTGCCTTTGGCGCCCCCCATGTCTCGCTCATGACCCGACCGGGCATGCGTGAGCGCTGCCTGCGCATAGGCAGCGCAGGCAAGAGCTTTTCCCTTACAGGGTGGAAAGTCGGCTACGTGACCGCCACGGCTGAACTGGCATCGGTCGTTTCCAAGGCACATCAGAATCTGGTTTTTGCCACGGCACCCAACCTGCAACGGGCCGTAGCTTTCGGGCTGAACAAGGACGGTACCTATTTTACCGACCTCGCACGCGACATGGATAAGAAGCGCCTGATTCTTTCAACTGGCCTGGAACGCGCCGGATTCCGGGTGCTACCCTGTCAGGGCAGTTATTTTGTCATGGCTGATATTACACCATTCACACAGGACGGCCCCCAAAGCGGCATGGATGACGTGGCCTTCTCCCGCCTGCTGACACAGCAGGCGCGCGTCACCACCATCCCCGCCTCTGCTTTCTATGACCCTGATGGACAGACCCCACCGCCGCGTAATCTGATCCGTTTTGCGTTCTGCAAACGCGAAGAGGTGCTACTGGAAGCCGTGGCCCGGATCGAAGCATGGAAAAATAGCCGGGCGTGATTTTTTCCATGCCCGAACGCGTTCTTTGCGGTTGACGGGTGGGTACGTTTTCTCTAAACGTCCGCTTGCTGTGTGGCGGACGTAGCTCAGCTGGTAGAGCGCCGGTTTGTGGTACCGGTGGTCGCGGGTTCGAGCCCCGTCGTTCGCCCCAGCATATTTTTTCCTTTCCCTTAAAAAATATCGGGCAAATCGCTGGACTTTTTCGCGCCTTGATGGCCGGAAGTCACGACAGACGCACTGCACGCTCAGGGCACTGTTTTTTCCCGCATACGCATGCAATACCGGGGTAATGAACCAGCCCCCTTGCCCGCCCACACCACAGGAAGCGCCCTGCCCTGTCTGCGGTAATGCGCATGCTGCTTTTGCTTTCCACGCCTACGGGTATGACCTCAACAGATACGATCTGTTCCGCTGCCCGACCTGCGCACTGGTGTTCGTCTCGCCCTTTCCCTCGGCGGAAGCCCTTGGGGCGTTCTACCACACCACGTACCGGCAAGCCTCGGCCAGCTTTTACCCCAAGGCCTCAAGCCGCCGCTGGCGGGCTATCTGGCGAAGTCTCGCTTTTCTACCGCAGGTCGTCGGCAAAGACGTGCTGGATATCGGCTGTGGCGGCGGCTTTATGGTTGAAGCCTTCACGCGGCTGGGCGGGCGAGTGCTCGGGCTGGATATCAGTCAGAACAGCATCGACTATGCCCGCGCCCATTTCGGGCACTGCACTTTCTACTGCGAAAGCCTGACGGAGTTCCGCAAACGCGGCCTGCAGTTTGACTTTGTGTTCACCTCCGAAGTGCTGGAACACCTGCCCGGCCCGGCGGAATTCATGCAGACACTGGATGCCATCGTTCGTCCCGGCGGGTTTGTCTATGCCTCCGCCCCCGATTACAGCCACCCGCGCACCCCGTCCGACCTCACTTTATGGGACGCCATGTGCCCGCCCGAGCATCTGCTGTTTTACAGCGCCGATACGCTCATACGGCTGTTTACCGACCACGGCTTTACCCTCTACCGGAATTTTGGCAGCAAAAGCCCCGCCCATTCGATGTTGTTCCGCCGTCCGGCTGATTGCTGCATGCAATAGGGCAACACTTGTCACAACAACGCTAGTCAAACCCGATTTTATGGCGGAAAACCGCCATCACACCTAAATCGGCCCGTTTTCTGTCCTGATTGTGAAGAGTGCTCGAGCCTGATCCGCCATAAGGTTTTTAATCCGTCTGGCGCATACGTTCATGAACTTCCATACGCCAGACGCACTAAAAACTTCGGAGACGGATACCTCATCATGGCGAAAATAAAGGTCAAAAACCCGGTTGTGGAAATGGACGGGGATGAAATGACCCGCATCATCTGGCATTTCATCCGTGAACGCCTGATCCTGCCCTATCTGGATATTGACCTGAAATACTACGACCTCGGCATCGAACACCGTGACGCAACGGATGATCAGGTCACAGTCGATGCCGCCGAAGCCACCAAGCGCTACGGCGTTGCTGTCAAATGCGCGACCATCACCCCGGATGAAGCCCGCGTGACGGAATTCGGGCTCAAGAAAATGTGGCGTTCGCCCAACGGCACCATCCGCAACATCCTTGATGGCACCATTTTCCGCGAGCCTATCATCTGCTCCAACGTGCCGCGCCTTGTTCCGCACTGGACCAAGCCCATCGTGATCGGCCGTCATGCGTATGGTGATATTTACCGCGCGGCTGAAACGCGTATTCCCGGTGCAGGCCGTGTCACGCTCAACTTCGTGCCGGAAGATGGCGGCGAGCCTATGGTGCTGGACGTGCATGACTTCAAAGGGCCGGGTGTGGCACTTGGCATGCACAACACCCGCGCCTCGATCGAAGGATTCGCCCGCGCTTCGCTCTCCTACGGGCGTGATCGCAAGCTGCCGGTTTACCTGTCCACCAAAAACACCATCCTCAAGGCCTATGACGGCATGTTCAAGGATGTGTTCCAGGAAGTGTATGAGCGTGAGTTCAAGACCGAGTTTGAAAAGCTGGGCCTGACCTACGAACACCGCCTGATTGACGACATGGTGGCCTGCGCCCTCAAATGGCCGGGCGGTTATGTGTGGGCCTGCAAAAACTACGATGGCGATGTGGAAAGCGACATTGTGGCGCAGGGCTTCGGCAGCCTCGGGCTCATGACCTCCGTGCTGCTCAGCCCCACGGGTGATGTGGTGGAAGCCGAAGCCGCCCACGGTACGGTTACGCGCCATTATCGTGAGCACCAGAAAGGCAAGCCCACCAGCACCAACCCGATTGCCTCCATTTTTGCATGGACGCGCGGGCTGGCCTATCGCGGGCGCTTTGACGATACGCCGGATGTCGTCAACTTCGCCAACACGCTTGAGCGCGTCTGTATCGAAACCGTGGAAGGTGGTCAGATGACCAAGGATCTCGCTCTGCTGGTTGGCAAGGGCGCGACTTGGCTCGACACCCAGCCTTTCCTCGATGTGCTGGACGAAGCGCTGAAGAAGGCACTGCCCAAGGCCTGAAAACGCCGGGCCCGGCTCCATGCCGGGCCAAAAGGTGCTGGGGTGGAACATTCCACCCCTTTCTATCTGCGCGGCTCCTTATCGGAGGCGCGCGTTTTTTTATGTCTGTTTTGCGACCTGCGCCCATGCGGCCCGCACGGCCATATCCCTGCCTCAATGGCACGGCAGCTTTGGCGGACTGACTGCCCGCTCTTGCGTCCGGGCCGCTCTTGGCCCTATGCCCGCAGGCAAGACCAGACAAGCAGGATGGATGCTCAATGACCGACATGCCGGCCGAAACAGACGTAGCCATTATCGGTGCAGGCCCGGCAGGCCTGTTCGCGGCTTTCCAGTGTGCCATGCTGCGCCTGCGTTGCGTGCTGATCGATGTCCTGCCCGAAACAGGCGGCCAGTGCGCTGCCCTGTATCCTGAAAAGCCGATTTACGACATTCCCGCCTGCCCCGCCGTGGAAGGTGCGCAGCTGATCGCCCGGCTTGAAGAACAGATTGCCCCCTTTGCCGTGCCCCGCCTGCTGGGCCACAAGGTGGAAAGCCTGAGCGGCCAGCGCGGTGCGTTCGTGCTCGGCACCGACAAGGGCGCAAGCCTTGCTGCCAAAGCGGTCATCATCGCTGCCGGAGCGGGCGCTTTTGGCCCCAACCGCCCCCCGCTCGATGGGCTTGAGGCCTTCGAGACCAGCGGTGCCGTGCAGTATTACGTGCGCCGCAAGGCCGAATTCGAAAACCGGCGCATTGTTATCGCAGGGGGTGGGGATTCGGCACTCGACTGGGCGCTGACCCTCAAGGACAAAGCAGAGCACGTCTATCTGGTGCACCGACGCGATCGCTTCCGTGGCGCGCCTGAAAGCCTGCGCCAGCTTGATGAAGCCGTTGCCGCTGGGCAGATTGAAAAGGTCGTGCCCTACCAGCTCCATGGCCTGCACGGCCAAAACGGGCGGCTGGAAGGGGTTGAGGTCATGGACCTTAACGGTCAGGCACGCACGCTTGAGGCTGATGTGCTTCTGCCCTTCTTTGGGCTGGCAACCGATCTTGGGCCTGTAGCGCGCTGGGGCATGGATACGGCGCGCGCCACCATTCCCGTAACCCCGTCCACCTGCGAAACCAGCCTGCCCGGTGTATTCGCCATTGGCGATGTGGCCACCTATCCCGGCAAGCTCAAACTCATCCTGCAGGGTTTCAGCGAGGCCGCCATGGCAGCCCATGCGCTGTATCCCATCATCAACCCCGATCAGGCCCTGCATTTCGAATATTCCACCACCAAAGGCGTTCCTGCCGGCTAACTATCTGGAACGCCTGCCCTTTCATCCGCCCGCGAGGATGCTGCCGTGAAAGTGATCATTCTGGGCGCGGGGGTCATCGGGGTGACTTCAGCCTGGTATCTGACCCGGCTGGGCCACGATGTCACCGTAATCGACCGACAACCCGAAGCCGCGTCTGAAACATCCAGCGCGGGCACGGGGCAGATCGTGCCCGGCTGCGCCTTTCCATGGGCGCGCCCCGGCCTACCGCTACAGGCCGTACGCTGGCTACTGAGCCCACAGGAAAGCCCCCTGCGCCTGCGCAAATGGCCTGACCCCGCCATGCTGCGCTGGCTGGGCCTGTTCATGAGCAACTGCACCGCACGCACCTATACGCTCAACGCCGCACGCATGCGCCGTGTGGCGGAATACAGCCTCCACTGCCTCGATACCCTGCGGCATGAAACCGGCATTACCTTTGATGACCAGCAGGAAGGACTGATTCGCGTTTTCCGCACGCATAAACAGATGGAACTGGCGCGCCGCGCGGCCCACCTCCTGTCAGAAGCCGGAATCGAGCACAAATTCATGACGGTTGAGGGCGTGCTCGAACACGAGCCGGGTCTTACACACGCCGCACCGCTCCTGGTGGGCGGCATGCGCCTTGCCCATGAACAGTCAGGCGATGCCAGCCTGTTCACCCGCCGTCTGGCCCGCATGGCAGAAGCAGCCGGGGCGCGGTTTCTCTACAACACCACCATACAGGGGCTGGATGCCTCGGCCGAGCGCATTCTGTCTGTGCGCACCAGCGAAGGCCATCTGAGTGCGGACAGCTACCTGCTGGCCATGGGCAGCTATAGTCCCGGCCTGTTGCGTGGCCTGAATATCCGCCTGCCGGTATACCCTATCAAAGCCTATTCCCTGTCCCTGCCCCTGACAGATGAAAGCCACGCCCCTGTTTCCATGGTGGAGGATGGCGCGCGCAACGTCACCATAACCCGGCTGGGTAGGCATATCCGCCTGAGCGGTTCAGCCGATCTGGGCGGCTATACCCTCAAAAGCAGCCCTCGGCACCGCACAGTAATGGAGCTTTGCTTTTCAGAGCTGTTTGGCGGGGGTGATCTGGCCGGGGCCACAAGCTGGACTGGCCTGAGCCCCTGCACGCCTGACAGCACACCCATTATTGGCCGGGCAGACCCATTCAGCAATCTGTGGCTCAACACCGGTCACGGCATGCTGGGCTGGACAATGGCCTGCGGCGCAGCCGCGTGGTGGCGGACCAGATTTCTGGCCTGCCCCCTGAAATTCCGGCACTCGACCTGTCTCTAGGCCGCTACCAGTCCCATTAAGACCGCCCGCATACCCAGGCTCTGCCCCCTCTGAACACGTGACATAAAAAAAACCGGGGTCCTGAGACCCCGGCCTTTTCAGCCACCCTGCCCTGCCTATGTGGCAAAGCGGGTGGAACCCTGTCGGGCTGCTTACTGAGCAGCGCCTTCAGCGGCAGGAGCTGCGGCAGAGCCTTCAGCAGCCTTCTTGTGGTGGTGCTTGCCGTGGCCCTTGTGGTGCTTGCCTTCGGCCTTCTTGGTTTCAGAAGCAGCAGCCGGAGCAGCAGCGGGGGCTTCAGCAGCAGGAGCAGCGGCAGCGGGGCAGCAGCAGGAGCAGCTTCCTGAGCGAAAGAAGGAGCAGCAGCACCGAGCAGAGCAACGGTGGACAGGGCAGCAAACAGGTTACGAGAATTCATATCAAATATCTCCAGACAAAAAACGGCCTGCAAACCCTGCTCAGACAGTTCCGAACCATCCGCAAGGACAATCGCCGGTCGCGTTCATTATCGGTAGCACGGCATTTATTGGCCGTCTTGGTCTAAAATTTTTGCAATCCAGAGACATTTCCCGGAACCGACTCATGTCCGCCTTATTTCAGCCACAAACCCGGCGGCACACCCCACAAACAAAACCGGCTCTACCTGAGGTAGAGCCGGAACAGAAGGATCAGCCTTCGTTTTTGCGCTTCTTGCGCTCATGCGGGTCCAGATAGCGCTTGCGCAGACGCACTGCGGAAGGCGTGACCTCAACCAGTTCGTCGTCCTCGATATAGGCAATCGCCTGCTCGAGCGACATACGACGCGGCGGCACCAGCAGCAGGGCTTCGTCCTTGCCCGAAGCACGCATGTTGGTCAGCTTCTTTTCACGAATCGGGTTCACTTCCAGATCGTTTTCGCGCGAATGCTCACCGATGATCATGCCCTGATAAACGGTTTCACCCGCATCCACGAACAGGGTGCCGCGATCCTGCAGGGAGAACAGCGAATACTGCGTGGTGGTGCCGTCTTCAGCCGAAATGAGCGAACCGTTGCGGCGACCTTCGATGGTGCCGGCATAAGGGCCGTAATCGGAGAACAGCCGGTTCATGATACCCGTGCCGCGCGTGTCGGTCAGGAATTCGCCATGGTAGCCGATCAGCGCGTGACGGGATGATGAACAGCAGACGCACCTTGTCGCCACCGGACGGACGCATATCCTGCATCTGGCCTTTGCGCATGGACATCTTTTCCACCACAACGCCGGAATACGGTTCGTCAACGTCGATCGTGACTTCTTCGTAAGGCTCTTCGCGCTCACCCGTTTCCTCGTTGTTGCGGAATAGCACGCGGGGGCGACCGATCGTCAGTTCGAAACCTTCGCGACGCATGGTTTCGATCAGCACGCCGAGCTGCAGTTCCCCACGGCCCGCAACTTCGAAAGCTTCGCTTTCGGGGCTGTCGGTCACGCGAATGGCGATGTTGCTTTCCGTTTCCTTGAACAGGCGGTCACGGATCTGGCGCGAAGTCACCTTCTTGCCTTCACGGCCGCCCAGCGGGCCATCGTTGAGGCGGAAGGTCATGGACAGGGTGGGCGGATCAACCGGAATGGCGACCAGCGGCGCATCCTGCTCGGGAGCGGCAATGGTATCGGGAATCGTAGCCTGCGACAGACCGGCCACGGCCACGATGTCGCCTGCTGCGACTTCATCAACCGCCACGCGGTCAAGACCACGGAAGGAGAGCAGCTTGGTCAGACGGCCGGTTTCCACCACGGAACCATCGGCACGCAGCACCTTCACGGGCATGTTCACGCGCGCACGGCCCTGTTCTACACGGCCGGTCAGCACACGCCCCAGAAAGTTGTCACTTTCCAGAATGGTGGCCGTCATGGCGAAGGGCTTGTCCTTGTCCAGAATCGGTGCCGGCACATGGCGCAGGATCAGTTCGAACATGGGGCTGAGGTCCTTGCGCGGACCATCGAGCGATTCATCTGCCCAGCCCTGACGGCCGGATGCATACAGCATGGGGAAATCAAGCTGTTCGTCATTGGCGCCAAGCGCTGCGAACAGGTCGAAGATTTCGTTGTGCACTTCATCGGGGCGGGCATCGCCACGGTCGATCTTGTTCACCACCACAATCGGCTTGATGCCGCGGGCCAGTGCCTTGCCAACCACGAACTTGGTCTGCGGCAGTGCGCTTCAGCCGAGTCCACCAGAACGACCGCGCCGTCCACCATGCTCAGGATACGCTCGACCTCACCACCGAAATCGGCGTGTCCGGGCGTGTCGATGATGTTGATGCGCGTGTCGTTCCATACAACGGACGTGCACTTGGCGAGAATGGTGATGCCACGCTCGCGTTCCAGATCGTTGCTGTCCATCGCGCGTTCGGCAACCGCCTGGTTTTCGCGGAAGGAGCCCGACTGCTTGAGCAGCTCATCAACCAGGGTCGTTTTCCCGTGGTCAACGTGAGCGATGATGGCGATATTGCGGATATCCATGAATTGCCTGATTTTTTCCTGCGCCCCACGCCACCGCCTTCAGCCGGGAAGGGGCGGCAAGAACATGCTGCTGATATTTTGCGTGGGGCACAGATAGCCGCCCCGGCGGCAGAATGCACGTAAAATTCTTGCATCCCTCCCTCTGCTCCGCCATGCGGCGCGCCCTGACCCGGCGCCATATGCACAACGGCATTCTAAGCCGTGCATTGGACAATGGTAAAAATTGGAACTAAGGATCATTCTCAAATGCGCTGGAGCAACGTATGTTGACCCGTCGCAGACATGCCGCGCCCCCGCCCGCTGGGCGCGCACCCAGGCAGGACGACAGGACCATGCTTCTCAACTCCCTCCCGCTTTCTGGGTGCGGCGTGATTGATCATGTGCGCGAACGCACCCCCCACGACCCCGTGGCCCGCAGGCTGGGTGAACTAGGGTTTGTGCCGGGAGAACCCGTGCGTGTGGTGGCCTTTGGCCCACTCGGGCGCGACCCCATGGCGGTTGAAATCGGTTTTACACGCTTTGCCCTGCGCCGCTCGGAAGCCGAACGCATTGTACTGCGCTCCAGCGAGGAAACCCTGCACGCGCAGGATAGGGGCTTTTCACAAGACGAAATTGCAGGGCAGGAATGACAGACGCGGCTCCGTTGCGTGTAGCGCTGGTTGGTAACCCCAACTGCGGCAAGACCACCCTTTTCAACCAGTTGACCGGCAGCCGCCAGAAAGTCGCAAACTACGCCGGCGTGACCGTGGAGCGCAAAACAGGCCAGCTTGTCACCCCGGCGGGGCGACAGGTACTGGTATTAGACCTGCCCGGCGCTTACAGCCTAACCGCCACCAGCCCCGATGAGGCCGTAACGCGCGATGTCTGCCGGGGCGGCTACAAGGGCGAACCGGCACCAGACCTGCTGATATGCGTGGTAGCGGCCACCAATCTGAGATTGCACCTGCGCTTTCTGCTGGAACTACGCCAGCTCGGGCGGCCCATGCTGGTGGTACTGAACATGATGGACGCCCTACACCAGCAGGGCCTACGTGTGGATGTACCGCGCCTTCAGGCGGAACTGGGCATGCCAGTTGTCACGACTATCGGCACGCGCCGTGGCGGCGCGGCAGACCTGCTGACAGCCCTTGATGCCCCCCTGCCCGCACCGGTTGTGCAGGCGGCCTCCACTGCCGCCGATGCGGATGAAGACCTGCATGCGCAGGTGCGCCACCTGCTGGCACTCTGCATTACCCGCGAACACCCGGTAGCCAAAAAGCTCGAATCGGTTCTGGATCGCTGGGTGCTGCACCCTGTCTGGGGCATGGTCATTCTGTTCGTGCTGCTGTTTGTCATGTTTCAGGCCGTGTTTTCATGGGCGCAACCTTTCATGGACATGCTGGAAGCAGGCATGACGCAGTTGGGCGGCCTCGTAGGGGCAGCCCTGCCCGAAGGCCTGCTGCGCGGGCTGGTGGTGGATGGCGTGATCGCGGGGGCTGGCACCGTTATCGTGTTCCTGCCCCAGATCCTGATCCTGTTTTTGTGGATACTGGCGCTGGAGGAATCCGGCTATCTGCCGCGTGCCGCCTTCATGCTCGACAGGCTTATGGCCGTGGCCGGGCTGAGCGGGCGCTCGTTCATTCCGCTGCTGTCCAGCTTTGCCTGCGCGGTGCCGGGTATCATGTCCACCCGCACTATCCAGAACCCGCGTGACCGGCTGGTAACTATCCTGATCGCGCCACTCATGACCTGTTCGGCCCGCCTGCCGGTCTATGCGCTGCTGATCGGGGCCTTTGTGCCCGCGCACCGGGTACTGGGTATATTCAACCTGCAAGGGCTGGTGCTGTTCGCACTTTACGCGCTGGCCATTGTCAGCGCCCTGATTGTCGCGCGCGTGCTCAAGCGAGGCGATAGCGACGAACACCCCCTGCTACTGGAACTACCCGACTACCGCCTGCCCAGCCTGCGTAGCCTTGCCCTTGAACTGTGGCAGCGGGCGCGTATCTTCCTGTCCCGCGTTGGCAGTATTATCGTAACCCTCAGCATTATCCTGTGGGCGCTGTCGAGCTTTCCCGCACCGCCCCCCGGCGCGACCGGCCCCGCCATTGACTGGAGTCTGGCCGGGCGCATCGGGCAACTAATGCTACCCGTTTTCCAGCCTATCGGTTTTAACTGGCAGATCTGTGTGGCGCTGATACCGGGACTGGCCGCGCGTGAAGTGGCCGTGAGTGCGCTGGGCACGGTCTATTCCATTACCGGGGCGGAAACCGATACGGCACAGAGCCTTGTGCCGCTCCTGTCCTCGCAGTGGAGTCTGGCGACCGCACTCTCCCTGCTGGCGTGGTATGTCTATGCGCCACAATGTTTTTCCACGCTGGCCGTTATTCGGCGTGAAACCGGAACGTGGCGGGTGGTATTGATAACAGCGGCCTATCTTTTCGGGCTGGCTTACGTGGCCGCGTGGCTGACCTATCACATCACCCGGTATCTGACCGGCTGAAGCGGAACCAGCCCCTGCTTTAAAGGAGACATGGCATCATGATTCAGATCCTTGTTGTCGGTCTTGTCGTTGTGGTCTGCATTGTTTACTGGCTCCAGCGCTTGGCACCCGCCACGGTGCTGCCGCTGTGGCAAGGGCTAGCCAAGACCCTGCCCGCAGGCACACTGCGCCAGCGCGCGCAGAAACTCGCCACCGGGCAGAAAACTGGTGGCTGCGGCGGCTGCTCGGGCTGCGACAAAAGCGGTGGCTGCCACTAATCAGGCCCTCAACGGCCCACCGACACCAGGCTCAGCCCGGCGCACAGCCTTGGGTGCCGACACGCAGCCGGTAGAGTGTGGAGCCCGCACACATAAACAGCCAGTCACGCTCCGGCCCCGCAAAGGTCAGATTAGACACGCCCTGCGGCAGACGAATCCGCCCGATAAGCTGGCCCTCTGGGTTGAAAACAAACACACCGGCTTTTCCGGGTGAACCACTGACCCCGCACCAGATATTGCCGTAAAGATCAGCCCGAATACCATCGGGCATCATCTGCTCACCCTCAAAACGCATGTTGGTAAACAGGCGCGGATTGGACAGGGGCAGTTCTTCGGCATGCAGGTCGAATACATGCACCGACAGGTCACCATCCTGCCAGATATGCTTTTTGGCGTCGCCCTTGCCCTGCCCTCTGGCTCGCAGCGCCTGCCGGGCAGCGGAGGCCACATAAAGGCGGGAAAAATCAGGTGAGAAACACAGGCCGTTCGGGTCGATAAGCTGCTGCTGGTTCAGCACCACATCGATCCGGCCAGAGACATCAACCCGGAAGGTATGATCCTGCGGGCTGGCTATCTGAGCCTCCGCTCCACCTTGCGTTGGCACAGGCTGACCTGAACCCGGCTCCCCCGCCCGCAGCGGCCCTGCCACGGGATCGGTAAACCAGATACTGCCATCAGGATGTGCGATCACGTCATTGGGGCCGTTCAGCCGTTGCCCCTCAAACCGATCGGCAACGACATGCACTGAGCCATCATGCTCCCAACGGATCACGCGGCGCAGGACATGCTCGCAGGTAATCTGCCGCCCCTGATAGTCAAACGTGCTGCCGCTGGCATGGTAGGATTCGGGCCGAAAAAGCGTAACCTCGCCCGTTTCCCATACATAGCGGTACTGATGGCTGGTAGCTGTATCGCTAAACAGCAGGTAGCGGCCCTGTGCCGACCAAGCAGGGCCTTCAAGCCACTGCCCGTGACCCCAGACCCGCTCCACCACAGCATTACCCGCTAGTAACCCCCGGAAAGCATGATCAAGCACAATGACTTCCGCATCGGGGGCGGGGCTGTGAGTCGCCCCCCACACGCGGGCATGGGGTGCCGGGTCAGGCTGCCGGGTTTCCGGCGCA
>NZ_BAIN01000038.1 GCF_000613285.1 Acetobacter papayae JCM 25143 | reverse complement strand
TGCCGGTGGCCGGGGGGCTGCTGCTGGGGTGGTGGCAAAGACGGCTGAACCAGCAGCGCCGCCGCCGCCCGGTTGACCCTACTCGAGCCAATGCCCTGCATGGCGGGCGCATGTCGCTGGCCGATAGTCTGGTGGTTGCGGGGCAGACAGTGCTGTCCAATGGCTGCGGGGCATCGCTTGGCTGGAGGCGGGTTTCAGCCAGATGGGCTCTGCCATAGCCTCACGCATCGGACGTATCCTGCGGCTGCACCGTGCGGATGTGCGGCTACTGGTGGGCTGTGGCGCGGCAGGGGCTATCGGGGCGGCGTTCGATGCGCCGCTGGCGGGCGCGTTCTATGCCTTCGAACTCATTATCGGCTCCTATGCCTTTACTCTACTGGCCCCGGTGGCCAGTGCAACGCTCTGCGCGCTTGCCGTAACGCGGCTGGCAGGTGCGTCGCTCCCGGCGGTAACGGTTGCCCCTTCGGACACGATCCCACCTCTGGCATGGCCATTGCTGGCCGTGCTGGGCGTGACCTGCGCCTATATCGCATTGTGCTGATGAAAAGTGCAGCACGGGCCGAAACCCTGTTTCGCCAGATTCTCAGGCAGGACTGGCTGCGCCCCGCTCTGGGGGGGCTGCTGGTTGGCGCGCTGGCGCTGATTTCTCCCTCCGTGCTGTCCTCGGGGCATATGGCCATGCGCGCCCGGCTGGTCAGCCCGCCGGGTATGGAACTGGCTCTGGCACTACTGTGCCTGAAGGCGCTGGCCACGGTTCTTTCCATCGGGGCGGGTTTTCGGGGCGGGCTGTTTTTTGCCTCGCTTTATCTCGGTGTGCTTGCGGGGGCGGTATTCGCAGGGTTAGTGGCCCCTTTCGCCCCCCTGCCGCTTTCGCTGTGCACGGTGGCGGGCATGGGCGCACTGGCCACCGCCGTTATTGGCGCACCACTGACCATGATTTTGCTGGCCCTTGAAACCACCCATAGTGCCGGCATGACGGCCTGCGTGGCGCTGGCGGCCATTGCGGCCTCGCTCACTGTCCGGCGGTCGTTCGGCTATACCTTTGCGACATGGCGCTTTCACCTGCGCGGCGAGAACATCCGCTCCGGTGTGGACATAGGCTGGCTGCGCGCCCTGACCGTGGCCCACATGATGCGCACCGAAACCGACTCCCTGCCCGCCGATGAAAAGATAGAAACCGCCCGCGCCACTCTGGCCGGGTGGATGCCCCGCCATATTGTCCTGCATGATGAGCACAACCACTATCAGGGTATGGTGGACACCACGCGCCTGATGTCCATTCAGGCCGTGCCGGAACGGCCCCTCTCCTCGTTGGCCGAAGCCCGCTTTGAAACCCTGAGCCCCGAGACCTGCATGGCCGATGCCGTAGCCGCGTTCGAGCGCACGGGCCGGCCCGCACTGGCCGTGGTGGACAAGACAGGCCGGGTTATGGGCCTGCTGAGCGAGCGCTACGTGCTGCGCCGTTATGCGGAGGAGCTTGAGCGCATCCGCCGTGATCTGGCGGGGGAAAAGCATATCCGCTACACGCCCCCTACCCGCGCGGCTCCGGGCCCCACCCCTAGCACGGACGTGAACGACCCGGCCCTTGTCCGGCACCGGGGCCGGGGTTCATAGTCACACTCCGTCTTTTTGCGGGATGCAGGCATACCATGACAACACACCCCACCATTCCCCCTTCCATGAAGCGGTCTGTTTTACCGAGCCCGGCGGGCCTGACGTTCTGCACGTTGAATCCATTGCCGTGCCCACACCGGGCCGGGGCGAGGTTCTGATCCGTGTCATGGCGGCGGGGGTTAACCGCCCGGACCTGATCCAGCGACAGGGCCTGTACCCGCCGCCGCCCGGTGCCAACCCGCGTCTGGGCCTTGAAGTGGCGGGCGAGGTTGTGGCCTGCGGTGCCCCGCTGGAAGACTCGACCATGCCAGCCATTGGCAGCCGTGTCTGCGCCCTAACCAATGGCGGCGGCTATGCCGAATACTGTCTGGCGCCTGTCGGGCAATGCCTGCCATGGCCTACTGGGTTTGATGCCGTTCAGGCTGCCGCCCTGCCCGAGACATATTTTACAGTCTGGTCCAACCTGTTCATGCCCACCCTGCCCCCTAAGGGCACACGCGTGCTGATCCATGGCGGCACCAGCGGCATAGGCACCACGGCCATCCAGCTTGTGCGCGCCTTTGGTGGCGAGGCTTTCGCCACGGCGGGTTCGGCTGAAAAATGCGCCCTGTGCGAAACGCTGGGCGCACACGCCATCAACTACCGTGAGGAAGATTTTCTGGCCCGTATCCGCGCCATGACGCAGGACGAAGGGGTCAACACCATTCTGGACATGATCGGGGGGGCGTATTTCAACCGCAACCTCAAGTCTCTCGCACCAGATGGGCGGCTGGTTATCATTGCTCTACAGGGCGGGGCCAAGGCGGAGCAGGCCGATCTCGCCCGGATCATGACCCGCAGACTGATCGTAACCGGCAGCAACCTGCGCCCGCGTGATGCCGCCGCCAAGGCGCGTATCGCCCGCGGGCTGCACACCCATGTCTGGCCCCTGCTGGACAAAGGCACCATACGCCCGCTGATCCACGCCACATTCGCACTGGATGAAGCTGGCAGTGCGCAGTCGGCCATGGAAGCGGGGACGCATTCAGGCAAGATCATCCTGCGGGTTGCCGCTGACTGAACGGCACCTGCTTGCAGGCCGTGCCCCTTGACCGCGCCCCGCTCTTGAAGAATTGTACGGATTTGAGAAACTGTGGTGTGTCATGGAACCCTCTGTCGTCATCCGACCCGAAACCATTGGCTCCACGCCCGCACCTGATGGTGCGGTGGACGGCCCGCACGCCCTTGCCGACAGGCTGCGCGCCATCCGTACCCGCATGGATCAGGCAGCCACACAGGCCAGCCGCAACCCGGCGGATGTAACATTGGTGGCGGTCTCGAAATTTCACCCACAAGCCAGCGTGCGCGCCGCCATGGCCGCGGGGCAGCTTGTCTTTGGCGAAAACCGCGTGCAGGAAGCCGCCGCCAAGTTCCCGCCCCTGCGGGCCGAATCCCCCGCCCTGCGCCTGCACCTGATAGGCGGATTAC
This sequence comes from Acetobacter papayae JCM 25143, assembly GCF_000613285.1. Lineage (GTDB taxonomy): Bacteria > Pseudomonadota > Alphaproteobacteria > Acetobacterales > Acetobacteraceae > Acetobacter > Acetobacter papayae. The sequence goes on along the minus strand of NZ_BAIN01000038.1, from coordinate 22,783 downwards.
AGACCAACAAGACCCGCGATGCCGTGCGGCTGGCCGATATGATCGAAAGTCTGGACCGCCCGGCACTGGCGGATGCGCTCGACCGCGCCGCCCAGACCGAAGGCCGCCTGCCAGACCTGCTGGTGGAAGTGAACACGGGCGATGAGCCGCAGAAATTCGGTGTCCCGCGCGAACAGGCCGATGCGCTGATCCGTGCCTGCCGCCAGCGCTTTGGCGAAAAGCTGCGCGGGCTGATGTGTATCCCCCCCGCGCATGAAGACCCCCGCCCGCATTTTCGGCTGCTGCGCGCCATGGCGCACACGCACGGGCTTTCGGTGCTGTCCATGGGCATGTCCGCCGATTTTGAACAGGCCATAGCCGAGGGGGCCACGCTGGTACGGGTTGGCAGCGCCATTTTTGGCCCGCGCCCAGCCACGCCCGAAAGCACCGTTGCGCCCTGAGCGGCATCGCCCTGCCCCATGCAGGCAGCGGGTATGCCTTGCCTCAGGCCTTTGTCTAATTCTATGCACATCCCGGGGATCGCGCCCCACCCCTGACACCTAGCCAGAGGCACCATGACCGACCCTACTCACCCCACCGGCCCGGCTACCCCCGGCACGGCGCAGCCACGGACAACCGAGACGCGGCCCCCAGGCATATTGCCGAGTTCGATGCCGACCAGCCCCAGCACACACTGGCGCCGGTGGGCATGGCCGCCCTGCTGGGCGTGCTGGGTGTGGTGTATGGTGATATCGGCACCAGCCCGCTTTACGCTTTCCGCTCCACGGTAGAGATCATCTCCGGCCACCACATTGCGGAACCGTGGGAAATCATGGGGGTGGCCAGCCTGATTTTCTGGACGCTGATCCTGATCGTGACGCTCAAATACGTCACCCTGATCATGCGCGCCGACCATAATGGCGAAGGCGGCATTCTGGCCATCATGTCATTGGCCCAGCGTGTTTCAACTCAAGCGCGCACGCGCACTATTCTGGCCCTTGTCGGCATTGTGGGGGCCTGCCTGTTCTTTGGCGATGGCATTATTACCCCCGCCATTTCCGTGCTGTCAGCGATTGAAGGGGTGGAAGTCAGTATCCCTGCGGCGCATGACTTCGTTATTCCCGTCGCCATTATCGTCATTATCAGCCTTTTCAGCGTGCAATGGATCGGCACCGGGCGGGTGGGCACCATTTTCGGCCCGGTCATGCTGCTCTGGTTCGGTACGATCGGCACGCTGGGGCTGCTCCAGATTCTGCATCACCCGCATATCCTGCTGGCTCTATCGCCCACCTATGCGCTGGAATTCGTGTTCTACCACGGCAAGCTGTCGTTTCTTGCCCTCGGTGCCGTGGTGCTGTGCGTAACCGGCGGTGAGGCACTATACGCCGATATGGGGCATTTTGGCCGCACACCCATCCGCTATGCGTGGCTGTTCTTTGTGCTGCCCATGCTGGTGCTGAACTATTTCGGGCAGGCGGCTCTGGTCATTGCCGACCCCAAAACTCTGGCCAACCCCTTCTTTCTTATGTGCCCGCACTGGATGCTGGGCCTTATGGTGGTGCTGTCCACCCTTGCCACGGTCATTGCCAGTCAGGCGGGTATTTCAGGCGGGTTCTCGCTCTGCCGCCAGCTTATCCAGCTTGGCTACATGCCGCGCCTGCGCATTACCCACACCAATGCCGAGGAAGAAGGCAGATTTACCTGCCTGACTTCAACCGCTTTCTGGCCACGGGTTCGGTGCTGCTGGTGCTCGCCTTCCGCAGTTCCGATGCTCTGGCCTCGGCCTATGGCATTGCTGTAACCGGCACATTCATCTGCACATCCATTCTGGCTATTGCCGTCTTCCGGCGGCACTTTAACTGGCCTGCATGGCGGGTTGCGGTGGTATTTGGCGGCTTTTTGCTGCTTGACGGCACGTTCTTTCTGGCCAACGCGTTGAAAATTCCCGATGGCGGCTGGGTGCCGGTGCTGCTGGGCTGTGCGCTGACCCTGATGATGACCACCTGGAAAAAAGGACGCGGCTTATCATCAGCGCCAGCGCCAGGACAGCCTGCCCATGGGCAGCTTTATCGCCCGGTTGCCACAGTCACGCACCATCCGCGTGCCCGGCATGGCGGTATTCATGACCAGCACACCCGATTTTGTGCCGCCCTGCCTGCTGCACAACCTGCGCCACAACAAGATCCTGCATGACCACGTGTTGTTTGTAACCGTGCAGAACCTCGACCAGCCCGAAGCTGAACGCGGCCACCGCGTAACGGTGGAAGAACTCGCGCCCGACATCTACCGCGTGATCCTGCGTTACGGCTTTATGGAAATGCCCAACATCCCCCGCGCACTGGAAGAACTGAAAACCAATGGCGTGGATTTTGACGCGCTTCAGGCCTCCTATTTCACCTCACGCGAACTGATTACCCGCTCCTCCGTGCCGCGCATGTCGGGCTGGCGGATGTCTATCTTCATGTTCATGGTGCGTAACTCCACCTCCAGCATGGAATTCTTCCGTATTCCGCCTGACCGCGTGGTGGAACTGGGTGTGAAGGTGGCGATCTGACCAGCGCCGTGCCCCATTCCACAACCACCTTTCTGGCAGCCCCCAGCCAGCAGCCCATGCTCAAAGGGGCCTCCATGCTGACGGGACAACCTGCCAGCACGGAACCGCTGGCGCTTTACATCCACTGGCCATTCTGTCTGGCCAAATGCCCGTATTGCGACTTCAACTCCCATGTACGCGCCACCGTGCCACAGGCACGCTTTGGTGCGGCCCTTGAACGCGAACTGGAGCATGAAGCAACGCAACTGGGCCGCCGCCGCCTAACCTCTATCTTTTTTGGTGGCGGCACACCTTCGCTCATGGCCCCTGAAACTGTGGCCAACCTTATTGCACGGGCAACAACGCTGTTCGACCCCGCACCCGACCTTGAAATCACGCTGGAAGCCAACCCAACCAGTGTGGAAGCCGCGCGCCTGCGTGACTTTGCGCAGGCAGGGTCAACCGTATTTCACTCGGTATTCAGGCGCTGGATGACGAGGCACTGCGTTTTCTGGGCCGGGAGCACTCCGCCGCCCAAGCGCTTTCCGCCCTTGAATGTGCGCGCAACCTGTTCCCACGCATGACATTCGACCTGATTTACGCCCGCCCCGGCCAGAACCAAAGCGCATGGGAACGCGAACTGCACACCGCGCTGGCACTGGCGGCGGATCACCTGTCGCTCTACCAGCTTACGATCGAACCCGGCACAAAGTTCGAGGCCCTGTACCGCACCGGAGCGTTCACCCTGCCCGATGAGGACACCGCCGCCGCCCTGTATGACAGCACGGACAGAATTACCCGCGCACACGGGCTGGATGCGTACGAGGTTTCCAACTACGCACGTCCCGGCAGTGAAAGCCGCCACAACCTGACCTACTGGCGTTACGGCGACTATCTGGGCCTTGGCCCCGGCGCGCATGGGCGCATAACGCAGGATGGTGCTCTCTACGCCACCCGCCGCCACCGCGCACCCGAACCATGGGCCGAACGTGTGGAACAACACGGCACAGGCGAAACCTCGCGCGAAGCCCTGAGCCGGGCCGAACGGGCGCGTGAAATGCTCCTGATGGGCCTGCGCGTGCGTGAAGGAATAGACCCCGCACGTTTCGCTACCCGCACCGGCCTGCCCCTGCAGGACGCGCTGGACCCCACCATACTGGCGGCAGCAGTGGATGAAGCTACCTGATCCAAACGCCCCAGACCCTGCGCGCCACACCGGAAGGACGGCTCCGGCTTGAAGCTCTTCTGGGCGCGCTGGTTCTGTAACCCCGCCTTGCACAACCGGGCGCAGCCCTATGTCTGAAGCCATGCTGAACCTGATAAAACTGGTTGTGGGCGTGAGTAGTCTGGAAGACCTCGCGGCCCGACAGACCCAGCCCGAAAACGCCCGCTCCCTGCCCGGCCACGCCACTCCTCTGCCGGTAGTGCACACCCGAGCCTTCCCCCGCCGGAAAGACGAAATCCTACCCGGTGGCTCGCTCTACCGGGTCATTAGCGGGCTAATTCTCTGCCGTCAGGAAATTCTGGCCATTGAAACCAGCACCCGCGCGGACGGCACATCCGGCACGCTGCTTTTTCTCAACCCCACGATTATCCGGGTTCAAGCCTGCCCCATGCGGCCTTTTCAGGGATGGCGCTACCTGAGCACGCAAGACAGCCCCCCTGATCTGGACAGTCCTGATGCCCTGCACGCTGCGCCACCCCATGGCGGCCCACAGGCAGCAGAACAGACCCCACTGCCCTTGCCCCTGCTGCGCGAGCTGGCCTTATTGGGGCTGTAACGCCCCATATTGGCTCACCCTTCGACCCGGCTTCTATCTTTTTATAAAAAAAGCAAAAAAGAGCCTTTTGCCCGCTTGACGCTCAACGCAAACACCATTAAACCACGCTTCAACAACGCGCCTCTGTCCCGTTCGTCTAGAGGCCTAGGACACTGCCCTTTCACGGCGGCAACACGGGTTCGAATCCCGTACGGGACACCATTTTTAATGGTTTCAAGCGTTAATCAAAAAAAATAAATACCCCACCTTGGGGAAAGCCAAGCAGGTAAATAACCTCGTAACTAGCTTGCGAAATCAATCAGCCTGCAACCCTACAGAGCGCAAGATTCCTTCGCATCTGCACTATTCCAGTTTCCGCTGGGTATAGGCCAAATCCACTTTCAGCAGTGCAAGGTAGTGAAGATTCTGGCTGGTCAGACAGGATAGTCTGTGAATTTCATGTGTGGCAGTATCTGTGTCTCTCATAAGATATATTGAAAAATCACAATATTTCTTTTTATATTTTTCAAATTCCTGATTGCTTACAGGCGTATATTTTCTGGAATCTGCCTTGAAATACTCATCCTCAAACCACGCATCGAACATCTTTGGCTCCTGCGCCTCTTGCTGAGCAAGTTGCGCCTCGCTGGTCTCAAATTTTCTTTTCGCACACTCCATGACATCCGATATCACCTTAAACTGGCGATAACAGGCTTGAGACAAATCGTTCGCACTAGGCTCTGCATAGGCAGCAACAGGCACGACAGAGAAAATACAAAGAGCAGTAAAATACAATTTTTTCATTAAAAAATTCCGCTATGTTTTTATAATTAGAAAAAACTACTTCTTCCTTATATAGTGCAAATTCTCTTCAACCTGCTCTATGTAATAAAGATTCTGACTCGCCACACAGGATATTCTGGATATTTCATGAGAATTACTCTCCGATCCACCCATCATTGACATCGAAAAATTACAATAATCTTTTTTGTATTTTTTAAATTCTTTATTGTTTTCAAGAAATTTTTCTCTCGCTTTTTCTTTATATGCCGGATCTACATACCATTGATCCAGAACCGCCACAGCATGCTGCTGCTCTTTTACAAGGCGTTTTTCACTTGCAGCGAGCTTTTTCGCCAAACAGACAACGACATCTGACGAAACAAAAAAGTCCTCAGAACATTGATCATATAAATCCTGAGCACTGGGAGCCGCATTGGCTACACTCCCTCCCAAAAGAAAATAAAAAACAATCCCTTTGAAAATTTTCATCACTAATAAAATACCTAGACCGACTTAAATATCATCAATATAATTTGATAAGATACAATTATGCTTAAGAATCAGAGTGACGGGCTTTAGATGTATTCGGCACCCTGAGCCTCAGACAGGTAGCCAAATACGCGGAATCCTCTGGGGGTTTCCTCGCCAGGCACATGGACAGCCCTAAGCTGATCTGACAACTTCTCGTTCGGCGGAGGTTTCAACCAGAATGTCGACATACAAAATATCTTCATATCCACCTAGACGGAAGTGGTAAAACCAGTCCCGGTCAGGTTGCGAACAGTAGCCGCCGGTTGAGAGTGTGCTCCATGCTGGTGTGGGTGACAGGGCATACATCTGCAACCGCAGTTTTTCCCATTTTGTATTGTTCATCACAGGGTAGAGCATGATCTGCGCCTCCAAGCCAGAATGAGATTACCGTGGCCGACGCCACTGCCGATAGAAAATTGGTAGCCAAATTATCATAGCGGGTCGCAATGCGCCGGAAATCCTTGAAGCGACAGAAGGCGCACGCGATATCTAACCCGATTGTAGCGAATTGGCGCCTTATGGTTGTGTCGTCCGAGAATGACCGGCGCAGTCCGACCTTTTGGTAGAGAAAGGCGCAAAGAATCTGCATCATAGCCCTTGCTCCCCAACTGATAGCGCATCGGACCAGCCCGTTCGAGCAAGGCTAGCGCGGCCTTCACATCGCTGACATTGCCCGCTGTCAGCATCAAGGCGTAGGGGCGCCCAATGGCCTGCTCATGCGGCCCCCTTTTGCATCAAAGGCTGCCCTCTGGGCTTTGAAATAGGTACTATCGATGGCCGTGCTTTTGTTGACAGCACCAGTTTGCACGAGTGCATCGAACAATTTTGTCCAGAATCCACGCCTCGACCAGCGATTGAAGCGATTATACAGAGTGGTCGATGGACCATGATCAGCAGGACAACCACACCACCGGCAGCCAAAAAAGAGCCATTCGCCTCTCCTCTGATCCAGTCAGGCGCTCCACAATGACCCTATTCCAGTTTCCGCTGGGTATAGGCCAAATCCTTTGTCAGTTGAGCAATGTACTGCAGGTTAAGACTCGTCAGGCACGACAATCTGCGGACTTCATGAGCGGCAGACTCTGCATCTCCCATGACAGACATTGAAAAATCACAATATTTATTTTTATATTTTTCAAATTCCCGATTGCTTATCGGCATATATCTTCTGGCATCTCCCTTAAAATACTCTTCCTCAAACCACGTATCCAACATCCGCGGCTCCTGCTGTTCTTTTTGAACAAGCAATCTCTCACTCGCTTCAAACTTTTTCTCCGCACAAAGCCTGACATCTGATAGCGCCCGAAACTGACGGTAACATGCCTGAGATAAATCATTTGTACTGGGCGCTGCACAAACAAAGGCAGGCACCATGGAGAAGCAACAAACCATCCAAAAAATATTTTTTCTCATTGAGAAAATTCCATTATTTATAGAAAAAATTAAATTAATTACCTTGACTGCACAAACAGCAAGTCACCATTAATCTGCTCAATATAATGAAGATTAAGGCTCATGCGACACGCTTTTTCATAGATTTCGTGAGAGTTACTGACTGATCCACCCATAAGAGACATTGAAAAATTACAATTATCTCTCTTATATTTTTCAAATTCCTGATCACTTTCAAGAATCTTTTTCTTTACTGCATCCTTATGAGCTTGATCTACATCCCATTGATCAAGAACCATCAGCGCATGCTTCTGCTCGCTTACAAGGCGTCTTTCACTCTCAGCGAGCTTTCCCGTCAGGCAGACAACAATATCTGACGAAACAAAAAAGTCCTCGGAACATTGATTATATAAATCCTGAGCACTGGGAGCCGCATTGGCTATTTCAGGTAAAAACATGAGAAAACATAAAATACTAATCAGAATTTTCATTTCTTACCAATTTTCAATGAATTTATTCTGTTAATTATATATCATGTCTGTAAATAATATAGCACTATCCGATTATTATCGAAGATTTTGCCTCTATCCCGTTGCAGGGATGCCTTCAGAACTTCTGGGGTTATCATAAACCCCTATGCCAATAGCAAACCAGCTTGGCTTGCTCTGGTTCGGACCCCAGATTTTGTTGTGACCAGCACGGTATCATCAACATGCTGTGGTCAATACGGAGTTTCTGTCGGTTCGGGTACCCTTGAAGCGAATTGATCCCGTTATTTATCCACAGGAAAAATCATGTGTTGAAAAAAAATAAACAGCGAAAAAAAGCACTAAACCGGCATTTTTTCAGGATTCGCTACTGCTCACGATAAGAGAGCAATATTTTCCACATAGTTATCCCCAAGGGGGAAAATGTGCCGGCAGAAGCAAGAATTAGCGTATGGAATCAATACCGGAACAGGCAGGCGGTTGCCTCTGACAGGTCAGACAGGGTCAGGGCAGAGGCCACGTTATGGGTGAGTGCAACCAGCACCGTCCCAGCCACAAGAATCATGGTAGCGCTGTCTCGTAACCGCTGTGTCATTTCCCTGCACTCCCGTTCTGAAACATTTGCCGCAAGGCATGGGCTGCACGGTAGGTGCAGATATGTCGGGCAATAAAAATTTTAACGATTGTTTTTACAGGTCGATATAAAGCACGATATATAATATGATGTCAATATAAACACTAATTTTTTTCGTGTTAATAACAAAAAATTATGAGAGAACCCCTCCTGATAGTGAATTATATCATTTTATATCAATGCGTTAAAAATAACACATTCCAGACTGTTGTTTCCCCCAAAAAAATCCGCCCGCTTAATCAGGCGGACGGATTCCTCTGCTGCCGGGGTGTCCGGCAAAACGGAACTGAACGAATCAGCCCATTTTACGATCAACCGCCAGCCCAGCCGAAGCCTGACAGACAGGCATCATTTCAATATAATTCACATTCACATGCGCAGGCAGGCCAACAATCCACGAAACGCTTTCGGCAATATCGTTCGGGGTCAAAGGCTGCGTGCCGTCATACACCGCTGCAGCCTGCCCGGCGTCACGCAGGCGTACCAGACTGAACTCGCTACCGCCACACAGGCCCGGAGCCACATTTGTCACGCGCACGGCATAGCCCAGCAGGTCGCTACGCAGATTCTGCGTGAACTGCTCCACAAAGGCCTTTGTGCCCCCGTAGACATTCGCCCCCGGATATGGGTAGCGCCCAGCCGTGCTGCCAAGCATGATAACATGGCCGCGGTTACGCTCCACCATGCCGGGCAACAGGGCGCGGGTCATTTCCACCATGCCGCTGATGTTGGTGGCAATCATGGTTTCCCAGTCATCGGGGTTGGTCTGCCAGGCTTTTTCAAGGCCCAGCGCCAGCCCGGCGTTGTTGACCAGCACATCGACTGCGCGCCAGCCTTCGGGCAGGCTTTCTGGCAGGGCGCGCACAGCCGCCTTGTCCGTTACATCAAGCTCGACCGGCAGCAGGGCATCGCCCAGTTCCGCCGCCAGATCGTTCAGGCGCGCCAGCCTGCGGCCTGTTGCAATGACATTATAGCCGTCGTGCACCAGCCTGCGGGCAATAGCAGCGCCAAACCCCGCCGTAGCCCCCGTTACCAGTGCAATCGGCCGCGTTGCGGCACCTGCGCCGCGCGAAAGGGTGGCATGGGCCGGAATTTCATTCATGATCTTGTCCACCTGAGCTGTTTTGAAACACAAACCCAGTTGGCCAGCCCTTGCCCCTAATGGCAACCCCTGCCCGGTCCAACGGCGCAGGTAAGGCCACTGCCCCCTACTAGAGAAGTCAGTGGCCACGCACGAAGGTAAAACAAGCGGGTTTAAATCGTGGTTTCAATCACGCCATACCAGCCAAGCCCTTTATAGGTTTCGTAGCCGGGTGTCAGCGCATAGGCGATCAGCTTGTCGCCCTGACAGTAAAAACCGCGCGGCCCTTCTGGCCGGAAATTGAATGTCTCGGACAGAATGCCCTCATCGTTCGATGAGGCCAGAACGCGCCGGTTGGCATCCACCAGCATGACGCGGGTGCTGGCCTTTTCGTTTTCCGCCAGCCGCACACCTTTAACAATGCCTTCAGCCTGCGGAGCCCAGTCAAAGGCAATGCCCAGCACCCCAAGCGCCTGACCGTTCTCCTGCCCGCCAGCGCGGATAGCAGCGCTATAAATAGCCACCGGCGTTTCATCCAGCGCGGGAAAACGGCGCACATCCGCCACAGCGTATTCATCGCCATTACGGGTGCGCATGGCATTTACAAACCAGTCCTCGCCCGACATGTCACGCCCCATAAGGCGGGGATGGCGCTCGGGGCGACCGCACACCACCACCTTGCCGTTGGCATCGGTAATGAACAGATCCACGTAAACGGTGTAGGATTTCAGAATGGTCGCCAGCCGCTCGCTTGCATGGCGGTAAGCATCGGCCGAGGCTTCTTCCAGCGCCTGTACCACGGCACTATCGGTTGCCCACCACCGCACATCGCACGAACGTTCGTATAAATTGCGATCAATCAGATCAACGGCGTTCAGCGCCAGATCGGTCATGCGCTCACCACGCGAGTTGAGCAGAAGATCGCTCCCCGCATCACGCAGTTTCTTGGTGCTGGCATCGGTTGCCGTGCGCAGTTCGTTGGAAATTTCAATAATGCGGGTTGAAATACGGCCCATTTCATCGGCCAGCAGGCCGAACGCCACACCTGCCTGCCCGGCTCTGGCTGCTTCTATCCTGGTATTGATCGCCAGAAAACGGGCCTCACTCATGACAGAGGCGATCAGATGTATCTTGTCACGTGTAACGTGAGAAACTTCATAAGCAAGCTGGAGGATATCATCCTGCATTCTGGCTATCTTCCTGTCAGGAGATCATGATGGCAGCCTGCCGTTCATGCCGTGATAAATCAGGAACAATGCAGGAAAGGCAGGGCATCAAATCGTTACGAAATAGAAATTTAATACAAGAAACTTTCTAAAATCCGCCAGATCTGTCAAGAAAAATCTCCGCATGACGGCCTGTTGGCAAACTCACACCTAGCCAAAAAACATGCCATGCCAGTCCTGAAAATCCGCGGGTGGCACGGGCCTGCCAAACAGGTAGCCCTGCACCACATCACACCCCATATCCAGCAGTTTTTCATTCTGGATCTCGGTTTCCACCCCTTCGGTCACAACCGTAATCCCAAGCCGTTTGCCAATGTTGATGGCGGCCTCAGTCACGACAAAAGCGCCGACATCCTCTTCAAAATTCGCAACAAAGCTGCGATCGATCTTGATTTCGGTCAAAGGCAGGTCCGCCAGACGCGACAGGGATGAAAAACCCGTGCCGAAATCATCAAGCGACAAGCCAACCCCGATTGCTCGGATAGCAGCAATGGTCGCCATGGTTTCCGCGTTCTGGCGCATCATCACCCCTTCGGTGATTTCAATCGTCAGACGCTGCGGGGACAGACCATACTCATCAAGCAGGCTGACAATCTGGCGCGGCAGCGCAGCGGAACAGAAATGCGTGGCGGAAATATTGACCGCCACCACAGGCACGTGAAGACCCATTGTATCCCATTCCACAAGCTGGCGGCAGACTTCCGTAAGCGACCAGCGGCCCAGTTCCTCGATCTGCCCCGTTTCCTCGGCAATGGGGATAAAGCGCGATGGCGGCACAGAACCCAGCACCGGGTGTGTCCAGCGGGCAAGGGCTTCCACACCGTAAAGGGTGCGCTGGGCGGCGTTGATCTGCGGCTGGTAGAACAGGCGCATCTGCCCTGCCGGGCAGCATCGCGCAGGGCGGTGCCGATAATCAGCCGCTGCTCCACGCCCTTGTGCTCGAACCCGCCAAAAAACCGGTAGCTACCGCGTGCGGCGGTCTTGGCATCACGCATGGCGGTTTCAGCCCGGCCCAGCATGTGTTCCACGTCCGTCCCGTCATCAGGATACAGGCTGATACCGATACTGAAAGACAGCACGAGTTCACGAGAGCCCACTTCCACTGGCGCACGCATGACATCGGCCAGACTATCCGCGAAAGCGCCCGCCCCCTCGCGGTCCCCTCCGGGAATGACCACCACAAAGTCATCACCCCCCAGACGCCCGATAACGAAATTGCTCCGGCAATGCGCGGCAAGCCTGCGTGCCACGGTCTGGAGCAGCACGTCACCCTGATCATAGCCCAGAACGTTGTTCACATCCTGAAACAGGTCCAGATCGAGCATGAGCAGGGCGAAAGGCAGCGGCGAGGCCACGCCAGTCATTTCCCGCAAAACCGTGGCGATTGACGACCGGTTGAGCAGGCCTGTCAGGGCATCGTAGCGGTCGAGATGGTTGAGGCGCTGGCGGGTCTTGCCCTGTTCGATAATAGCCGCGCAGGACGGCACGCAGCCTGTCACGATTTTTTGCGGCCAGTCGGTCATTTTTTCACGGTTGCGCGAATACAGCACAAAAATACCGATCAGCTCGCCCGCGCCATTACGCACCGCACTGGCCCAGCAGTCGAACAGTTCGGCTTCCTGCCCGTCAGCTCCGGGCATATCGCGCCAGACAATGGAACGCGCCAGTCTGGGCTGTTCGCACAGGGTCTGCACGTCGTCATCACTCAGGGAGACATGGGCCAGCATGGTCATCCAGCGCCGGGGCAGGCCTTCGCCCGAGAGCACTTCCAGCCAGCGTTCGGGCGTGACCTGCAACAGGGCCGCAATACTGTTGGGCACAAGGCGCTCGGCCTCGGCGCAGAGCATGTCGGCCACATCCTGCGCGGTGCTGTCCGCCGCCAGCACGGTAAAGATCTGGCCTTGCAGGTCCAGCAGTTTGCGCCGGTGGCTCTCTTCCGTCACCCCTTTGACAACGGCCATGTAATAACGCCGCTGATCCGCGCCGACCAGCGCGCTGGAAATGGACATTTCAGCCGCAACGTAATCGCCATTACTACGGACAAAAGTAACCTCGCGCGAGGTGCCGACAATACGGCGCTGCCCTGTTTCGCGGTTGCGGTTTACGTAGCCATCATGCCGCCCGCGATGTTCCATGGGCACCAGACATTTAACATTACGCCCCAGAACATCTCTGGCCAGGCACCCCCACAGCCGTTCGGCCGCAGTGTTGAAAAAAACGATATTATTCAGGTCATCGATAATGATGACGCCGTCCGTTGCTTGAGCCAGCATATCCGCGAAAAAGGATGTGGTATCGGGGGCGCTGTACTGTACGGGCTGAGGTGCAGGCATTGTCGCAACCTTGCGGCGAGACACCGCTGCTGAGGAAATTCAAAAACATATAAGCCACCCGGCTGGTGCCGGCGGCGTCCCGCTTGCGCGGACTTTATCCTCCCATGGTGTTCCCTGACGCACAGGCAGGAAACACGGTCGTAAAAACATTCGCCTGCGCTGCTGCCGGGTGGCCTGCGCTTGTCCGGTTCTGGTTCCGTCCCAAAAGCAGGGCTCCGCTCGGTTCAGGTCTATAGACTCAGCAACACAAAGCCTTGAAAAATGTATGGCCTGAAAAAACCGTCAGAACGGTTCTTTTACTTCTTTTGATATTCTAGTTTAAATCGTTAAAAGAAAGTTTCCATTTCCCTATAAACAAAAGAAAAATGTAAGATTCCGTTAATATTTTCACTTGCACCCTGCACTGCCTGTGTCCCGGCGCAACACCCGTCACACACGGGCCACAGGTGTGATATATTCTACGGTGAATAACCAGCCTGTATTCGGCCACTTTCAACCCGAAATCACTGTGCGGTATAGCCGCCGTCTATCACCAGTTCACTGCCTGTCATGAACTTGGATTCGTCGGAAGCCAGATACAGAATGCCATAGGCAATATCGTCGGGTTCTCCCAGATGGCCGATAGGGTGCAGGTCCACCAGTTTCTGCCGGGCTGCCGCGTCCTCTGCCGTCAGGCCCTGCACCATGGGTGTCCAGATATAACCCGGATGCACGGAATTGATGCGAATGCCGTAGCCCGACTTCGCACAGTGCAGAGCAGCCGATTTGGTAAACAGCCTCACCCCGCCCTTGCTGGCGTTATAAGCCGCCAGCGTAGGGTCGCCTATCAGCCTTCAATGGAGGAGAGGTTAATGATGGACCCCGCCTTGTGCTCCTTCATCAGCTCGATCGCATATTTCGTGCCCAGAAACACGCCGTCGAGATTGATGGACTGCACCCGCCGCCAGTGTTCAAGGTCGGTGCTTTCCACGGTGCCACTATAGGCAATACCCGCATTGTTGACCGCGATATCAAGCCGTCCGACCTGCGCGCGCACCGCTGCCAGAACGGTCTGCCAATTTCCTTCATCGGCTGTATCCAGCCGCAGAAACGATGCCTGCCCCCCAGCCTGCACGATCTCGTGCACAACCTGCGCGCCGTCCTGCTCCTTCAGATCGGTTACAAAGACTCTGGCACCTTCACGCGCCAGCAACAGGGCCGTGGCCCTGCCAATACCATTGGCCGCGCCTGTGACCAGCGCAACCTTGCCTGCGACACGTCCCATAACCGCTCTCTCCTGTCTTTTGCCTGTTTTTACGTCATGCCTGCAAAAAACGGGCTGGGCCTGTGCCCTGCCCACACAACACCGGCTTTGTCCTTGTGCCGCGCATAGCCACCGCTGTCGTTGACGCACATCAACACCGTTGCCCCGAAAAACCGATGAAAAACCCGACAGGAAGGAAACAGGCCTTGACCCCCCACACCCCCTGTCGGATACCCGGCAATGGCGGCAGAACACGGACAGACAAAGCGGGATGGACTCAACATGACTTCACGCCGGGGTTTCTCACCCGATACGCTCTCCCACCATGGCTGGTTGCACCGGGCACAGGCCTTGACTGGCATAGCCCTGCTGCTTGCCACCACCCTGCCCTGTGCCCTGCTGTCAGGCCATGCCAGAGCGCAGGACCTGCCTTCCACGGTGGGCACGCCCTCTAACCCTGCTGTCGTCTCTCCCCAGCCCGGCGCCACCGCCCGGCTGAACGGTTTTCGCTCCGCCCGTTTCGGTATGGATGAAAACGGTGTGCGGCAGGCAATCAACAGCGATTTCGGGCTTGAGGACAGCGCCATCCATGCCTCGCAAAATGCCGAGCAGCGCACACCGGTCCTGACGATCGTGGTGCAGCATCTGCCAGCGGCAAATATGATGGCCGGGCTGCGGTGCATTACGTCTTCGGCTACCGCAGCCACCTGCTGAGTGCTGTGCATATTACGTGGGAAACCTCAGACGACCCCGCCAATACGCCCTCAACCCTGCTGGAAACAGGCTCGCTGCTACAGGCCTATTTTGAACGGCTGAGCTTTCCGCCCGGCCGTACGGCCACCAACGCCATCATGGCGGATGGTTCGGTCATTCTCTTTCGTGGCATGGACCCGCAGGGGCATACGGTGGCCCTGTTCATTACCGGGCAGGTGGGTCGCCCCGAAGGCTCGCAGGTCGAACGCATGAGCCCAAGCGCTCTGGTTCTGGCCTATACCGAAAGCCCCGAACGGCCCGATATCTACCACCCCGACACTCCGTGAAAACCAGCGCGGTAAAACGCATGGACAACCGTGGCGTGGTGGCGATCATCACCGCCATTGTCCTGCCGGTTTTCCTGCTGCTGGTTGCGATGGGGCTGGATCTCTCGCGCGGCTATATCGTCAAACAGCGGCTCCAGACCGGGGCTGACGCCGTGGGTAGTCTTGTTGCCGCCCAGTTGCCAGCACTGGGCGCAAACACCCCACCCGATGCCGCCTGCGCCAGTAGCGGGCAGATATTCGCCGCCAATTTCAACGCCAGAACCCTTTTCCACGCAACACCTGCACCACCGGGCTGCGTGTATGATGCGGCGCATCAGCAAATAGTCATCACCACGGCTGCGAGCGTTCCGCTGGTTTTCGGCGTTCTGCTCCACCGCGATACGCTGCACCTTGTGGCCAGAGCCTATGTGCCCCTTGCCTCCGCCCGGCCTGAAAGATCACCGGGCGGCTGATTTCAGTGCGTGGGCATGGTGCTCAGGTTGGTATCACCCGCATGGGGGCTGCCATCCACACCGCCAACAGGCTTTGGTGCCCGCAGGTTTCCGTACTGCAACGGACCAAACGGACGGATAGCTTTTTCCGCAGGCAGGTCCTTGCGCGACCACCCGCCACCCAGCGCCGCAATGAGGGCTACCGAGGCCTGATGCTGGCGTGTATCCACCTGCACAAGGATAATCCGCGCGCTCAGTGCGGCCTGCTGCGCCACTACCACATCCAGATAATTGGTCAGCCCGCCGGTATAGAGCGCCATGGTCATGCCCTGCGTGCGCAGGGCGGCTTCCACTGCCTGCCGAGCCTGATCCGTTTCGGTGCGCAGGCGGTTAACGTTGGTCAGCCCGTCCTCCACCTCCGCAAACGCATCGAGCACCGTGCCACGATAACGGTCTTCCGCCTGACGGTACTGCGACCACGCCCGTTGCAGTTCCGCCCGGCGCACCCCGCCCTGAAACAGCGGCAGCACGGCCTGTGCGCCAAACTGGTACATGGAGTTGGAGAGCGAGGCGAGATCGAACCCGTTATCCATGAAACCCGTCATGGCGTTGAACGTCACATGCGGATAGAACGCCGCGCGTGAAACCCCGATAGCCCGGTTGGCCTGCGCCATGGCCCTTTCGGCCGAGGCAATATCGGGCCTACGCTCCAGCAGGGTGGAAGGCAGGCCGGTCGAAGGCTGCACATCTGTCAGGTCGATCCGCTCACGCGGGGCAATATGAAACGCCGCAGGGGCCTGATTGACCAGAATGGCCAGCGCATGCTCCATCACATCACGGCTGGCATGGATATCGGTCTCACGCGCCTGCGTGGAGGCAAGCTGGGTTTCAGCACGCGAGACATCCAGCCCGGCGGAAATGGCCCCGGCCAGACGCAGCCGGGTAATATGCACGGCCAGACTGTAATACCGGATGGAATCACGATAGACCGCATCCTGCGCATCAAAGCCGCGCAGGGCTATGTAATCGCGCGCAACCTCGGCCTCCAGCGCCAGACGGGCCACGGCATAATCCGCCGCCTGCTGCTGGGCTGACTGCTCGGACATGCGTTTGCGGTTACGGATAGCGGACCAGAAATCCGGCTCCCATGTGGCCGATGCCTGATACTGCTCGGACGACATATAGGCAGGCCCGGTAGCCCCCGCGCCACGCCACAACCGGTGATGCGAGGACTTGTAGCGCTCACCCCCGGCCATACCCTCGATCTGGGGGTAAAGATGGGCCGCTACCTGTGCTGCGACATCCCGCGCCTGTGTAAAGGATTCCGCCGTCGCCTGCAGGTCCGGGTTGGCGGCCAGTGCCTGCTGTTCCAGCCGGTTGAGTTCAGGGTCGCCAAAGGCGGTCCACCAGTCCGGGCGGGAAGCAATTTCATCCGGGTGGCCATAACCGATTACGCCCTGCCCCTCCCAGTCGGGGGGTAAACAAGCTGTGCTGGCCGGTAGGCGGGCGCCATATCGCACCCGTTGAGTGTCAGGGCCAGCAGGGCGGCCCCTCCAAGGGCACGCGCGCTCCGCATGGGCCCCCGCATGGGCCGCAAACGCCCCATTACCGCTGCCGCCCGCTTCTGGCACGGAGCGTTCCTCCGGCATGGCGCGCACATTGTCGCTCGAACCGTCATGCGAACCATGTCCCGGCGGACCGGACAGGTGACCATGATGGTGACTAGTCTCCAGTGCTGCAGCACCAGCCGGTGCCGCGGCATCCCCCTGCGTGGCGTTGGAGGATGCGGGCGTGGCGGCCTGTGGTGCCAGCGGTGCTACAGGGGCCGCAGGCGGATAAACCGGTGCATTATAACCGCGCGTACCCGGCACGATCGCCACCTTGTCACCATTCAGCAATCCGGCGGACGGATTGTTGATCACCCTGTCATCAGGTTTCAGCCCGGACAGGATTTCAAGTGTGGTGCCATAAATCGTACCAACCTGCACCGGCACCAGATGCACATGGTCGGTTGAATCCACCAAAGCCACCTGCGTACCTGTGCACGGAAAATCACCGCCCCTTCAGGCAGGATCAGCACACCGGGGGTGCCCGGTGCCTCAAAATGCGCGGTCGCGTAAGAGTTGGGCCACAGCTCACCATTGGGGTTATCCACCATCAGCTCGGTATTGACCGTACGCGTGCCGGGGCTAAAAGCCGTGGCGGTGGCCAGATACCGTGCTTCGAAAACCCGGCGGGGAAACTGCGGCAGAGTCAGGGTAGCGGTCAGGCGCGGAGAAATCACATCCGCATAATCCTGCGGCACGGCCACGAACACGCGCATGGCGTGCACATCCGCTACGGAGAACAGCTCCGTGGCGTTACCGCTGGAGCCGACATCGCCCCGGCCCGCATTCACGTAATCCCCCACATCGGCCATACGGGCCGTCACGATCCCATCGAACGGGGCCACAATGCGCTTGAAGCCTTCCAGCGCCTTGAACCGCTCCATTTCGTGCCGGGCGGCCTCAACCTGCGCCTGTTCGGCCTCGGCATTGGCGATCTGCACATCCACTTCCTGCTGGGAAACAGCCTGCGTACCCTCAAGCGCTTTCCAGCGCCGCGCCGTAATCTGGGCCAGCTTGTAGCGCGCCAGTGCCACGTCCAGGTTGGCCGTGGCCGCCGCGTACTGGGCGTCCAGCCCCGGAGTGTCGATTTCGGCCAGAAGATCGCCCGCATGCACATGCGCGCCGATATCCTTGTACCACATCTTCACGTAGCCCGAGACCTGCGCATAAATCGGCGCCTGATACCACGCGGCAATATTGGCAGGCAGGTCGAGCTTGCGGGTATCCGGGCCGGGGGCGGGTGTAATCACCTGCACATGCGGCTGAGCGGCCTCGGCCGTGGCGCGGGCCACCTTGTCGTAATTGATATGCCGCCACACGACACCACCGCAGGCCAGCGCCAGCGCGCCCCCGGCAAGCAGGGTCAGGGTCAGGCGCGCCTTCGGAGAGACATGCCCACTGCCCGGTGTCATCCGGTCGTCATCCAACTGGCCGTTCTGCCCGTCCTGTGCCGGGGGGGCCGGTCTGTGGTCGCTCATGCTGGCTCTCCCGCCTGATTATCTTCCCCCGCTTTGCGCCTGCGGCCATGCAGCAGGGCAAACACACACGGCACGAACAGCAGCGTGGCAAGGGTTGCCACCGTAAGCCCGCCAATAACGGCGCGGCCCAGCGGCGCGTTCTGTGAATTACTCATGGACATGGGCAGCATGCCCACAATCATGGCCGAAGCTGTCATCAGCACCGGACGGATACGCTCGAACCCGGCATCCAGCGCTGCCTTGACGGCATTACCGTGGCGGGCCAGTTCATCCCGCGCGAAGGACACCACCAGAATGGAATTGGCCGTAGCCGTGCCCATGCACATGATGGCCCCGGTCAATGCGGGAACGGACAGGGCCGTGCCGGTCAGAAACAGCGCCCAGGCAATACCACCCAGCGCGCCGGGCAGTGCCGTGATGATAATGAACGGATCAAGCCAGGACTGAAAATTGACAACCGCAATCAGGTAGACAAGCAGAATGGACATGGCCAACCCGCCCAGCAATTCCGCATAGGCCCAGTTCATGGTCACACCCTGACCATACACATTCATGGAGGAAGAATGCGGCAGGTTGGTGCGCTCCTCATCCACCACACGCGCGACCTGACGCGCCACCGTGCCCAGATCCACCCCTTCGTTAGAGGCGTAGATATTGATCGCGGGCATGATGTTGTAGTGCGAAACCTCGGCCGGGGTGCCGGTAGCGGTAATCTGGCTCAACCCACCCAGCAGAGCCGGAGGCGCGCCACCGGCATTACCGCCTTCGTGGTCCACGGGCAGCAGCTCAAGGCTATTGAGCGTTTGCAGATAGGGTGCGGGGGTCTGGATATCGATCAGATGCGAAACCCCGGTAGCGGGGTCCAGCCAGTATACCTGCCCCACCTGCGAACTGCCCGAAAGCGCCACCAGCATGTTGTTGGCAACATCCGCCTCGGTAATGCCCGTACCCAGCGCGTAACGGCGGCGGGTATGGATATGCAGGGTCGGCTGGGTCATCGGTTCCTGCACGCTCACATCCACCACACCGGGAATACGCCGCAGGCGGGCGGCAACACGGTTGGCGAAGGCAAAGTTATCCTTGAGCGCGCGCCCTACCACCTGCACATCGAGCGGGGCGGGAGAGCCGAAATTGAGGATTTTCGCTGTTAGATCGGCAGGCTGGAAGGTCATTTCCGTGCCGGGGAACGCCCGCGCCAGACCCTTGCGCAGGATTTCGCGATACTGCGCCACGGGAGATTCAGGATTTTTGAGCGAAATGGTCAGGTCGCAATCCTGCGTGCCACCGTGGGGGTGGGAATATAGGTCTGGTTAAGCGGACTGAACGGCAGGCCGCAGTTATCGACAATGGAAACAACCTGACCGGGCAGCAGACGCTCGATCTCGGCATTGACCAGTTGCGATATCTTGCCCGCTTCTTCCAGCCTTGTGCCGATCGGCGCGCGCATGTGCATGGCCAGCACATCGGAATTGATTTCAGGAAAGAAATCCTGCCCGACAAAAAACAGCAGCCCTAAAGACGCCACCGCCACCAGCAGGAACCCGCCAACAAAGCGCCCGCCAAGGCCGATAAGCGTATCCAGCAGGGCCTTGTAACCATGCCGGAAACGCTCGAACCCGCGTTCGAACCCACGCTGGAAACGCACCAGAAAACCACGCACACCCGCCGCCTGCGACCCTTGGGGCGCACCATGGCCAGCCCCGTGCTGGCTCTCCTGCCCGGCCAGCATGTATTTGGCCATGGTCGGCACCAGCGTGCGCGACAGGATGAACGATGCCAGCATGGCGAAAATAATGGCCTCGGCCATGGGCGTGAACAGCCAGCCGGTAACCCCGGTCAGCTGGAAAAGCGGCATCCACACGATACAGATGCACAGGGTGGAGACGAATGTAGGCACCACGATCTGGTTGGCCGCATCGATAATGGCCTGTTCCAGATCCTTCTGCTGCGCCAGATGCGCGTCGATATTCTCGATCATGACGGTGGCGTCATCCACAAGGATACCAACGGCCAGCGCCAGCCCGCCCAGCGTCATGACATTGATGGTCTGCCCCGCCCAGTTGAGCCCGATAATGGAGCACAGCATGGCCAGCGGAATGGAGGTGGCAATAATAACGGTGGAACGCCATGAGCCTAGGAACAGCAGCACCACCAGCCCTGTCAGCACGGCAGCGGTCACCATTTCCTGCACCACGTCGCGCACGGATTCCTTCACGAAGGTGGAGGCATCGCTGATAACGTCGATCTTCACGCCATCGGGCAGGGTTTTGACGATACCGGGCAGCAGTTTCTTGACCCCTGCCACCACATCCAGCGTGGATGCATTACCCGCTTTCATGATGACGATCAGAACACCCTGCTGGCCCTTGACCAGCACAAGGTTGGTCTGCGGCGGCCCGCCACGGTGCACCCATGCCACATCGCGCAGGTGAATGACCGAATTGCCCACCTGTTTGATAGGCAGGTCGTTAAACGCCTGAAGCTCGGTAGGCGAGGCGTTGGTCTGCACCATCCAGTCAAACGTGCCGATACGCTGGTCGCCTGCTGGCAGCACGATATTCTGCTTGGCCAGTGCCGCGGTAACATCCGCAGCGGAGAGTTTGTGCGCCAGCAGCTTGGTGGGGTCGAGATCCACCATGACATTGCCCGGCTCCCCCCCATACGGGTTGGGAATGGCTGCCCCCGCCACCGAAACCAGTGCCGGGCGCACCAGATTGGAGGCCATGTCGTAAATTTCCGAGGCCGTCATATGGTCTGACGACACCTGAAGCGTCAGCACCGGCACGGAAGACGCATCCATGGCCATGATCAGCGGCGGCGTGCTGCCGGTTGGCATCTGCTTGATCACGGTCTGCGAAACCGCGGTAACCTGCGCCTGCGCCACCGCCGTATCCGTGCCGGGCTGGAAGAAAATCTTCACGATCCCGCGGCCGTAATAGGACTGGCTCTCGATATGTTCGATATTGCCGACTGTGGCTGTCAGGGCACGTTCGTAATAATAAATAACCCGCCCCGACATATCCTCGGGCATCAGGCCGGTATAGGTCCATACCGCCGCCACGACAGGAATGCGGATACTGGGGAAGACGTCGGTAGGTGTGCGCACGACCGCGCGAACGCCGAACACCAGGATCAAAATCGACAGCACCACGAAGGTGTACGGCCGTTTGAGCGCGACGAGAACAATCTGATTCATACGGCCATGCTCCTGTTTCTGGCGCAGACCGC
Source organism: Acetobacter papayae JCM 25143 (assembly GCF_000613285.1). GTDB lineage: Bacteria > Pseudomonadota > Alphaproteobacteria > Acetobacterales > Acetobacteraceae > Acetobacter > Acetobacter papayae. The sequence goes on along the minus strand of NZ_BAIN01000038.1, from coordinate 1,016 downwards.
TGAGCTGCATAAGGTCGTCATGGCGTTCTTTCTAGTCCGGTTTTTTTTGAACAGCCAAGACGCATTGACACGGCTTCTTCCTGAAAATAGGAGAAAACCGCGCATTTTCCAGCGACATAAAATTTTTATTACAGGTTGTTAAGACTTGCTCATATCACCTGCATATCGTCAGGGTTTCAGCGCAAAAACGGTGCTACTGTAGAGGGTTGGCAGCATGCCACCCCCCAGAATCCGACTCCCCTGAGCAGGCATGCATCCCTGCACCACAACAAACACCCCCGCCACATCTGAAAGAGCAGACAGGGCCGCCGCCGGATCATGCGGGGTGCAGCCGCCCGTTCCCGCATCATAGCGGGTTATGGTCGCAGCCTGTTTGCCGGGCAGAACCGTGGCAATGCCCAACTGCAGCACCGCCCCTTCGCGCGCCAGAACTGGCAGGCTGTGCTCGTTCTGCAAAATGGTCTGGATAAACGTTGCTGAGGGCGTAGGCGCGCGCGCCACCATCTGCCCGACATGATCCGTCAGGGCGGAAAGCTGGTACCAGCGCCGCTGCGCCTGTCCCAGCTCCACCATGCCCACCAGCAGAACGGTGCACAGGGAGAGCACAAGTGCGGCTTCAATCGCCACATTGCCGCTACGCAGGCGCGCAGGCTTCTGGCGCTGTATCATGGATCAGAACCCTGACGGAATGCCGCATGGATGCCTGCCCCACCAGCATGCTCATCCATGGCGTAAAATAGGCCTGCGTGTAGCTAAAAGTATAAAAAGCCGTGCTGTCCGGCCGGGGCTCGGCACTGACACGCACCAGTGCGGCCCGCAGGATACCGCCCGAATCCGCCGCTACGAGGTCCGGCAACGATGCACATTTACCCCCGCTGGCGGTGCGGCCGGTTTCTACAAAGCGGGCGGCATCCTCCGCCCCGTTCTGCAACACCATGGCGGTAAGCAACTGCCAGCCGGTTTCCATGAACCCGACCAGAAAAACAATCATGACCGGCAGGATTATGGCGGTCTCG
>NZ_BAIN01000039.1 GCF_000613285.1 Acetobacter papayae JCM 25143 | reverse complement strand
CGCCCCGTTCAGTGCTGGTGCGTTCTGCCCCGGCCGCGGGAACACCGCTATGGGCAGATCATGCACCAGAACGCGCCAGCTTTTCCAGCGTGGCAGTGAGGCAAGGCCATCGGCCCCCATCAGCCAGACAAACCGCACATGCGGAAAACGCCGCCGCAAGAGCCCAACTGTATCCACCGTGTAACGGCTGCCGAGTCGCGCCTCGATATCCGTCGCCACAATTTTACGACCATCACCCAGCGCGCGAGCAGTGGCCATGCGGGCATCGAACGCAGCCATGGCCTGCCCTGCCTTGAGCGGATTGCCCGGCGAGACCATCAGCCACACCTGATCGAGCCCCAGCACCTTCAACGCACGCCGCGCAATCGTGCGGTGCCACAGATGTCCGGGGTTGAAAGACCCCCCCAGCAGGCCGATCCGCGCCCGACGCCCATCACCCCATGTAGGAATGGAACGCCCAGCAGAAGCGGACAACGCAGGCGGAAGCAGATCAGAAGGCATGTCTACTCCCTGCCCGCTTGTGTTATCCGCCGGGCCGGGGCTTTCAGGCCCGGACCTGACCGTTCCCGATCACTTCGTAACGGAAGGTCGTCAACTGCTCGACACCCACCGGCCCACGGGCATGGAAACGCCCTGTGGCAATACCGATCTCGGCCCCGAACCCGAACTCTCCGCCATCGCAGAACTGGGTGGAAGCGTTCCACATCACCACAGCACTGGAAACGCCGTTCATGAAGCGAATGGCAACACTTTCATCCGATGTCACAATGGCTTCGGTATGGGATGAGCCAAACTGCACGATATGATCAAGCGCGTTTTCCACGCCATCAACCACCGCCACATTCAGCACCGCATCAAGCCATTCCGTCGCGAAATCCTCTTCTGTCGCGGCGGGCAGTTCAGGCACAATGGCGCGTGCGCGCTCATCTGCATGGAACGTGCAGCCCTTATCAGCCAGATCCGCCACAATCTGCGGCAGCAGGGAGGGAGCTATCGCCGCGTCAATCAGCAGGGTTTCCGTGGCACCACAAATGCCCACGCGCCGCATCTTGGCATTCAGCACAATCCGGCGCGCCATGCAGGATCTGCGCCGCGTGCACATAGGTGTGGCACAGCCCTTCCGCATGGGCCAGCACCGGCACACGGGCCTCGGCCTGCACCCGCTCGACCAGTGAACGCCCGCCGCGCGGAATGATCAGGTCCACCAGACCAGCGGCCCCCAGCATATCGGCCACATGCCGCCTGTCTGCATCGGGAGCAATCTGCACCGCGTCTGCCGGCAGACCGGCAGCACGCAAGCCAGCCTGAACAGCGGCATGAATGGCCCGCGCGCTCTGCAGGCTTTCAGAACCGCCCCGCAGCAGCACGGCATTGCCGGATTTAATGCACAGACCTGCGGCATCAGCCCCCACGTTGGGGCGGCTTTCGTAAATAACGCCAATCACCCCAACCGGGGTTGCCACACGGCGAATGCGCAGCCCGTTCGGGCGTGTCCATTCTTCCAGAACCTGCCCCACGGGGTCAGGCAGGTCCGCTATGGCTTCCAGCCCCTGCGCCATGGCCTCCACCCGCTCGGGGGTAAGGGTCAGGCGGTCACGGAAAGCAGCGGTGGCGGTAGAAGCGTCAAGATCACGGGCATTGGCCTCCAGAATGGCTGGGGCCATCTCGCGCAGGGCTGCGGCAGCAGCCCAGAGCGCCTTGTCTCGATCAGAAGAAGAACTCTGGGCCAGCACCCGCGACGCATGCCGGGCGCGTCGGGCAAGTGCGATCATCGGTCCCGCATCTGGCAAACCGTTACCCTGCTGAACAGGAACGGCCCCTTGCGCCACATGCTGCAGACTGTCTCCCTCCGTGATCATGACGGTGTTCCTATCTCCATTCCGGTTTGGCGGGCCGCACCCTGCGGCCCTGTTCCAGTAAAATTAAAAGGCTGCGCACTTCAGACGTTAAAGCGGAACAGTAGCACATCGCCATCCTGCACGACGTATTCACGCCCTTCAATACGCAGACGCCCGGCTTCTTTCGCCCCGACCTCGCCATCATAGCGAACATAATCTTCGTATGCGACGGTTTCACAAGCAATGAAGCCACGTTCAAAGTCATTGTGAATGACAGCCGCGGCCTGCGGTGCCTTCGTGCCTGCCGTAATGGTCCAAGCACGGGCTTCCTTCGGACCAACCGTAAAATAGGTCCGCAGCCCCAGCAGGCCGTAACCGGCCGCAATCACGCGGTCCAGCCCGCTATCCTTGAGGCCCAGCCCTTCAAGGAATTCACGGCGTTCCGCATCTTCAAGCTGGCTGACTTCCGCCTCGATCGCAGCAGAAACGATCACGACCGCAGCGCCCTGCGCCTCGGCCATGGCCTGCACCTTGCGCGAAAAGGCATTGCCTTCAGCCGCTGCGTCTTCCTCAACATTGCAGACATACAGAACCGGCTTGCTGGTCAGAAGCTGGAGGCGGCGCACCGTTTCCTCCTGCCCCGCCGGAATAACGGCACGCACGGGCCGCCCTTCGCGCAGGGCCTCCATGATCGGTTCCATGACTTCGATCTGGGCCATAGCTTCGGCGTCACGGTTCCGGGCGCGTTTCTGCAGGTTGGGCAGACGCTTTTCCAGCGAATCCAGATCCGCCAGCATCAGCTCGGTTTCAATGATTTCAGCGTCACGCACCGGGTCCACACCACCTTCGACATGGGTGATGTCGTCATCCTCAAAGCAGCGCAGAACATGAATGACCGCGTCCACCTCGCGGATATTGGCCAGAAACTGATTGCCCAGCCTTCACCACGGGAGGCACCACGCACCAGCCCGGCAATATCGACGAATTCAAGCTGGTCGGTATCTCGCGCTGCGATTTGCCGATACGCACCAGCGCGTCCAGCCGGGGGTCAGGCACCGCAACACGGCCCACATTGGCTCTATGGTGCAGAACGGATAATTGGCCGCCTGCGCCGTGGCCGTAGCCGTCAGCGCGTTGAACAGAGTGGACTTGCCCACATTGGGCAGCCCCACGATCCCGCAGTTGAAACCCATCAGCCCTTGCTCCCATCCGGTAATGCAACACGCGTCATAAACTGATCCGCCCGGCCATCGGCCAGCAGGGGCGCGGCATCCGCCATGCGCTCCAGCGTCCGGTCCAGCCATTCCTGGCGGTCAGAGTCCGTAAAATTTCCCAGCACCCAGCCATGCACCCGCGCTTTTTCGCCCGGATGACCAATGCCGATCCGCACACGCCAGTATTCGGGCGTGCCCAGCATACGATCCGTCGAGCGCAGGCCATTATGCCCTGCGGCCCCGCCACCCTGCTTGATACGCAGCCGGCCCGGCGCAAGGTCGAGTTCGTCATGGAAAACGGTTATCCGCTCGGGCGGGATTTTATAGAACGCAGCCGCGTCCTGCACGCTCTCACCCGAACGGTTCATATAAGTCATGGGCAGCAGCGCCAGCACCTTGTGCCCGCCCACGCGGCCCTCGGCCACCTCGCCCCTGAAGCGGTTGCGCCAGGGTGAAAACCCGTAACGCGCCGCGATGGCTTCCACCGCCATGAAACCGACATTGTGCCGGTGCCGACGCATGGAGGACTCGGGATTGCCAAGTCCGACCCAGAGCAGCATAGCCTGCTTTTACCTCATATCCTTAACACAACGGGGGGCATACGCACCGCGTATGCCCCCACATTCGTGCTATTCAGCCAGTGACCTTAAAAAAGCCGGACCAATCAGCCTTGGCTTCCTCGGTCGCCGTGGTGTCCACGCTCGGCGCGGCAATGCTGGCGATCACGAAGTTAGGCTCGTGAGAGACCGGGTTCGCGCCCTCGGTGCCCTTCACGTCTTCCCAACGCACGTTGTCGTTGATGTCGAGCGCGGACAGATCAACCGTGAAGAACTCGGGAATACGATCCGCTTCCACTTCCACGTCAACCGTGTGGCGCACAACGTTCAGCATGCCACCGCGCTTGATGCCGGGGGACTTGTCTTCACCCACGAAATGCACGGACACTTCAACATGCACGCGCGAGCCAGCGGCCAGACGCAGGAAGTCGACATGAACCGGCGAATCCTTCACCGGGTGCAGCTGCACGTCACGGATCAGGGCGCGTTCAACCTTGCCGTCCACCGTGATTTCATACACGCGTGAACGCCAGCCAGACGTCTGCAGGCCCTTGACGATAACGCGCGGATCAAGCGCGATCAGAGCGGGTTCCTGGTTGCCACCATAAACAACAGCCGGCACCAGACCTTCACGCCTCGTCGCCCCGCGCTGCCCCCTTACCAGCCCTCGCGCGCGCCGAAGCTTCAATCGATGTAATCTTGGACACGTTGGTCTCTCCTAAAGAACTTGTCATCACACGTGCCTCCAGGGGTGCCCGTGTGGTGGCTGCGCCTTACAGGAAAAGCCCCCTCAAAGCAAGCTTGGCGCGCCATTACAGCCGAATGCAGCCTTGACATATCGGCCCCGCCCCTGCTTCCTCCGCCTTCTAGAGCATTCTCTTTTTCCGGTCACAGCCATGCCCGCACAACGGGCCAGAGTTCAGGACACAGCCATGCACCCCTACCGTTCCCACAGCTGCTCGGCCCTTCGCGCGCACGATGCGGGCGCCACAACCCGCCTGTCCGGCTGGGTACACAGCAAGCGGGACCACGGTGGGCTGCTGTTCATTGACCTGCGCGACGAGACCGGCATTACCCAGATTGTTATCCCCGCGGGTTCGCCCGTCATGGAAACGGTCGAACATGTGCGCGTTGAAAGCGTGATAACCGTCACTGGCGAAGTGGTTCTGCGCGAAGAGAGCACCCGCAACCCGGATCTGGCCACGGGAGATATCGAGGTACGGGCGCGTGAATTTGTGCTCCAGTCCGCTGCCAGCGTGCTGCCGCTGCAGGTGGCCGGGCAGGAACACTATTCCGACGAACTGCGCCTGCGCTACCGCTATATCGACCTGCGCCGCGACAAGGTGCACCGCAACATCCGCCTGCGCGCCTCAGTGATCGCCAGCATGCGCCACCGCATGACCAAGCTGGGCTTCGTGGAACTGCAGACCCCGATCCTGACCGCCTCATCCCCCGAAGGGGCTCGTGACTTTCTGGTGCCTTCGCGCAACCACCCCGCAAGTTCTATGCCCTGCCGCAGGCCCCGCAGCAGTTCAAGCAGCTTGCCATGGTGGCCGGTTTCGACCGCTACTTCCAGATTGCTCCGTGCTTCCGTGACGAAGCCTCCCGCGCAGATCGCTCCCCCGGTGAGTTCTACCAGCTCGATTTTGAAATGGCCTTCGCCACACAGGACGAAATTTTCGCCGTGATGGAAGAGGTCATGAGCGGACTGTTCACGGAGTTCGGCAATGGCCGCACCGTCAGCACCGCCCCCTTCGAGCGCATTCCCTATGCCCGCGCCATGAAGGTGTATGGCTCGGACAAGCCTGACCTGCGCAACCCGCTGCTGATTACCGACGTCACGGAAGCCTTTGACGGTTCGGGCTTTGGGCTGTTTGCAAAAATTGCGGCAGATGGTGGCGAAATCCGCGCTATCCCGGCACCGGGTGCGGGCGACCGTCCGCGCTCCTTCTTTGACAAGCTCAATGCCTGGGCGCGTGAAAACGGCGCGGGCGGGCTTGGCTACATCACCTTCAATGAAGACGGTGGTCAGGGCCCCATTGCCAAAAACCTTGAGGCCCGCCGCGTGGAAAGCATCCGCACCGCACTGGGCCTAAAGCCGGGCGATGCCGTTTTCTTTGCCGCAGGCAAAGGGCATGACGTAGCCAAGTTCTCCGGCCTTGTGCGCACCCGCCTTGCGGAAGAACTCGACCTGATCGAGAAAAATGCCTTCCGGTTCTGCTGGATTACCGATTTCCCGATGTACGAACTCAACGAGGAAACCAAGCAGGTCGATTTCTCGCACAACCCCTTCTCCATGCCTCAGGGTGGGCTGGATGCGCTGAACAGCAAAGACCCGCTCGATATTCTGGCTTACCAGTATGATATCGTCTGCAACGGCATTGAGCTGTCTTCCGGCGCGATCCGTAACCATCTGCCCGAAGTCATGGTGCGGGCCTTTGAAATTGCAGGGTACCCCGAAAGCGAAGTGGAAGCCCGCTTTGGCGGCATGCTGAACGCCTTCCGCTACGGTGCGCCGCCCCATGGTGGTTCCGCCCCCGGTGTGGACCGCATTGTCATGCTGCTGGCAGATGAACCCAATATCCGCGAAGTCATCCTGTTCCCGCTCAACCAGCAGGGCGAAGATCTGATGATGGGCGCCCCTGCCCCGGTGCCCGCCGAGCGTATCAAGGAACTGTCACTGGCGCTCGCACTTCCCAAGCCCAAGCCGGTCACTGTCAAAGACTGAAGACAACAATACCCCGCCCTGTAAAAACAGGGCGGGACGCTGGCCCGCGCGCCATTGACCGCATAGACACCTCCGCCCCCTCGGGCCGGATCATGCATCCAGCGGTTGCAGCACCATTTTCTGATTATTAAAGGCACAGACCCGGTTACGCCCGGTGCGTTTGGCATCATACAGGGCGGTATCAGCCTCCTGTATCAGAAGATCGAGCATCTTGCCCTGCGCGTATCTGGCAAATCCGCAGCTTATTGTAATTTTGATGTTCTGGGCCGGGCTGATTTCAAAAGTCTCGTCACTTACGCGCTGAGCAAGACGTTCAAAAACCTCGCCCGCCTTTTCCTCATCGCTCAGCACGGCAATAACAAACTCATCTCCCCCAAAGCGGGAAACGATATCAACCTCGCGCATTTCCGTGAGCATGAGTTTGGAGATTTTAGTTAGAACAAGATCACCGACTTCATGACCATAGGTGTCATTGATGGTCTTGAAGTGATCAATATCAATATAAGACAGACAGAAGGTTTTGATATTCGAACCGATCAGGGTTTTCATTTTTTCATTGAAACCCGCGCGGTTCAGCAGCCTTGTCAGTTGATCTTTTTCAGAACGCTGTATTGCATCAGCCAATTTTTCTGATTCCTTGGTAATGTCATGTACGGTCACGATTGCCCCAGACACGACACCACCCGTCCAGAATTTTCTGAAACTGACATTCAGAACCAGTATCTTCCTGTAAGCGGAACGGTAGGAGAACGTATAGATGGTCTTGCTGTCATCTTCAAAAAATGACCGTAGAACCCCTTCATTCACTTCATCCGCACCCAGAACATGAATGATGTTCTCCCCCACGACATCCGAAGCACTACATCCCAGAAGATCGAGCGAAGCCCCACCTGCCCAGCGGCACAGACCATCGTAACCAATACTGACAATACTATCCGTTGCGTTTGACATCATCACATTGAGCATCTGCTCTCTGGCGGCCACTCCCTGCATCAGGCTTTCATTGCGCATGAAAATGATGGACACCGCACGCTCAGTGAAAACCAGAAACAGCAGATAGATCTGCAAAATGGCTTCCTGCCCCAGATAACCGATATGCATCAGCACGATCGGGCCAGAATTCCTGAACGTGAAATGAATTGCCAGCATGGACACGAGCATGACCGTGCTGGAACCCAGAACCTCACCACAGAGCAGTGAATTTGCAATAACTAATGACGTGGGAATGAACAGAAAAGGATAAGCACTCTGGTTGAATACGAGATATGACGAGACAACCGTAATCAGAATGGACAGACAGGATACAAAAATACCTTTTTTGGTCGAAAACGCATTTCTGATATTGTCGCGCAGTGCGCCGCTGAGAATATAAGTAAAGGGCCGTGCAAATGTTACATTGCCCAGAGATAGACTGAAAAACCAGTCCACAAAATCACCTAGAAAAGGGCTACCAGCTTCAAGAGCATTAAATGTGCCGCCCAGTATCGCGCAGATAAAGGGAAAAATGACCCCTGAACTGATATTAAAAACCAAAATGGACTTATAGTCCGAAAAAATCAGGCCTTTTCTGATATAAATTCTATAAGCATGGCATGAGAGAAAAATCTGGATTGAACTGACCAAAGCATACAGAACCATATAAAAACCATGGTATCCGCAGATGGTCTGGGCAATAAGGCTCGCCAGAAAGGTGATCAGCGTAGCGCTTTGTATATTATCTATTTTTCTTGAAAAAATGGAAGCCAGCATGAGAGCATCCGCTGGCCATATCGTAGCGTGTCCGACCCGATACGATGTGTAAGTGATGGAAAGAGACGCAATAACGACATATAAAAACAAAAAATAAAGATATGTTTTTGTTTTTTCTATGGAAATATATCGCTTGCTATTACCTAGCATTTCAAACTCTCTATCACTTTTTTAACATCTATCATGCTCCGAAAATCATGATAATAGAAAAATATGTATAAATACATTTTTTATCCGTAATTAATTGATAAATTTCACCCCCCAGAAAACAGAAAGCCTCAATTATTTTGGTATTAAATGCTCTTGTACAGAAAAAAAATTATCCTGTGCTTCATACAGGATAGTCTGTTCAGCGCACTATCAGCGTTTAAGAATACAAGCACCTTCATGACCGCAACGCCTCTGCGCTGCTCAACAGGGAGCCATACACCCAACAGTAATGGCCACGGCAACTCGCAACCATATTGGCGATATCCGCTCTAGAGGCAGCATTTCCACCCAGACACCATATGTCTCACGCGATTTTTTATACACCTTACGGTTGCATAAAACCGTCAGATGCTTTCCCTTGCCCTCATGATTTTTTACCTGTTTACGGCCCGCTCTCCCGCTACGCCTGCTCTTTGCCTGCTGCTTGCATCCTGTTTCTTTCTGCCCGCCGCCGTGTGCGCGGCCGCCCGGCCTGCCTCACTCGCATCACAGAATGTACGGTACAGCCTCGATCTGGTGGAAACCGCCGGGGGCGGCACAACCGATGCCTCTGGCAGCATGAGCTATTCCGTCCACCGCACATGTGCCGCATGGGAAACCGTGCAGAAGCTGGAAATCCAGAGCATTACGCGCGAACATGGCCCCGAACACATGCTGTCCGATTACACCACCAGCGAAAGTCTGGATGGACGGCATCTGACATTCCATACGCAGGAACAGGTGAATGGCCATATCCTGCAAACCGTTAGCGGACAGGCCCAGATCAATACCGATGGCTCCGGTTCTGTGACCTATGACCGCCCACTGTCCAAAAAACTCAACCTGCCACCCGGCACCATGTTTCCCATGGCACATACCGGTGCGCTGATCAGCGCAGCAATGGCACAGCAGAGCGAGTTGGCCACCCCGCTCTTTGACGGCACCCTGCCCGATGGTGCGCAGGACAGCTACGCAACGCTGGTGGGCTGGGCAGCTACTCCCGCGCCCAACAGCCCGCCTGCCCTACGCATGCTGCCTGCGGGGCATATCCATGTCGCGTATTATGATCGCTCCCGGCAGGATATGACGCCAGCCTACTCCATTGGCATGCATTCCTACGCCAATGGGGTCGTGGACAGGCTGGATCTGGATTTTGGTGATTTCCGCATGAACGGCACCCTGCGCAGCCTCGAGCTGCCTCCGGAGCCAACCTGCCCACAACCCTCTGAAACCGCGCCAAAGGCGCTTCCCTGACCCGACTTCTGGCGAACCGGACGTTCAAAACGAATGTTCTAGGCCGTGTATCCACCCGAGTGGGTGCCACCGCCATAAAAGGCATCATCCTGCGGGTTGGGGGCCGCTGGCGAGGTCCGCCAGACCCGCAGCCTGCGCCACCAGCTTGGCCTGCGCCGGACATAGGGCGGATACAGACGGAACTGATAGCCTGAAAGCAGCACCGTCCAGCCCGCATTAATAACTGATGTAAGGGCGGTACTATTCAGCATGGCGTTGGAGAAAGACGCTGCCTCCATCTCTGCACCACTGCCACCCAGACCAGACATAAGTGCTGCCAGCGCCACGGAACTGTTCATTTCGTTGGAAGCCGCGCTAGAGGCACTCCGACCCATTTCTTCCAGGCTGGACAGGGGCAAGCCCTGCTGGGTCTGGGCATACAGCGTACCATCATGCCGCCGCACCTCGCCCGCAAGGCCGGGATGCACGGCATTTTCATACGCCACGGCCTCCATGGTCATGCTGGCGGCAAGTTCTGCCGGGCCTTCGGGCAAAGAGAGCCCGGCTTGCGATACCTGATTGTACAGGGGCCAGTTGGTGCCAGTCGGGTGATACAGAGCCGGTGGAGCATAAAGTCCACCCGTTTGCGCACCGCCTCCCGGCCCGCCAATTACGCCGCCGGTTTCGGCCTCTGCCTGCATCATGTTGAATGCGTTCAGCAAAACGGCCTTCTGTGTATCCGTCAGTTCCGTGCCGGACAGGGCATTTTCCAGTGCTGTGGCAACCGATGTCAGTGCCGTACCTGAAAGCATAAGCCCCGGCAGGGTAATCGAAGGCCGGAGCCCCGATGCAAAAAAGACTGATGACAGAAAGCTGTCTTCGCTCAGGGCAACCGTTTCCAGCAAGGCGGGCAGAAGTGCGGCTACCGCTGCGGCCTCCGTGCTGGCCTGCCCACCCGCCAAAGCCTGCAATGCAGTTGAGGCCGAGGCAGTCTGGGCCTGCCCGGTCTGGGCAGGGAGTGTCTGCCCTCCGCCTTGTGTGCCCTGCGTGCTGGTAGCGGAAGTGTCAGTCGCTATGGCCTGCAACAGCAGGGAAACGCTGTCCGTTTCAGCCAGAGCGGGAAAAAGCTGTGTTTCTGCCGCCAGTCCTAGCCCGGAGGAAAGCATCTGCTCCAGCCCCGCCAGACGGGTAGCCTGAACGAGCTGCGCCGTGGCATCTCCAATACTGACAGTGGGCTGCGGCATGGCCTCCAACAGGGCGGTGGCTTCAGAGCGCTGGGCACTATTGAGCGCATCAACCAGCACCGCACCCTCTGTAAAGCGGGTGGCGGCTGATAAAACGCTATCCAGCGTGCTGGAAGACACCGTGCCCGTCATCCCCAGATCACCCAGCGCTTCAAGAGCCAGGTTGGAGAGCACAACCGTATCGTTGCCTGTTTTAGCCTGTGTGGCGCTGCTGACTGGGGTAACGGCCCCTACGCGGTCGGTTGCATCAACCTGCCCGGAATAGGCGGTGGCCCGCATAACGGCAGCGGTGGAATCGGCGGAGGTAAAACCGGTCACTGTCGCATCCTCACCTGAGTGCCAACAAACACGGGGGTCTGTCTGGATCAGACCAGACAGATGTTAAGAACAGGCTAACACCCCCCTTGTCGTTTTTTTAATGCACGGACGTGCTGCTACTCTGTCGTGCGCCGCGCAGCACCCCTACCAACTCCTGAAGCGCTTTGGGGTTGCTCTTGAGCAGATCGACATTCTGCGCATCAGGCGTGGGCATGTTGCCTTTAGCCTGAGAGGGCGGAACATTCATGAAATTGGTGGTCAGCCCCACACAGGTCAGGCTCATGACAAAGTCATGTGCCGTAAAGCCGTGCGCCTTGAGAATGGCCTCCAGCCCCGGAACCTGCTCCACCAGCCTACTTGCTGGTCCAGCGACATGCCATAGCGCGCCGGGGGCAGAATACCCGCTGCCTGAATACCCCGCAGGGTGGCCGACAGGCGTGGCAGCACATCGGGTGCCAGATGATAATGCAGCGCCGTTTCCATATCATGCTGCATGGTGGCAACCTGCTCGGGGGTCAGGCCCGAAGCCTGCCCGCCAGCGCCTACCGGTGCGGTGGTCTGCGCCTGCGCAGCGCCTGCAACCACACTCCCTGCCAGCACGGTTACACCCAGCGCCACACGGCAGAACCGGCCAAAACCACGCCCTGCATCCTGACGCTGCTGCATTGCCTTACGGAGAAAAGACATCCCCACCCCCTCTTTCATCTGTTCCATCAAACGTCTGAAACCCACTCACCCTTACGCATGAGCGGCACGCGCGTAGCGTCCGCCGTCAGGGCATCCACGTCAATGGCACCTGAGCCAATCATCCAATCGATATGAATAAGGCTGCTATTGGCACCGCGCGCGGCAAGGGCTGCCTGATCCTGCCCCTGCGTATCGCGCATGCACTTTGTATAGGCCTGCCCAAGCGCAATATGGCTCGCGGCGTTTTCATCAAACAGGGTGTTCTGGAACAGGATACCGCTTTGCGAAATAGGAGAGGAATGCGGCACAAGGGCCACCTCGCCCAGCCTGCGCGACCCTTCATCCGTGTCCAGTACCCGCATGAGCGTTTCCTGCCCGCGTGCTGCGTGCATGTCCACAATGCGCCCCTGCTCGAACCGCACCTGAATCCCGTCTATGAGCGACCCCTGATAGGAAAGCGGCTTGGTGCTGCACACCGTGCCTTCCACCTTGAGGCGGTGCGGCGTGGTAAAGACTTCCTCGGTAGGAATATTGGGGTTGCACAACACGCCATTGCCCGCCAGTTCCGAGCCCGCGGCCCAGTCGTGACCATCGGCCAGCCCTACCGTCAGATCCGTGCCCGGCCCCGAAAAATGCAGCGCTGCATAACGGGCATCATTCAACGCGGATGCACGTTTGTGCAGGATAGCGTTATGGGCAGCCCAATCTGCTACGGGGTCAGCCCCGGTCAGGCGCGAGACAGAAAAAATGGCCCGCCACAGGGCTTCCAGCGCCTGATCTGGCGCCATATCGGGAAAAACCTGACTGGCCCAAGCCGGAGTCGCTGCCGCGACAATGCACCAGTTCACATCAAAATTGGTGATGATTTCCATGGCCGGACGATTAACCGCGGAGGCCGCACGGCTGGCGCGAGAGACATGATCAGGGTTCTGGCCTGCCAGCAGGGTCGGGTTGGAGCCCGTAACCGCCATACGCGCGGCCCCGGCGCGAAAGCCCTCCGCCATGCCCTGCGCCAGCCAGCCTGCGGCCGTGTCAAAAGTGGGTTCCGCTGCATATTTGTAACGGGCCAGCGTGGCCTCATCATCCGAGTAGAAAGTCGTAACCAGCGAAGCACCGGCCTTGTAGGCGTGTTCGGTAATCCGGCGCACCAGCGGCACGGCGCTGAGTGGCGCTGTCAGGATCACCTGCTGGCCCGGCGCGACATTCAGCCCGGTACGCGCGGCCACGGCTCCCAGCCGGTCCAGCATGGTGCTGAACTCAGCCGAGGCCAGATAGCCACCCTGCGCCACATCCTGCCCGTTTTCACTCTGCGCGCTGCCCTGTTCCGTCACGATCCTGCGTTCCTTCCGTTACCCATCATCATTACATGCTCCATCCGATACCGATGCGCCGTTGCCGTCAACACGGGCCATATCGGGCCTGTGCCTATCCTGCCTGTTCAGGCAGCAGAACCGGTGTCAGGCTGGCGGGCAGATAGAGCGGATGGCACGGCCGCCCCGATGTGCTGAGCCGCAGCGCATAAACCGCAATGCCATGGGCCTGTAAGCCATGCACAACCTCGGGCCCGCGCGCGCGCAATTCCCGATGATGTGGCGAACCATAAGCCGCGATCACCTTATCGGCCTCGCGCGCCATGGCCAGCAGGGCGGCATCGTTATCCGGCCCCACGGGGTCCGGCGTTTCCAGCAGGCGTGTCTGGTCCGTGCAGCGATAGGCAAAGGTGTTACCCACCAGCATGCCTCCATACCCCCAGGCCCGGGCATAGCGCTGGCATTTGGCCACCGTGCGGTCATCCCCCTGCTCTGTCGCAACGGAAGGGTTCATCATCAACCACATCAGCAGGTGCCGTGTCGGATCCCATACGCGCCGGAGCGTATAGCGGTAACATTTTTCCGGGCCGCCATACGTGGCCGTACTCACGACATCATCAGACAGTTTCAGCGGGCGCGAGGTCCCTACATGATGTCCTTCAAACAGATCCTTCATGACTTCCCATGCCAAGCGTTACCAGTGCCCCCTGTTTAGGCGGCTTGGACCACCGGCACAAATGCAGCCTGCACCATCCCCTCAAACCTCTGCACTATCAGCAAAGGGTGACCCCTCATACAGGCCCGATTCAGCCTTTTGCCTGCGGGCATTAAGCAAGGTCAGCACCAGTACGGCCAGCGCGCCACCGCCTACAACCGCCATCAGCGCAGGAGCAAGCCCCACACCGCACAACCGGGCTATGCCCGTTTGCAACAAAGGTGTGCTGGCAGCAAACAGGTTGCCACATTGATAGGCCAGCCCCGGAACGTCGCCCGGATCGAAGCCGGAGAAAGCTCGTTCAGATAAGCAGGCACCACGCCCCAAGCTCCCTGCACACAGAACTGCATGCACACCGCCCCTACACCCAGCCACAAAGCTGAATGCGGCAAGGTCCATAACGGCAGAACCGGCAACACCAGACAGACCGCCAGAGCAATGGCGTATTGCCGCCCTATACGCTGTGAAAGCATGCCAAAACACAGGCCTCCCGCCATGGCCGCTAGCGTGTACAGCACCACCATAAGGGTAATGGTGGGAGCAGGCAGGCCCCGTTCCAGCCCCAGAAAGACCTTGGGGTACAAATCCTGTGAACCATGGCTCATGAAATTAAAGGCGGACATCAGCACCACGGCGAACACGCACAGCATGGCATTGTTACGCACCACGGCCAGCAATCCGGGGGCGCGCTCACCTGCTGGCGCTCCAGCACCGGCTTTCTGGCGGGCCAGCCAGTCCGGGCTCTCCGGCACGCATAGCCAGATATACAGCGCCGAGAAGATAGCGCAGCTTCCCAGCACAAACAGGCCACGCCAGCCTATCACCGGCAGCAGCAGGAACAGCAACGAGGCCAGCAGGTAGCCAGCAGGATACCCCGCCTGCAAAATACCTGACGCTGTGCCACGCCAGCCGGGCGGCACGCTTTCCATCATCAGCGAGGCCCCGACACCCCATTCCCCTCCCAACGCCACGCCAAACAGCGCGCGCAGGAACAGGAACACCCCCAGCCCCGGTGCCAGAGCAGAAAGAAGTTCAATCAGCGAATAGACACAGATTGTCGCCAGCAATACCGGCTTGCGCCCATAGCGGTCCGCTGCACGCCCGCACAGAAAGGCCCCTATAGGCCTTGTCACCAGTGTCAGCGTGGGGGCCAGCAGAACGGCTTCAAGGGATACCCCAAAGCCATGTGCGACATTATCGAGCGTGAACAGCACAAGAAAGAAGTCACAGGCATCAAGCATCCACCCCAGAAAAGAGGCGATAACGACATGACGGGCCGTGCTACGCTCGTCCGGTTTTGGCAGTGAGAGCACCATTACACCAGTTCCTCCCGCCCCTGTAGCCTGAAAGGCGGAGCGCACCCGCTCTGCCCTGCCTGAACACGAATTGTAAAAAGCGTATTACTGAATAGGCAGAACAAAACCGATGGAAATAGTTTCACAAAAACATTTTTAATGCTTCATTAAATGATAAACGCGCAGAATGGACGAGCGGCAGCGAAAAGGCGTGCTTTATGTTCCGACTTCTACCAGCTATCTCGACACTTATAGCACTGGGCTCTGTTCCCAGTTCCAGTCAACTTCCTGTCATGGTGGGGTCGCGCTACTCCCCACGGGACAGTGTGCTGGACACACTACCGCCCCTACCCGCCACCAAAAAAACCGTTCACCCGCCTTTTCTATGCGTGCGCCGCCTGGACATCGCTACATTACAGGATTGAACACCGCATAAATGGAAAGGCCAGGGAACACTCCCTGACCTTTCACTCTTGCCGCGCCTGGCAAGCCCGTCATGCAGGACTTTAGCTGAGGTTCAAGCCCTGGCCTGCTCGGGAACCCCCATTCCAAAAGTGGACTGCGCCCACACCCTGTCGCACAGGATCTTGACCACCGCCATGTCGTTAAGTGCCGACAGGTCACCAAAATTTTCCGTCTCGCCCTGTGCGATCTTACGCAGGAGGCGGCGGACAATCTTGCCCGAACGCGTTTGCAGATCAGGTACCAGATAGACCGCCTCGGGTGCCGCATAGCGGCCAAGCTGCTTGGCCACAAAACGCCCTATGCCGTCTTCCGTCAGTTCACCCGCCGCATCCTTACGGGGAATGACGAACACCACCAGCGCCTCGCCCTTGACCGGGTGAGGAATCCCCACCGCGGCACTTTCCACCACACGATGGTCTTCACCCAACACGTCTTCCACCTCTGCCGTGCCAAGACGGTGGCCTGCAATATTGATCACGTCGTCCATACGGCCGGTAATCCAGTAATAGCCGTCCTCATCACGCCGCGCGCCATCCCCTGTAAAATACAGGCCGGGAGCAGCACTGAAATAGGTCTGTACGAACCGTGCATGATCCCCCCAGATTGTCCGCGCCTGACCGGGCCATGAACGGGCAATGCACAGCGCTCCCTCCCCGGCTCCTTCCACGGTCTTGCCCTGCGGGTCGATCACCCGCATGGCCACACCGGGCAGTGGCGTGCTAGCAGAACCCGGCTTGAGCGGCTGCGCACCCGGCACCGGCCCCAGCACCACCCCTGCCGTTTCGGTCTGCCACCATGTATCGGCAACGGGGCAGCGCTTCTGGCCCACCACATCATGATACCACAGCCAAGCATCCGCTGATCGGCTCGCCTGCCACCCCGAGCAGACGCAGCGAGCTGAGGTCGCGCTTTTTCACCACCTCATCCCCTTCGGCCATCATGCTCCGCACGGCTGTTGGGGCTGTGAACAGCATGGTCACCCGGTTTTCCTGCACCAGATCCCACCACCGGCCGGGGTAAGGGTGCCCGGGCAGGCTGTCGGAAATCATGGTGGTACCGCCATTGGCCAGCGGCCCGTACACAACCGAGGTATGGCCCGTAATCCATGCCACATCCGCCGTGCACCACAGCACATCGTCAGGGCGGAAGGTGTACACCATACCCATGGTGTAAGCTGCCCACACGATATAGCCGCCACAGCTATGCACCACGGCCTTGGGCTTGCCCGTGCTACCAGAGGTATAGAGCATGAAAAGCGGGTCTTCCGCCTTCATGATCACCGGCACGAAATCCGCTTCGAAATGATCGACAAAACCATGATAGTCATGGTCACGCCCCGGCAGCATCATCACCGGTTCGTCCGATGTGCGCACTACCAGCATGGAATGCACGGCACAGGACGCACCGGCCCGCTGCAACGCTGCATCCATAGTTTCTTTGAACGCCACCATTTTAGTGCCACGGCGTGCGGTGCTGGCGGTAATGACCACCACCGCCTGACTGTCCACAAGCCGCTCTGCAATGCCTTCAGCCGAAAAACCACCGAACAGCACCACATGCACGGCTCCAATACGCGCGCAGGCCAGCATAGCCACAACGGCCTCGGAACACATGGGCAGGCAGATCGCCACGCGCTGGCCTTTTTCAACCCCCAGATGGCTCAGGGCATTGGCAAGGCGGCACACACGCTCATGCAGCATGGTGTAGGTCAGTTTTTCAGCCGGGCCATGCCCTTCACGATGGGCGATCAGCGCGACCTGATCGGCCTTTTCAGTCAGGAACCGGTCAAGGCAGCAGACGGACACGTTGAGTTGCCCATCCTCGAACCACCGGATTGAAACATCGCCCGTAAAGCTGCCGCTAAACCCTCGCGTGGGCTTTTTATGCCAGTGCACGCGCTGGGCCTGTTGCAGCCAGAACCCATCAGGATCACGGTTGGCATGCTCACGCATAGAATCCAGACCCTGAGCGGACATGAGAGCGGGATAGTTTTCGTAAAAACCGGTGGGTATCACTGTTGTGTCTGTCATGACTCCGTTCCCCTTTTTATTATTTTTGTTCGGGACAGAAAAAATGTTTACACAGGCAGCCGATATTCAGGCGGCACTCCGATCAGGCTGACCAATATGCGGCAACACGGTAGAAACAATACCCGCATCGAGAGCTTCATAGTCATAATAACGGATAGTCTTGTAAAGTTCCTCGCGGGTTTGCATGTTTTCAAGCATATCACGGGTACCACCTGTCCGGGCAATAGTTTTGTACAGCTCATCCTGCGCCTTGTTGGCTGCCCGCAGGGAGCTGACAGGCCAGATAATCATGCGTAGCCATTTCCTCAAACTCGCTGGCACTCAGGTAAGGCGTGCGGCCAAACTCCGTCATATTTGCCAGCAGCGGCACATCAGGCAGACGTCTGACAAACTCCTTGAACATCTCAACAGATGTCAGTGCTTCTGGAAAAATCGCATCCGCCCCGGCCTCGTAATACAGGCGGGCTCTGGCCACCGCACCATCGATCCTTCGGAGCCTGCGGCATCCGTACGGGCAATAATGACCATATCACGCCGGGCTTTTGCAGCAGCAGCTACTTTCTGCGCCATGTCCTGCGGCGAAACGAGCTTTTTGTCGTTCAGATGGCCGCATTTCTTGGGTAGTATCTGATCCTCGATATGAACCGCAGCCGCACCCGCATCTTCAAAAGCCCGCACCATGTGCATGACGTTGAGGGTTTCGCCATAGCCCGTATCGCCATCAACCAGCAGTGGCAGCCCGCTTGAACGCACGATCTGGCGGATGAAAAAACAGACATCCTCCACGGTAATGATCCCCAGATCAGGCAGGCCCATGCTGGCGGTCATGGCCGCCCCTGACAGATACAGGGCATTGAACCCATTATCTTTCGCCTGCAGGGCCGCCTGCCCGTTATGGGCTCCCGGAATCTGCATAATGCCTTTCTGGCTCATGAGAGCGCGAAACCGCTTTCCCGCGGGGATCGCGTTCATATCCGCTCCGATCAGGTAGGTCATGCTGCATTCTCCAGCCCATCGCGTTCGCGCAGGGAAATAAATGGCCGCACATCGGGGCCGACATAATTGGCCGAAGGCCGGATGATCTTGCCGTCCACACGCTGTTCCATGACATGCGCGCACCAGCCTGTAACACGCGCCATGACAAACACGGGCGTAAACATGGCCGTGGGGATACCCATGGCGTTGTAGGAAACCGCGCTGAACCAGTCGAGATTAGGAAACATCCTTTTCTCCTGAGCCATGATCCGCTCTATGCGCTCCGCTACGTTATACAGGCGCATGCTGCCGTTGCGGCGCGACAGGTCACGGGCGACATCCTTGATGATATCGCTGCGCGGGTCGGCAATCGTGTAAACCGGATGGCCGAAACCGATGATCACTTCCTTTTCCGCCAGACGGCGGCGTATATCCGCCTCGGCTTCATCGGCCGTGTGGTAGCGCTGCTGGATATCCAGCGCCACCTCATTGGCCCCCCCATGCTTGGGGCCACGCAGGGCACCAATGGCCCCCGTAATAGCCGAATACATGTCCGACCCCGTTCCCGCCACCACACGCGCCGTGAAAGTAGAGGCATTGAACTCGTGTTCGGCATACAGGATGAGGGATGTGTGCATGGCCTGCACCCAGTCCTCCTGCGGTTTTCTGCCGTGCAGAAGCTGCAGGAAGTGCCCGCCTACGCTCTCATCATCCGTGCTGGTTTCAACCCGCTTGCCGTGATTGGAGTAGTGATACCAGTACAGCAGCATCGACCCGTGCTGGCTACCAGCCTGTCCGCGATCTCTCGCGCACCGGCGGCGGGGCAGTCGCTCCGCTCCGGCAGGGCGCAGCCCAGAACCGATACGGCAGTGCGCAGCACATCCATAGGATGGGTGGCCGCAGGCAGACGCTCCAGTGCAGCCCTTACGATATCAGGAATATCGCGCATGCCGCACAGGCGCTGCCTGTAGCCTTCCAGCTCGGCGCTGTTGGGCAGGTAGCCGTGGATGAGCAGGTAAGCAACCTCCTCGAACGTGCAGGTGCTGGCCAGATCGCGAATATCGTAACCGCGATAATGCAGGTCGTTACCGCTATGGCCGACCGTGCTCAGCGCCGTATTACCTGCGGCTGTTCCTGAAAGAGCCACGGATTTCTTGGGTTTTTTATGCAGTTCGGCGGTCACTGTTCTGCTCCCCTCTTCTTTTCCTGTGTCAGGATGTCAGCTCGGCAGGCTGGCGGATGGCCGCAGCCCCCTGCACCTGCCCGAAATTAAAAATGCCCTGCGCGGTATTCTGCTGCATGTCCTGTGCGGGAATGAGCAGTTCAAGCAGATGCAGTTCCCCCGCCTCAAGCGTAGGCAGGCGCTGGACGATTTCCAGAAACCGCGCCACCTCCGCTTCCGGCACGACACCTTCGGCCAGCATGCGGAATTTGCGGATATAATCCGCCCGCACCCACGGCGCGGCCCCCAGCGTGTGCGCATTGGCCACGGCCAGTTCATCTTCCAGAACGGAACCATCCTTCATGCGGATGATGATGCGCCCGCCAAAGGCTTTCTTGTTGGGGTCGGCCTCATGATAGCGGGCTGTCCAATCTGGTGTTTCCACCGTACGGATCTTCTGCCACAACCGCACCGTATCCGGCCTGCGCGCCCGCTCGGGGGCATAGGAACGCACCTGATGCCATTCACCATCCTGCAACGCCACGGCCACGATATACATGATCGAATGATCCAGCGTCTCGCGCGAGGCACCGGGGTCAAACTTCTGCGGATCGTTTGAGCCGGTGCCAATCACGTAATGGGTGTGGTGGCTGGTTTCGATCAGGATATCGGCGACATCATCCCAGTTCGTGATCTTCTTGCCCATGCGGAAGGCAAGGTCGATCAGCGCCTGACTCTGATATTCGGCGGAATGTTCCTTGGTAAAGGACGACAGAATGGCGCGCTTGGGCTCACCTGCCATGGGGAGCGGCACGCTGTAACGGGCGTCCTTGCCATCGAGCATCCAGGCAATCACGCCATCTTCCCCTTCATAGATGGGGGTGGGCGATGTTTCACCCATCATGGCGCGATCAACGGATTCAACTGCCATCTTGCCTGCATGGGCCGGAGCGTAGGCTTTCCATGAGGAAATCTCGCCCTTGCGGCTCTGGCGCGTGGCCGTTGTCACATGCAGGGCCTGCCCGATTGCCTGATAGACAATAGCAGGGGGCAGACGCAGCAGCGTGCCAATACCCGCGGCAACCGACGGGCCAAGATGCGCTACATGGTCGATTTTGTGCTTGTGCAGGCAAATTGCCCGCACCAGATCAATCTGGATTTCATAACCCGTGGCAATGCCGCGGATCAGATCCGCGCCACTCCGGCGGCACTGCTGCGCCACGGCCAGAATACCCGGAATATTATCGCCCGGATGCGAGTATTCCGCCGCCAGAAATGTATCGTGGTAGTCCAGCTCACGCACGGCGGTACCGTTGGCCCATGCTGCCCACTCGGCATGCACGCGCACATCCGGCCCCATGCCGAACAGGGTTGCGCCATCGGCCCGGCGGTGCGCCAGTGCCTCAGCCCGCGCACTCATGACCGGATGACGGTTGACCGAGGCCACCGCCACCGATGCATTGTCGATCACGCGATTGATGATCATGTCCGTGACAGATTCTTCCACCGCCACGGGGTCCGCCGCAACCTCGGCAATCTTCCACGCAAGCTGATCCGCGCGCGGCAGACGATCACTTTCCGGATGCACTCGAACATCATGATACTGCATTGGTCCAACCTTTGGTCTGGTATGACGACACGCCAAATGTCGCAGACTGTTGTGTGGAACAGGAGGCAGATAAGAGTAAAAAGAGGCGAAGGGAATTTTCCCGTTTGCAAAGTCTGCGAAGTCCGTCCCATGCCCAGGAACAAGACCAAACTCTTTGCAGGCCCGCGCCTGCGCCAGCTCCGCCAGCGCGAAAGCCTTACTCAGGCCTCTTTAGCGGAAATTCTTGATATTTCGCCCAGCTATCTCAACCAGATGGAGCGCGACCACCGGCCCGTGCCCGACCATCTGCTACAGGCGTTGTGCGAGCATTTTACCATCACCCCGGCATGGTTCAGCGATACCCGCGAGGCGCATAAGGTGCAGGCCCTGCGCGAAACCATGGCCGACCCGCTTTTCAAGAACAGCCCGCTACCGCTGGTCAAAATGGCTGAGGCCGTACGCCAGAGCCCAGACCTGTGCGATGCATTTTTGTCTCTCTACCGTGCCTATGCCGCCGAACGCGAACGCCGCGAGGATGAAGCCACGTTTTCTCTGCCGCAGGAGCCTTACGAAACCGTGGGCGACTGGGTGCAGGAGCACCGCAACTACTTTCATGAACTCGACCGCGCAGCCGAACTCTTTTACGAAAACCTGAAGATAGAAGATGGCTCACTCGGCACAGCCCTTGCCGCCCACCTACTCAGCCAGCACGGCCTGACACTGGCTCCAGATGCCGATATGGAAGCCAGAGGTCTGGTCTGGCGCATAGACCGGCAAAAACGCCGTATCCTGCTCCCCCCCAACCAGCCACCGGAAAGCACCTTGTTCTATCTGGCCCAGATTATCGGCCAGCTTGAGCACAATACCCTTATTACGCGCATTCTGCGGCGCGAAGGCCCCAAAGATACCAACGCCATTGCGCTGGCCCGCGTTTATCTGGGCAATTACTTTGCCGGGGCGCTGCTGCTGCCCTACACGCGGCTCCTGCACGTGGCAGACCAGACCCGCCACGACATTGACTGTATCCGCCGCCATTTTGGTGTGAGCTTCGAGCAGGTCAGCCATAGGCTCAGCACCCTGCAAAGACCGGGGCAGGAAGGCATTCCGTTCTATTTTCTTAAACTGGATATAGCCGGCAATATTCTCAAAAGTTTTTCAGGCAACCGTTTTGCACTGGCCCGCTTTGGTGGCCCCTGCCCGCTGTGGAATGTTTTCCGGGCCTTTGCCACGCCGGGACAGATACAGGTGCAGCTTTCCCAGACAACCGATGATTCGATCTACCTCAACATTGCCCGCACCGTCAGCCGCGAAGGCCTGACCTATGCCGACAAGCCACGCCAGATTGCCATTGTGCTGGGCTGCACCATCGCCAATGGTCAGGAGACGGTTTATGCGGCGGGCCTGAACATGGAAGACCACAGCCTTGTGGTGCCAATCGGCCCCGGTTGCCGGGCCTGCGTGCGGGATAATTGCAGCCACCGCTCGCTACCTGTATCGGGCCGCGCGCTCGATACAGGCAATGATGCCCGTGGCGTTGTGCCCTATCGCGCCCTGCCTGAAGGCAAACGCTGAAAAACTGAAAGGAAAATCTGGTGGGGCAAGGAGAGTGCAACACCCCTGCGGCTTTGACGGGGATGCAAGCCTGACCGCAGGGTTCGGGGGTACGAGATCGCTTGATAAAACGCCGGGGATGGCGTGTCACGGCGATGCCCCTTGCCCCACCAGCTTGATACCATCATCGCCGTGACTTTTTGATAATAAGAAACATTCTCATCTAATGCAACAAAAAAAATCAGGCCCTTTCTCTCGGGCCTGATTCCTGATTACACCGCCATTTCGTCGTAAAAAAATAGCGGTTAACCGCCAGTATTCAGGCATGAGGCACATAACGCCCGCATGCCTGAACCTTATCTGACTGAATTAATGAGCCGCAGCCGGAGCGGCTACTGGAGCAGAGGCAGCAGGAGTCGCAGGGGCTGTTTTGGCAGGGGCCGATGCCGTGGGAGAAGCAGCCTGCTGTTCCACAAAGTCATCAGACACAAACACGACTCCATCCAGCAGGTCGTTCAGGGCATCAACCGCCTGCGAACTCAGACGCCCTTCCGTAAAGACCTTCGCGCGGTTCAGAGCGCCCTGCGAGGGCTCAAGCGGTGCCAGAGCAATAATGAAATCCGTATCCTGCCCAACAACGGCCAGTGTTTCCTGTGCCTGCTGGGTCTGCCCGGCCTTCAACTGCTTGTTAGCAGTCTGGATTGCGGCTTTTTTCTCAGGTGCGAGCGTATCGGTTACGACCAGTTCTCCACCGACAGGAACCCATGTCACCGACCCGGTTACAGGCTTGTGGTCTGCCGCGGTCGGGTGGCTCGGCGCGGGCTGCAACTGGCTTTCCGCCGCCATGAAACGATGGTTATCCGTAGCAGCGGCTGCAAAGCGCTTCTGCGCGTCATACAGAAGCGGGATTGCCGCATCGGTTTTGCCCTGACTCAAAAGGTCACGTGCCTGCAAAACGTCTGTCATGGCTTTCTGCCCGTCTGCTGAGAGGTGGCGCATGGCCCGACCAGCCTTGTATTCCTCCCACCGGGCATGAAGGGTTTCAGCCTGAGCCGGAACAACGCTAACCATGAGAGCTGCCGCAGCCAGAAGGGAGAATTTAAGACGCATGATATTTATTCCATCTCAGCATATAATCGGGAGCAGACAGCAAAACTCCCTACCCCACCCTGTGAAAACATAGTGTCCTGACCCACGCCATTCAATTGCGTGCAATCTAAAAAAAATATTACAGGGGCATTATTTAATATTTCTATAACTCAATTTGAGTTTTATTTTGCAAGCGCTTCTCACCACAATGCACGGTGATTTACCATGCCTTTACGGCGTCGTAGGGCCCCATTGCGATTCGTCCACAGATTCCGTGGATACTCCGGCGGGTAAGTCTGTGAATAACGGGTACATCCGACGTGGATACCGGGTGTGCCCGCTCTGTCGCCTCAGCCACCCTCATCCAGACGGCGGGGCGATGGCAGATGCCAGAAAGTATTCTGCACCGTATCGGGCAAAGCGGGGAAAGGGTTCACACCTGTATTGCGGATCAGTGTTGCCACCGACACCGTATCGCAGCGCGGTGGGCCTTTCACATTCTTACATACATACACCCCAGCCCGCCCGCGACGGGGTGAATAAACGGCTTTCCAGGTCGAACTCGGCACAAAAACACCGCTCTGACCGATGGTGGGGATAGGACTGGTGTGGAAGGCAGGCCCAGTCACCACGTAAAGCTCACCTTCCTTCCGGGCCAGACTACGCACCGTTCGCTCGATCCGTGCCCATTGCCCCTGATTGAGCGATGCCGTCTGCGGCACGATATTGGAGAGGGCAAAGGTTTCAAACTGTGCCGTCGGGTCGGGCTGGTCCGCACTGGGGGCCAGATGCCCGCGCGTGTAGCCTGAATGGGCGAAGTCGCTCAAATGGCTAGTACCGGGCCAACGGGTATCTTCATAAAACGACCCCGCCCGATGCAGGTGGGATGCCGACCGCACGCTCTCACGCGACAGATGCTCTGCCGCCCATAAGGGCGTGTGCGTTACAGCGGAAACCAGCACGGCATAACCGTGGTTACACAAAACCTGCGTGTCATGCAGCATGAAAGGCCGGGTAACCACCGGCAGACTCCCCCCGGGGCCAGAAAGGCGCACGCCGCCCCTACCCCCGTCTCCGCACTGGCACTGGCACTGGCACTGGCACTGGCACTGGCACTGGCACTGGCACTGGCACTGGCACTGGCACTGGCACTGGCACTG
>NZ_BAIN01000040.1 GCF_000613285.1 Acetobacter papayae JCM 25143 | reverse complement strand
CTGCACACAGCGCTCAGCCCGCCATGCGCCCTGACAAGGATACGGCACCCAACGGGCCAATGCCACCATATCCGGGTAAGCAGGCGTTGCGGGCCTCTGCCCTTCCTGCTCACAGGCTGTCTGCCACTCGGCAAACGTGCCCGCACGCAGGGTCGAAACCGCCAGCACGCCACCGGGTGCCAACAGGCCCGCCAGCCGGTTCAGGGCTTCAGCCGGGTTATCCAGCCATTGCAGCACCAGATTGCCGCAAATGACATCAAACGGGCCGCCGATATCCGGCCTGGCGGCGTCCATCAGCCGGACATCCACGCGCGCGCCCAGCCGGGCCCTGACACGCTCAAGCATCTGCGGGGCATAATCCGTCGCCAGAATATGGGCCTGCGGCCACAGGCCACAGAGCTGCGCACTCAAAAAGCCGGTTCCACAGCCAATTTCCAGCACGCGCAAAGGTGTATGCGCCCGCTCGGTCATAGCGTGCGCCAGATCGCCCGCCAGAGTGCGCGCCGCCACCCGCTGGAGTGTTGCAGCCCCGTCATAACCCTGCGCGCCATCAAAACGGTCGCGGATATGCGCCTGCCGTAGCGTAGCGGGCTGCGGTATTTCTCCTGTCAAGGAACCGGTCATAACGGCATCTCCCGCATTGTCTGGCGGCACCGCTCCACAAAAGCAGCGCAGGTGTCCGGGTCGGTCTGTGGCAGCAGGTGCCCCCCTTTTTTTGCCCAGAGGGGATCAAGCGTTGGCGGTAGGGACGCCACGGTCATGGCCTGAGGCACGATAGGGTCTTCCTGCCCGGCCAGCACGGCCACACGCCCCTGCATACCTGCCAGCGAGGTGCGGGCATCGCCCTCGCGCAAAAGAGCCAGCCCTGCGGTGAGAGCAGGCACATCCAGCGCCATTTCCTCGGCTAGAGGCGCAGCGCCACAACGCGCGCGAAAATCGTTCACAACGGTCAGGGGAGCCCTGTCCAGCCCCTGTATCATACGCCCCAGCACGCGCGGTGCCACACCGGCGGAAAAATCAGGCCGTGCTGCAAAGCACCCAAAAGCATTGATCCCGGCCAGAAAGCTGCCTTCCGGTAAGCTCACCTGACTGGCCAGCCACAAAAAGCCCAGTGAATGTCCTACGGCCAGCACAGGCCCACCCGCCTGACAGAACGCCGCCAGCGATGTCGGGTCTACCCCCTGCCCGCCGCCGAAAAAGCCTAAATCGGCCACGACGACATCGGACCAACCCAGCCTTTCGCGCAGCGGGGCCCAGAACGCAGGTCCAAAACCCCAGCCATGAACCAGCACCACACGGGGGTCAGTCATGAGGCAGGCTCCGGCTGGCTTGTATAATGGCTGTAGCCAGCGCTTCCACCTGCTCATGGGTATGGTGAGCATGCAGCACCACGCGCAGGCGACAGGCACCCGGCGGCACCGTGGGCGGGCGAATGGCTACAGCCAGAAAACCAGCCTGTTCGACCGCACGGGCAAGAGCCAGGGCATCCTGTTCGCGCCCGACAATAACCGGCACGATCTGCGTGGAAGACGGGCCGACATCCAGCCCCTGTTCGGTCATGCGCTGGCGAAACAGGTCTGCCAGTTCAGCCACATGAGCACGGGAGTTGTCCATGCCCGGCAGTAGGTCCAGCGCTGCATCCACCGCCCCCAGCACCAGAGGTGACGGTGCAGTGGAAAACACAAACCCCGAGGCCGCGTTTTCCAGCCAGCGGCACACAGCATCCGAGGCCGCTACAAACGCCCCCATACTGCCCAGCCCCTTGCTGAAAGTGCCCACGACCAGATCTGCCCGCCCGGCCACAAGCCCCTTGCCCTGTGCCCCCAGAATACCCGTGGCATGCGCCTCATCCACACACAGGAACGCATTATACTGGCGGGCAAGGGCATGCAGCGTTTCCAGATCGGCACGGTCGCCATCCATGCTGAACACGCTTTCCGTCAGGATCAGCCGCAGGCCCGGCCCTTCGGCCTGTTCCAGCACGGCGCGCAGATGCTCCATATCGTTATGACGGAACCTGACCGGCCTGATACCCGCAGCCGCACAGCCCTGATACAGGCTGGCATGCATGAGCCTGTCTGCCAGAACCGTGGCCGGAGCCCCCGTCACCTGCCGCGACAAGCTGGCAAGAGCAGGCACTATGGATGCGTTAGCCTGCCAGCCGGAAGAAAAAATACGCGCAGCCTGCATGCCCTTGAGCGCTGCCAGCCTGTTTTCCAGCCCACGGGTGGCGGGCATGGAGCCTGTAACCAGCCGCGATGCCCCGCTGCCGCTACCAAAAAGCCGCCCCCACTCCGCCCCGCGTTCAGCCAGCAGAGGGTGCGTGCGCAGGCCCAGATAGTCGTTGGAGGAAAAATCCACCGCGCTCGCACCATCGGCACCCTGCCGCAGGAACGCACCCCCCTCGGCACGCCAGTCCCGGCACGACCGTAGACGGCCCTGCCCGGCGAGAGTATCCAGCCCTTTAAGAAACAGATCATCAAACCGCATCATGACACGACTTGGTGCCGGAGCGCGCGCCTTCGGTCAATCTTCCAGCAAGGACACGCGCATGAATACCGCTTCTTCCAACGCTCACGCGGCCCATGCCCCCCTGACACCGGCCCCCGCATGGTACGAGCAGGGCCTGCCCCATATCTGGCTACCCTACAGCCAGATGCAGACCGCCCCGCCGCCCCTGCCCTGCGTTGCCACACAGGGTAGCCGCATAACGCTGGCGGATGGCCGCACGCTGGTCGATGGCGTGGCCGCTTGGTGGACAGCGTGCCACGGCTACAACCACCCGCATATTCATGCAGCAGCCGCCGAACAACTTGCGCGCATGCCCCATGTCATGTTCGGCGGCATGGTGCATGAACCCGCCCTGCGCCTCGCCAGCCGCCTATGCGCCTGCTGCCGGGTGACCTCGAACGGGTTTTCTTTACCGATTCCGGCTCGGTAGCGGTTGAGGTGGCCATGAAAATGGCCATCCAGTACAGGCTGAACCGGGGCGAGCAGACCCGCACGAAAATGCTGGCGTTTCAGGGCGGCTACCATGGGGACACGCTGGCCACCATGGCAATCTGTGACCCCGAGGAAGGCATGCACCACCTCTATGGCGCGGCACTGGCGCAGCATGTCATCGCCCCCCTGCCGGTGGATGAAGCCAGCACTGCACGTTTTTACAGCCTGCTGGAACAGCATGCCCATGAACTCGCAGCCATTATCGTCGAGCCTCTGGTGCAGGGTGCTGGGGGCATGCTGTTCCACCCCCCGCATGTCTTGCAGACCCTGCGTGCAGCAGCCGACCGCTACGATGTCCTGCTGATTCTTGATGAAATTTTTACCGGATTCGGCCGCACGGGCAGCCTGTTCGCCTGCCAGCAGGCGGGGATTGTGCCTGACATCATCACACTTTCAAAAGCGCTGACAGGCGGCACCATGGCGCTGGCCGCCACCATTGCGCGGCATCATGTGTTCGAGGCTTTCCTGTCAGACAACCCCGAACACGCGCTCATGCACGGCCCGACCTTTATGGCCAACCCGCTAGCCTGCGCCTGCGCCAATGCCTCGCTCGACCTGTTCGAGAGCGAGCCCCGGCTTGAACAGGTTGCGGGCATCAATGCCATTCTGACCGAAGAACTGGAAGCCTGTCGCCACCTGCCCGGCGTGCGCGATGTCCGCACGCTCGGGGCCATTGGCGTGGTGGAACTGGAGCGCATTACCAACCCTGACAGCCTGCGCCAGACCTTTATCGCCCATGGAGCATGGGTGCGACCGTTCCGCAATATCGTCTATCTCACCCCCGCCTTCACCATCAGTGAAGACGAACTGCGGCACCTTACACGCACAATCCGCACGGTTCTGGGGGACTAAAAACCTTCCCGGCCCCGCAGTGCTTCAGGGGGAATCCCAAGCACTGGCGGCGGCGTCATCTTCCGCGCGGGCCTGCACCCATGTCGTGCTGCCGCCCGCGTATTCTTCCTTCTTCCAGAAGGGTGCCCCTGTCTTCAGCCGGTCTATCAGGAAACTGGTAGCCGACAGGGCTGTGCCGCGATGGGCCGCACAGGCCCCCACAAACACGATCTGCTGGCCTACCTCCAGCCGCCCGACCCGATGGATCAGTGTGCAGCCAAGCAGGTCAAAACGCTCCATGGCCTCACCCGCCAGAGCCTGCATGACTTTTTCCGTCATGCCCGGATAATGTTCCAGCGTAAGGCTGATCAGCCCATCGCCCCCACGCACCTGCCCGATAAACAGGCTGACCCCACCTGCCAGCATGGACAGGGCTGACAGGCGCTCCATTTCCTCTGCCACATCAAACGGTGCTTCCTGCACCGCCACATGTACCGCCTGAGCCTTTGGCATCGGTTCAGCCACCAGTCATGGGCGGGAAAACCGCAACTTCATCACCCGGGCGCACCAGATCATCCATCGTGCACAAAGCGTGGTTGACCGCCACACGCAGCCGGGGTTCCTCCGCCAGTGCCGAAGCAGCCCGCGCATCCGCTGCACCCAGCCGCGCCAGCAGGGCCGATACCACCAGACCTTCGGGCGGAATGGCCAGTTCCTGCGTCTCGCGCCCGATCCGCTCACGCAAGGCGGCAAAATACAAAACCGTAACTGTCATGCCGGTTTTTGCACTCCCTTTAACGTCTACCATGCCCAGCCCCCTGCAATGCCATCCACCGTGCCGTCAGCCGCCACGCCCCGCACCAGCGCGAGACCTTGGCCGCGAGACCAGCTTTTCCGTCCGCACCGTGCCGTCCGGCTCTACATGGGTGATGCTGCCATCGGCGTTGGGAATATCTATAGAGGTCGCACCCATTCCGCCAGCTTTCCCCATACTGCCTGTTGCATGGGGCGCTCCATCTTCCATTCCCTGATGCCGGTCATCGATATGGAGTTCCTGCCCGTCTGGCAGCACTGCCTCCGGGGCTAAAGAGGCCGCATTGCTCCGCTCCGCCCGCGCTGCTTGGTCGCTCGGCAGAACCGATGCTTCGTCCAGCAGTGGCCTTACCGCGGAAACATCCAGCTTCATGGGGGCAGAACGCTCGGTATCCCTGCGCATGATATCGTCATGACGGATATGCCGACGGGATTCGGTATCCAGCCTTACAAGTGCCGCCTGTGCGCCCGTGGGCGGAGGCACTTTCAGGGCGCAGCCACCCAACAGCAGGACAAAGCCGCACACGCAGCCCCGTAGCCAGCATATTGGAACAGACAGGCCCGGCATTAATGCGCCTTTCCGCCCACCATCATGAAATACGGCAGAAAAATCCCATACAGGCACATGGCGGCAGAGCAGCATTGTGCGCGCTCAGCGCTCGACATGCCTCAGGCCGGTTGTCAGATAATCCCAGCCGGTAATCAGGGTCAGCACAGCCGCAATCCACAAGAGGGCCGCCCCGATAAAGGAAACCGGCAGCCACGGCACGCCAAGCACCTGCCCGGTGCCGTCCCCGGCAAGAAGAAAGCCGATAGCGGTCATCTGGAAGCCGGTTTTCCACTTGGCCAGCCGCGTAACCGGCAGGCTCGCCCGCCGCTCGGCCAGATATTCGCGCATGCCGGACACCAGAATTTCGCGGCACAGAATAACAATGGCGGGCCACAGGCTGAAATAGGGCAGCCGCATATACCCGGCCAGCACCATCAGGCACGCACCGACCAGTAGCTTGTCCGCAATGGAATCGAACATGCGGCCAAAATCCGACAACTGATGGCGTGAGCGCGCGAGCTTGCCATCAAAATAATCGGTAATCCCTGCGAGAATGAACAGAACGCACGCAGCCGCATTGGCATCAGGCGTACCCCACGCGGCCAGCCACACCACAACCGGGATGGCCGCGATACGCGAAAGCGTCAGGACATTGGGCAGATCTGTCAGCATCGAAACGGATGTTAGCGTATTTCGGCCCCTGCTGGAATGCCTGCCAGCCTCCCAATTGGCTCAAGCCGTTTTTTTTGATCAGACCGTTACCTAGCCGGGCTGCCAGTCCGGGTGGAAATGTCCGTAAATGACACGCGCCATTTCGCGGTTAATGCCCGGTGCGGCTTCAAGTTCCGCAAGGCCCGCCTGCCGCACGGTTCGCGCTGAGCCAAATGTATTGAGCAACATTTTTTTGCGTGCTGGGCCTATACCCGGAATATCGTCCAGTTCCGACGTTACCAGCGTTTTGGAACGCCCCGCCCTATGGGTGGTGATGGCGAAACGGTGCGCCTCATCACGCAGGCGCTGGAGATAGTACAGCACTGGGTCGCGCGCATCGAGCTGGAAGGGCGCGCCATCGCCCGTGTAAAACCACTCGCGCCCGGCATCGCGGTCCGGTCCCTTGGCAATACCAACCAGCTTCACCCCCGTAACGCCCAGTTCATCCAGCACCGCACGCACGGCGGAATACTGCCCGGCACCGCCGTCGATCAGCAGCACATCGGGCCAGTTGCTCGTATCCCCGGCCTCGGCCTCTTTGAGTGCCCGGCCAAAGCGACGCTCCAGCACCTCACGCATCATGCCAAAATCATCGCCCGGTGTGACCGGGCCACGGATACGGAACTTGCGGTAAGCCTTGCGGTCAAACCCCTCCGGCCCGCCCACAATCATGACCCCATAGGCATGAGCGCCCTGAATATGGCTGTTATCGTAAACCTCGATCCGGCCGGGGGGCGCATCCAGCCCGAACAGGGTTGCAACGCCTTCCAGCAGACGGGCCTGCCCGGCTGTTTCCGCCAGCCTGCGTTTGAGCGCATCGCGGGCATTGGTGACGGCATGATCCAGCACCTGCTTTTTTTCACCGCGCTGCGGGCAGGTTATCTCCACCTTGCGGCCACGACGCAGGGACAGCGCCTCGGCCAGAAGGGCCTGCTCGGGCAGATCGGCATTGACCAGTATGCGGGCCGGACAGGGTTTGTCGTCATAAAACTGGGCGATGAAGGCACTCAGAATATCGCCCGCAGCCTCATCCTGCGTATGGGCAGGAAAGAACGAGCGACTACCGTTGTTACGTCCACCACGAATGAAAAACACCTGAATACAGGTCTGCCCGCCTTCCTGCCACAACCCCAGCACATCCGCCTCAGGCAAGGAGGCGGGATTGATGGTGCTGGACTCCTGCATTTGCGCCAGAGCGCGAATACGGTCACGCAGTAAGGCAGCTCTTTCAAAATCAAGGGCTTCGGCGGCTTTGTTCATTTCATGCCCCAGCGTTTCACGCAGCACCGTCCTTGCCGGACAGGAAATCACGCGCCTGCTCCACAAGC
Organism: Acetobacter papayae JCM 25143; assembly: GCF_000613285.1. GTDB lineage: Bacteria > Pseudomonadota > Alphaproteobacteria > Acetobacterales > Acetobacteraceae > Acetobacter > Acetobacter papayae. Next base: position 16,342 of record NZ_BAIN01000040.1, on the reverse strand, counting down.
AGCGCGTAGTCCTGTGGTGCTATCCGGTCCACGCAAGGGGCGGAGCAACGCTTGATCTGGTACAGCAGGCACGGCCTGCTCCGGCTGTTGAACACCGCATCGGTGCAGGAGCGGAGCAGAAACACCCGCTGGATCAGATTCAGGGTCTGGTTAACCGCCCATGCGGAGGCAAATGGCCCCCAGAGCGACGCCCCTTTGACGGCCTTGCCCCGGTGCTTGGCAATTTGCGGAAATGGATGTTCATCCGTCAGCATCAGCCACGGGTAGCTTTTGTCGTCCCGCAGCAGGATGTTGAAGCGCGGCTTCATGCGCTTGATGTAATTGGCCTCAAGCAGCAGGGCTTCGGCCTCGGTATGGGTGGTGACGATTTCCATCGTAACCGTTTCCGACACCATTCTGCGCAGCCGCTCAGGCAGGCGCGCCACATGGGTGTACGATGTCACCCGTTTGCGTAGCGACAAGGCCTTGCCCACGTACAGCACCTCGCCCCGCGCGCCCAGCATGCGGTAGACACCCGGCGCATACGGCATGGTGCGCAGGGCGTGGCGTATGGCCTCGACTCCTTTCAAGCCCTCTGGCTGCTCCTGTATCTCATTCCCGCTTTGCGGGCCGCTGCCCCCCGGCTGGGTATCGGACACGCTGGGGGTTTCAGAGGCACCATTTTCGGTTTTCTGTGCTGTCATAAGGCGCTCTTTTGAGGCGGCAATTTTCATCCACCGTTTTTGTGGATAACTCTGTGGAACAGATGGGCCGGACAGACTGCAAGCCGCAGATTTTCGGCCTTTCCATCAGAATGCCCATTTTTTAAGCATGAACAACAAGCGTTTGATTCAGAAGGTTTTTATCAAAAAAGCCTTTCTTACCACACCATGCAGTTCGGAGAATTTGTTTAAAATAGAGGCTGTCAAGAGAGAAGTGGACAATTTTTATGCCTCCCCCACACCTTCCATAATCACCCTTTGTTCCACCGCCGCCTGCTCGGCCTGTTCCAGCAGGCGCAGGAAATTGCCGCCCCAGAACGCCGCGATTTCGCTCCGGTCATAACCGCGCCGGTGCAGTTCTTCCGTCAGCAGTACGCCCTGTGTGGCGTCGCGCCAGTCCGACAGGGCACCGCCGCCGTCGAAATCGGAAGAAATACCCACATGCTCGACACCCAGCCGCCGCACCACGTAATCGATATGGTCGACAAAATCGGCAACACCCGCCGTACGTCGTCCCTCCTCGGGTTTGGGGCGCAAAAACGCAGGCATGGCGGTAATCTGGATAACACCACCGCTCGCGCCCAGCGCATCTAGCTGCCCGTCATCAAGGTTGCGCGGGTGGTCGCACAGGCTGCGCACGCAGGAATGGCTGGCCACGATCGGCGTGGCCGAGACTTCAACCGCCTGCATCATGGTCTGGCGAGAGGCATGCGAGACATCCACCACCAGCCCAAGCCGGTTCATGACACCGATAGTCTCGCGCCCCAGAGCCGACAGCCCACCATGCCGCTGGGGCGTATCACCCAGACTAGGCCGATGGATAGCCGCATCCGCCAGAGCATTATGGCCGTTATGCGTCAGGGTGACATAGCGCGCCCCGCGCTGGCGGAACTGCTCCAGCAACGCCGTATCTTCGCCCATGCTGTAGCCGTTTTCCACCGCCGCCACGACGGCAATCACCCCTTGGGCATGGGCTGCGCGAATCTCGGCCGCCGTATCGCACCGGCGAGCCGTGACACCATTGCGGCTGCCCTGCATGCGGTTGATGGTATCGAGCATGTCCAGACATTGCTGTCCGGCCTGTGCATGGGCTTCCGCCGTGACAGGCCCCTGCCCGATATAGGCTACGAAACAGCCCGCCGACATGCCGCCGCGCTGCATTTTGGGCAGGTCCACATGCCGGTCTGGCGTATCATCAAACGCATCGTCACGGTCGGGCCATGGAATGTCTATGTGGCTGTCCAGCGTCAGAATGGAACGATGCAGCGCCCAGATTTCCGGCGCGGGCGAAGGCTGTGTGTCGTGTGCGGTCATGCTCATGAGAATGGCCTCACCGGCCGGAATTGCAAGAGGCCGCACGCATAATCGCCCCCTAGTCACGCTGCTTTTTTCTTGCTCCGCACGCCACAATACGCCATGCCCCAGCCATGCGACTTGTCACCTGGAACATCAACTCCCTCCGCCTGCGCCTGCCCCTGCTGGAAAAGCTGGTAGCCGACATCGCCCCCGATGTGGTCTGCCTGCAGGAAACCAAGGTGCCGGACCCTCTTTTTCCCGCCGAGGCCCTGCGCGCGCTGGGTTTCGAGCACCTGCACTATCAGGGTATGAAGGGTTATAACGGCGTGGCCATTCTCTCGCGCCACCCGCTTGAGCCTCTGAACAACCTGCCGGTGTGGTATGAAAAGGAAGACTGCCGCCATATCGCAGCCCGCGTGCATGGCCCGCAGGGCAGCGTAGAGTTGCATGATTTCTATGTACCCGCCGGGGGTGATGAACCCGACCCCGCCATCAACCCCAAATTCGCCCATAAGCTGGCATTTGTGGAAGAGGCAACACGGTGGTTTGCCCAGCGTGAGAACAACCGCACCATTCTGGTGGGCGATCTCAATATCGCTCCGCTGGAACATGACGTGTGGAGCCACAAGCAACTGCTGAAGATCGTCAGCCATACGCCTGTGGAAACCGCAGGCCTGGAAAGCTGGCGCCAGACGGCGTTTGTGGACGCCATGCGCCACTTTGTCCCGCCTGAGGAAAAGCTCTATACGTGGTGGTCCTACCGCAACCGCGACTGGAAAAAATCGGATCGGGGCCGCAGGCTCGACCATATCTGGGTCACACCTGACCTTGTGCCCGAACTCTCCGCCATGCGCGTATTACGCGATATGCGTGACTGGAATTCCCCTTCGGATCATGTGCCGGTTGTCATGGATCTAGCGGCCCCCTGACAGGGCGGGTCTTTTCCTTCAGCCTCAGGCGCTAAGCGCCGCTACAATCAGTAGCGGTGCTGCCAAAGAATACCCACGCTGCTGCCGGGATCGTTTTCCGGGGTGGTAAAGCCGGTCACGTTACCGCCAGTGCCGACGGTGGTATTGAGCTTGAGGCTCTTGGTCAGGTCCACCTGAACCTGTGCCTGTGTGCCGGAGCCCGATGTGGCCTGCTTAGCCCCCACGTAAACCCCTTTCATGACATATTTGCCGGCTTCCACACTGGCACCGCCACCGCTGCCATTAGCGTTGGAACCATTGCCCCCGCCAATGGTCAGCCTGTCCAGATGCAGGGTCTTGCGGAGCGTTCCCATGGGGTCGAAAGGGGTCAACCCGGTCAGTGTGGCCACCGCCGCACCGAGTTCCACCATCTGGGTCGATGACAGGGAGCGTGCGTCCGTGCCGAACAGCAGCATGGCCAGAACCTGGTCCTGTGGCTGCGGCGGTAGGGATTCGAAGGTGATCTTGGGCGAACTGGCATATCCCCCCACCTTGAGCATGGCCGTTTCGCCATTGACGACACGATCCGCCTGAAAATCGAGCGTTGGGTCAAGCTTGTGGCCAACCCCACTCCCGTTGAACGCCACCCGCCCCTTGGTGAAGTTGAGCGAAATACCCGCCAGATTGAAGTTACCCCGCTTGAGGGTAAAGCCCCCACCTACCTGCGGGGCCTGTGCCGTGCCGGTGATTTTCAGACGGCCCGCCATTTCCGCATCCAGCCCGTGGCCACGCACGAAAAAACGCCCCGGTGAGATCAAATCGAGCGACAGCGCTATCACGGTTTTATGCACGCTGGCGGCCCGAGCTTCTTCCTCCTGCTCGGGCTTTTCCCCCGGCCGGATTACATCAAGCCGCGCAACAGAGGTTGGCAGGGAGTTGGGGATGTTCACTTCAACATCCTTGAGGGTCACGCTACCCACCACATCCATACGGCCCCGCGCCTGCCCGCGCACGCTCAGATCGGCATCAAGCACGGCGGTCAGCAGGTCACTGGCTATGGGGCGTGCATTACGGGCCATCAGTTTCATGTCTATAGGCAGGCCGGGTTCCGCAATGCCTATGGCCCCGCTGGCCTCCACCGTGCCAGACCCCGCTTTGGCCGTGAGGGACTGGATAACCAACCGCCCTTCGTTACCAACCAGACGCCCGTTAATATCCGACAGATGCACCCCGGCGGCGAAATCCTGAAAATCCGCCTTCTCCAGCGTTACGGCACCGCTCACACGCGGGGTTGCCAGACTACCCTGCAAGCGCAGCCCCATGCGCGCCTGTCCCAAGGCCTGCCGCCCCTGCGCGCCCAGCACACCATTGGCCAAGCTCAGGTCCAGCGCACCATCGGCCATCACATCAAGCCCCGAGCGCCCATGCAGGGGCACCGTGCCTGTGGTGCTCAGGTCAAACTTGCTACCCGCATGGGCATGCCCGCGCACCGAGGCGGTATTACCATTCAGGGTCGCATTCAGGGTCAGCCCCAGAGGTGGCACCGAGGCCACAGCCAGACTACCCCCCATGCGCAGGCCATTGCCGGTCAGGTTAACCTGACCATGCGGCTGAGCCAGTGTGCCCGTAAGGCTGCGGAGGCCGAGACCACACCCTGTGCCCTCAACCCCGGCGAGAACGGCTCCGCCAGCGCGGGTGTCAGATTCCGTAGGTCAGCATTCAGGGTCAGCGTGGGTTTGATATGCCCTTTGATATCCAGCACCGCATTTTCACCCCCCGTTACAGCCCCGAGCGTGGCGCGCAGGTGATCAACCCCCATGGTTGCACCATAGGTCAGCACCGCAGGCCCCTGCAGCTTCAGGTTTTCGCCTCTGGCGGTGGCGTTCAGCCGCCTGAGTGTCACCTTCTGATCCGGCACATCCAGCAGAGCCTCAGTAGCCAGAGACAGGGGTTTGCCCCCCCAACTGGCAGGGCCCACACCGGCATCCAGCACCATGGCATCCAGCGGCCCACGCGCGCCCAGATGCGCACTGCCCGTAATGCCCTGCGCTGCTATGCCGCCAAGCTTGAGCGACAGGTCAACAGCCGGTTTGCCTGCCGGGTCGCGCACATCCCCCTTGAGGCAAGGCTGTCCAGCCGCATATCGGCCAGACTGGCGCGCCCATCCAGCCGGGCATGAACCACCGGCACATCGCCCGTTCTGTCGGTGCTGAGGCTGGCTGTCAGGTTACCCGCCAGCGGCTTGCCTATAGCCGGGCGCAAATCGGCCAGTTTGGTTATCTTGAGACCAAGTGACCCCATGGGAATCACCTCGCCCGGTTTCAGGCTCAGTTCACCCTCACCTTGCAGGCTTTTCCATGAAAGCGCGGTCAGGTTGAAACGGTGCGCACCGTCCTCCTGCTGGTCCATGGTCAGCCCGAAGGTCAGGGGCGCATGATCCATGGTTCCATGCAGGTCCACCGTGCCTTGCGGCACACCCGGCAGATCGCGCAGCGCTGCATCCAGCACCATCGGGGCTGGGGTCATTTCCGCCGTGCCGGGGTTGCCCTGTACATGCACATGGGCCGCAAAATCCTTCAGCGGTCCCTGCGCTGTCAGCCCCACATCTAGTCCACCGCGCAGGAAGGGCAGCGCCATCGACAGGTCTGGCAGCCCGACCGAGGCCGATACATCCATATCCCGCCCGGTATCCATCCGGCCCTGCGTTTTCAGGTGCAGTCCGCGCCCGTCCAGCGTCAGGCTTTGTAATTCTATCCGTTGGCTGGCTGGCAGGGGCTGTGGTTTTTTTTGCGCGGGCAACGGCGTGATATCCGCCGCAAGGGCAAACTGACCATCCGGCCCGATCAGCCCAGCCAGTTGCGGTTGCCCCCCGGCAATACCCAGCGTGCCGGAGGCCGTAACCTGTGTTGCACCATCCGCCTTCGCGGGGCGGGCCACATGGGCCTCCAGCCCGGCCTTACCCCTGAGGGCAATACCCAGCGCCTCGCCCAAGGGCAGCAGATCAGGCAGTTTGAGTGTAAGCGCTGCTGTCTGCGGAGCGGCTGTGCGTGCCTGCGCTGCCAGTTCCAGCAGCGGGTGGTTCAGGCTCAGGCTCAGGGGTTTGCCCTCAGCCTGAGGCAACAGCCGGGCATCGAGTTCCAGCGGGGCGGCGGCCAGAACGAGCGGGGCCTTGCCGGGCACGGTCACGCCATCGGCCTTTACGCTCAGGTGTAAAGCCTGCGCCAGAGCCTGCGCTGCCGTGCCTTCTCCCGTAAAATGCGCCTGTAAGGTGCCAATGCTACTCCCGGCAGCCACCAACCTGTCCACGCTCAGTTCAGCATTGCCAAGCGGTGCGCTCATCATCCCGCTGAGATGGGCCGAAAACGCTATGTCTTTCCAGCCCAGCGTATCGGATAGGGTAAGAGCGGGCGCGTGAGCCTGCGCATCCAGCCGGTTCATGCGCCCGTCTACCAGATCAAGCACACCATCTGTCTGGGCGGTTGTGCTGCCCGCCTGTGCGCTCACATGCAGCACCGCTGCAGCAACCGGCCCGGCAAGGTCCATCTGCAACGCAACAGGGGCAAGCTGCGCCATATCCAGACGGGTGGCCAGAAAACCATCCACTCCATCCTGCGCCTTCAGGTGCAGTTCCAGCCTGCCGCGCCCCGCCGTGGTGGCAAGTGAAAGCATACCCGCACGGTCAAGCCGCTTGAGGTCCAGACCGATATCAACACCGGGAATTTTGGTCAGGCTGAAATTACCGACCACAACCCCCAGCGCACCCAGACGCCCATGCCCGGACAGGCTCAATTGGGCCGCCTGCCCCATGACTGGCGCCCCAAGCGTGATCTGCCTGACCGACAGCTTGCGAATATCGACCCCCAGCGCATGCCATGAGGGTGTGCCGGTTTCCGGTTCGCTCTTGCTCTCTTCCGAAACCGGCAGGCGCGTCAGATCGAGCGTATCCGCTGTAAACGCGTTAACGCGCGCCGTCCGCCCCAGCAGCGCCAGCACCGACCAGTCCAGATGCAGGTCGCGCAGGGTCAGCCATGGGCCTGTCGCATCGCGCACTTCAAGACTTTGCAGGCGGAAATTATCAGGAAAACGCCCAGAAATACCGGCAACGCGCACCATGCCGCCTGTCAGCGCCTCGGTCTGGCGTAGCAGCACCGCCCGGCCCGCGCCGGTATTGGCCCAGATGAGCAGCCCCGCCACAACCAGCAGCACAAGACCGACAAGCCCGCCAAAAACTGCCAGAACAATACGCCCCACACGCCGCCACAGGGCGCGTGGTGGCTTGTCCGGCGCGGAAGGCGGGTTGGGGTTGGTAGGAGGGGTAGCCTGTTCCTGCCCGGTCATCAGAACGCTTCCCCCAGCCCGATATACAGATCCCATTTATCGCCCTGCGGCGCGCGGTTCACAGGCACCGCCACATCCAGCCGCACAGGCCGATAGGCGTATAGTACCGCACGCCCGCACCGGTGCCGACACGCAGCGTGCCATCAAACGGCATGGAGCTTTCACCCACCTGACCGGCATCGGCAAAAAGCGCCATGCCGAAACTGTGCAAAATCCGCTGCCGGTATTCGACCGACCCTGCATCAATGGACGTGCCGCCGATGGCATAGCGGGTATTGCCATATTGTGGGCCGACCCCCTGCCAGCGATAGCCACGCACCGTAGCACTGCCCCCGGCGTACATGCGCTGGTCAGGCGGGATGTTCCAGGTGCTGGCACCCTGAATACTGCCAATGGTGCCCCTGAAAGCCAGAATACTACGCCCCGGCCGACTGATGCCCAGATGGGTCAGATCGAAATAGGTGGAGGCCGATGCGTTCATGACCGCAAAAAACGACGTACCCTCGCCTTTCGTGCCCAGTGAGAGCGAAGGCGTAACCCCCAGACTGAGCCGCATGCCATGGGTTGCAGGCTCAATCGGGTTACCCACCCTGTGTTATCAAACGTAGTGGAAACCGGCACGGACAGGATGGTGTAATCGCGGGTCACGCCAAACTGCTCGATGGATTCCTGCTCCGCCGCTAGCCCGAAATTACCGTTCCAGTTGCGCGCAAGCGGGCGGGCCACACCCCCGCGTACCAGCAGGGCTGTCTGCCGGTATGACCAGAAAAGCTGACGCAAGCTTCAATACGCGCACTCAGGTTCTGGTTGCGCTGAAGAAAATCGGGTTTCGAGAAGTCGGCATAGACATCGTAGCCCAGCCCCTGCTGCGCGGAGCCGCCAAGCCCTGTTACCAACGCTACAAGCCGCAGGCGTTCGGCATTACCCAGCAGGTTGAAATGGGTCCAGTTCACACCGGCCCGCGCGCCGAGGTCGGTTGAATAACCTGCCTCTGCCCCAACCGCGTGGCGCTTACCTTCGCGGAAGGAAAAATCCAGCGGCATGGTACCGTCTACCGCCGTAGAAGACCCATCCTTCACGCCCACGCTGGAAAACACACCCAGATCTGTCAGGTTCTGGCGGGCCTCTTCTATTTTAGAAGGCTGGTATAATTGCCCTTCCTGCACGGTCAGCCGCCGCCGGATGAAGGACGGATGCACTTTCTGCAACCCATCAAGCGAGATATTGCCGATATTGAGCATGGGCCCGGGTGTAACGGGATAGACAATATCAAGCGTGCGGGTTTCGGGGCGAAGATAGGCCGTGGGTTTTTCCACCCGTGCCAGCGCATGCCCACTTTCGCGCAGGGCGTCGAGCAGTTGTCCGCCCCCGCCCAGCACGGTCTGGGCTATGGCGGGTTGTCCGGTAACAAGGCCCAGCGCCTTCATCTGTGCAGGGGTGAGCTTTGGTGGCTGCCCGGTCTTGTCGTCCTTCAGGGTAATAAGGCCCAAATGATAGAGTGGGCCTGTGTCCACACTCACCCGCGCCTCAATTTTTTCACCCTTGGGTACATTGGCGATCCAGTTCGCCAGGTCCTGCGACTTGCCATTAATGGAGGGGCTGTTCAGCACGGCGGCATCGTCATCCGCCTGTGCGCCGGGTGCTGTGGGTTGTGCAGGAGTTGGCGTTGCCTGCCCGCCCGCTTTCGGGCGCGACAGAACAATATGCACAGTGCCATCGTAATAGCCGCAGCTTTCCAGAGCCGTACGCAAGCGGTCATATTCATCACGCACGCGGCCAGCGAGCGCAAACGGCCCTACCGCCTGCGTGGACTGTAGGGCCAGCAGATCGGACGACGCCTTGAGCGCCGTATCCAGATCTCCCTGCCCCGTACTAACAAGGTCGGTAACATAAGGCTGCGGATCAGCGGCGTTCGCTCCCGTTGCCAGCACGCCCCACAGGATCATCCCTGCCAGAACGCGATTCCCCCTGATCTTAAACCGCCCGTAAATAGCCTTGCCCCGCCCCGTCACCACACTCTGTCAATCATCTGCAATCTCGAACCTGCATGTCTCCTTACATGCCCTAAACCGCCAGTTCGCTCCATAGTTTCATAAGGGTAACGCGCTCCTTAGCGCCACACCATGACAAAAATACGCCCCTGAACATTCACTGTCTCTTCTGTGGCAATACGAGACGGATTGTCCACCGCCCCCGGTTCGCGGTATGGGAGGGCATGTTTGCGTGTTTTCACCGGATGACCGTTCGCGTCCTTTGCCCGGCAGGCACGTGTCTGGCAAAAGCAGGACCATGATCAGAACCCAGCCTGACCACTCACGCGCCCCGGCCTGCTCTTCTTCCGACCAGCCCCATGCTTCCGATCTATCCGGCATTCTGCCCGCACCCGCAAACGCCCTTAGACGGTGGATAGCGCAGGTACGTGCTGGCCTACGGCTGGGCGCACTGGTTGTATGGGTGCCGCTCTCCGTTGGGTTTGAGGCCTGCCTGCTGCCCGTGCCCGGCACGGCAAAAATCCGCTGGACGCGCGTGATCTGGGGGGTGCTGTGCAAGATACTGGGCCTGCGCATCCGTGTAATCGGCCAGCGGGCTGGCACTGTTGGCGGCCCTGCGGCACGCAAGCGGGGCGAGCGCCCGGTGATTTATATCGCCAACCACATGTCCTGGCTGGATGTACCATTCTTGGCACGCTGCTGCCCTCCGTATTCGTGGCCAAGGGCGATATCGAAAAATGGCCGGTCATGGGGCTTATCTCCAAGATCGGGCGCACGATTTTCGTCAGTCGCCAGCGCAACACCACGGGGCGTGAGCGCGATGAGATGATCTCGCGCATGAACGGTGGGGACAATCTGGTTCTCTTTCCCGAGGCACGTCCTCCGACGGCTCCCGGGTGCTGCCGTTCATGTCGCTTTTTTTGCCATCGCCAAAGCCCCGAAGCTCCGCGCCAAGGATGCGGTCGAGCTTAATACTCCCGACGACTCCAGCATGACCCCGCTGATCCAGCCGATCTCCCTTGTTTATGACCAGTTGGATGGCCTGCCGCTGTGCCGTTTCCGCCGCCCGGTTTTTTCGTGGTACGGCGATATGGATCTGGGGCCACACGTCTGGCAGCTTCTGCAATGGCGGCATGGCCGCGCCACGGTCGTGCTCCATGAACCGCTCGACCCCGATCTTTTCCCAAGCAGAAAGGCTCTGGCACAGGCGACATGGAAGGCCGTGGCCGAAGGGGCGGCCACCCTGCGCCAGCACAACCCACCCCGCGTGCTGCCCGGCCGGTTCGACCCCGCAACCCTACCTGCCGCTTTTCTGCCAGCGCATGTAAGAAAAACAAAAGCCGTACTTGACAGGCTGGCCTCCTTTTTTGCTTCAATACGCAGGTAAAGCCGGATCGCATCAGGCACTCCGGGTCTTGCACGAAAGTATGGAGGCCACGCCCTGTCAGGCATCGCACTGCTCCTTTTTCTTTCGCATGGTCACGCAACAGCGCCACACGTGAGAAAAGACGCTTGACCTGCGACGCCACTCGGTCGATTCCGTCCCCCTGCCGCACGGAATGGGCCTGCGGCACAGTGGAGCGCCTGCCATCATGACCGCACACCCCGTAAACGCACATCCGGCACGCGGCCTGCATGTCATTACATGGGGGTGCCAGATGAACGTGTACGACAGTGCGCGCATGGGCGACGTGCTGCGCCCGCTGGGATACGCCCCGGTGGATGCCGCCGATCAGGCGGACATGATCATCCTCAACACCTGCCATATCCGCGACAGAGCTGCGGAAAAGGTGTTTTCCGAACTCGGGCGCCTGCGTCTGGTCAAGGAAGCCCGCAAGGAAGCCGGGCATAGCACCATTATTGCCGTGGCTGGCTGCGTGGCGCAGGCGGAAGGTGAGGAAATTCTCGCCCGCGCGCCCTATGTCGATATCGTATTGGGGCCGCAGACCTATCACCGCCTGCCAGAAATGGTGGCCCGCGCCGCACGCGCAGGCGGCCGAGTGATCGAAACCGAGTTTCCGGCGGAACAGAAATTCGACTTCCTGCCCGAAAGCGAAGCCCCGCAGACCCCCGGCAACCTCACCGCCTTCCTGACCATTCAGGAAGGCTGCGACAAGTTCTGCTCTTTCTGTGTGGTGCCCTATACACGCGGCGCGGAAAGCAGCCGCCCCGTGGCGTCCGTGCTGGCGGAAGCCCGGCGGATGGTGGCATCCGGCGTGCGCGAGATCAGCCTGCTGGGCCAGAACGTCAACGCCTATCATGGCGAAGGCCCGGATGGTACCATCTGGGGGCTGGCACGGCTGGCCTATGTGCTGGCTGAAATCCCCGGCCTTGTGCGCATCCGCTACACCACCTCGCACCCGCGCGATATGGATGACGCCCTGATTGCGGCACATCGGGACCTGCCGCAGCTCATGCCCTTCCTGCACCTGCCCGTGCAGTCCGGGTCGGACCGGATTCTGCGCGCCATGAACCGTGGCCACACGGCAGATGAATACCGCGACCTCGTGCGCCGCCTGCGCGAAGCCCGGCCAGACCTCGCCCTGTCTTCGGACTTTATTGTCGGGCATCCGGGTGAGAGCGATGCCGATTTCGAAGCCACCATGGAACTGGTGCGCGATACGGGGTTTGCGCTGGCCTATTCCTTCAAATACTCCCCCCGTCCCGGCACGCCCGCGGCCGGTGCAGGCATGCAGGTGCCCGAGGATGTGAAGGACAGCCGCCTGCAGGCCCTCCAGCAGCTTTTGCGCCAGCAGCAGGACGCCTTCAACCAGACGATGGTTGGCCAGAGCATGCCTGTGCTGTTTACCGGCACGGGCCGCAAGCCCGGCCAGATCGCAGGACGCTCGCCCTGGCTCCAGCCAGTTCATGTGCAGGGTAGCCCCTCACTGATCGGTCAGGAGATCATGGTGCGCATTACCGAACGCCTGACCAACTCCCTTGGCGGCATTGTGGAAGAAGAAAAGGAATACGCTTGAGCCAATCGCACGCGCCGCACTCCGTACCGGAGGCACCCCTTCCCGCGATAGGCGAACAGCCTGTCACCCTTCAGTTCGACAACAACGCCCTGCTGGCCCGCCTTGTAGGCGACCATGACCGGCACCTGCGTTGTCTGGAGGAAGGACTGGATGTGGAAGTGGCGCGGCGCGGCAACCGGATTTCGATCCGGGGGGTGCCCGCCCATACCGGCCTCGCGCGGCAGGCCCTGAGCGCGCTGTACCAGAAACTGGCAGCAGGCGAGACCATCGATACCAGCACCGTGGAGGCCATCATCCGTATGTCCCGTATACACGAGAGCCGCTCCCCCGCCCCTCTGGCGCGCACCAGCGCACCGGATACCCTGCCCGAAGATGGCGACCTGCCGCAGATTCGCATGCGGCACGGCACCATCGAACCCCGCTCGCCGGGGCAGGCCATCTACATGAAAGCCCTTGCCCGCAAGGAACTCGTTTTTGGCATCGGCCCGGCGGGAACGGGCAAGACCTATCTGGCCGTGGCACAGGCCGTGGCCATGCTGCAGGCGGGCTCCATAGACCGTATCATCCTCTCCCGCCCGGCGGTGGAAGCTGGTGAGCGGCTTGGCTTCCTGCCCGGCGACATGAAAGACAAGATCGACCCCTATCTGCGCCCGCTTTACGATGCCCTGCACGACATGCTGCCGGGCGATCAGGTCATGCGCCGCATGGCCTCGGGGGATATCGAAGTCGCACCTCTGGCCTTCATGCGCGGGCGCACGCTCTCACATGCCTTCATTATTCTGGACGAAGCGCAGAACACCACCATCGCGCAGATGAAAATGTTCCTGACCCGTCTGGGCCCGGGGTCGCGCATGGTGGTCACGGGCGATCTGACACAGATCGACCTGCCCGATGGCACCACATCCGGCCTGCATGATGCGGTCGAGACGCTCGAAAACGTCAAGGGCGTTACCATCACACGTTTTGACGCAACCGATGTCGTCAGGCACAAGCTGGTCGCGCGTATTATTGAAGCTTATGATGCAAAGGCGGCGACCAGCAGGACTCCTTCCCGCAACAAGGGTCGCCAGGAGAAAAATGGAACCGCCAAGTAGCCAGGGCCATATCCACCAGATGGATATGGCATGCGGGAACGACCAGCCCCGCCCGGATTCCCTTCTGGGGGAAGAAACATTGTCCGACGGATTTGCCGCCACACCAGAAATTCTGGTGCGTGATCGCCGGTGGCGCTGCCATGTCCGCGAGCCTGAAAAGCTTGTGTGGCGCGCTCTCGCCGCCTGCGCCGATGCGGGTGGCCTGCCCGGCACGGTCGTACTGGCAACAGACCGCGAGGTGCGTGAGCTCAATGGGCGGCACCGTGGCCGCTACAAGCCCACCAACGTGCTGACATTCGACCCGCCCCCCGGTTACGAGGGGGGAGACATCATCCTCGCGCTGGAAACGGTTTTGCGCGAGGCGCGCCGCGCAGGACGGCCGGTGGCCGATCATCTGGCACATCTGGTCGTGCATGGCAGCCTGCATCTGGCCGGGTATGACCACCATCATCCGGGTGACGCGCGGGAAATGGAAATGCGCGAGGCGCGTATCCTGTCACGCCTGTCGGTGCCCAACCCGTGGAAACCCCGCTCATGAGCGAGTATGAGGGCAATGCCACGGATCGGGGCGAGCCAGCGGGACGGAAGTTTTTTTCCTTTTTCCACCGCCGCAAGCAGCCCTCCAACCTGCGCAACTCCATCGCCGCACTGGTGCAGCAGGCCGCCAACGAGGCAGACAGCGCCCAGAACGGCGAGCAGCCCGAACTGGACCGACAGGAACGCGCGCTGATCGCCAATGTGCTGCGGCTACGCAATATTTCAGCCGATGACGTGATGGTGCCGCGTGCCGATATCGTGGCCATGCCGGTTTCGATCAGTCTGGACGAGGCACTGGCCATGATGCGGCGCGAGAACCACTCGCGCATGCCTGTCTACCGCGATCAGCTTGATGACATCGTGGGCATGATCCACGTCAAGGACCTGATCGCCTATGTTGGCACCAGCGAGGCGTTCAGCCTTGAAGCCCTGCTGCGCCAGCCCCTGTTTGTTGCCCCGCAACTGCCCGTGCTGGACCTGCTGTTGCAGATGCGCCAGCGCCAGACGCACATGGCCCTTGTTATTGACGAATATGGCGGCATTGACGGTTTGGTGACGATTGAAGACCTGATCGAAACCATTGTGGGCGATATTTCCGACGAGCATGACGAGCCTGCCGCCGTCATGATCACCCCCCGTCAGGATGGCTCTTTCGATGTGGATGCCCGCTGCCCGGTGGAAGAATTCGAGCGCGATATCGGCTCCATTCTGACAGACGCGGAAAAGGAAGCCGAAATCGAGACCATTGGCGGGCTGGTGTTCCGCATGGCGGGACATGTGCCCGCCCGTGGTGAAGTGCTGACGCACGAAAACGGTTTTCTCTTTCGCGTGCTCGATGCCGATGCCCGGCATATCCGCCGGGTACGGGTGCGCCGCCTGACACCCCAGACAGAAGAAACCACTCCGCCCAGCCCTGTCTCCCCTACCTGAGACCCGGCACTAAACGCGGGCTGGCACTTCCGAAGCACGATCAATGGTTGACGTGTGGCTTTTCTGCCGTCATGGCTGTCTGCTTCGGTTGTCACCAGTCAGGAAGGCTTGGTTTCCATGTCTTTTTCACGCCGCTCTTTTCTTGTTGCCACAGGGGCCGCCCTCTCCACCGCACCCGTGTGGAATCGTACTCTCGCGGCAGCCCAGACACCCGATGCATCGGTCGATCCGCTCTTTGCCCCGCGCCAGCTAGGCAACCCCAATGCCAAGGTGGTGGTAGAGGAATGGTTCTCCCTCACCTGCATCCACTGCGCTCATTTTGCTGAAAACACGTTCCCTCAGGTTAAAACCAACCTGATCGATACGGGCAAGATCCGCTACGTGTTCCATGACTTCCCCACCGACCAGACAGCCACCATCGCCGCCATGGTTGCTCGTGCGCTGCCGGTTGACCGCTACGAGCCTTCTGCTCCTCGCTGCTGTCCAGCCTCGACCGCTGGGCCTATGACCGCGAAGCCAACCCGATGACGGAACTGAAGAAAATGGCCGCTTTCGCGGGCATGCCGGGCGATGTGTTCGACAAAACGGTAGCGGACCAGAAGCTCATGCAGTTCATTCTAGACGGGCAGAATCAGGCAGAGACCAAATACAATATCGATTCCACCCCCACCTTCCGTTTCAACGACACGCTTCAGGTCTCCAGCGCGATTTCCTACGACGAGTTCGTCAAGGATCTGGCCAAGGCTGGCTGAATACGACACGCCAGCCTCAGGCTGAATAAAGCGCGATCATGACTGTCCGTTTCGCCCGGCTCCGCATTGCTGGTTTCAAAAGCTTTGCCGACCCGGTTACCGTGGAAATCCTGCCCGGCCTGACAGGCATTGTCGGGCCGAATGGCTGTGGTAAGTCCAACGTGGTGGAAGCCCTGCGCTGGGTCATGGGCGAGTCCTCTGCCCGCTCCCTGCGTGGCGGCGAAATGGACGATCTCATTTTTGCGGGCACCGCCACCCGCCCGGCCCGCACACTGGCCGAAGTCACCATTACACTCGAAGGCACAAAGGGCTTCGGCCCGCAGAATTTTGCGGAACTGGATGAACTCCAGATCAGCCGCAGAGCCGAGCGGGGTGCAGGCAGCGACTACCGGATCAACGGCCGCTCCATCCGCGCGCGTGATGTGCAGACCCTCTTTGCTGATCTGGCCTCGGGCGCACGCTCCTCGGCTATGGTCAGTCAGGGCCGCGTGGCCATGCTGGTGGGCGCACGCCCTGAAGAACGGCGGGGTATTCTGGAAGAAGCCGCAGGCATTACCGGCCTGCACGCCCGCCGTCACGAGGCCGAACTCAAGCTGCGCGCCACGGAAAGCAACCTGACCCGTGCTGAAGACCGCCGCAAGCAACTGAGCGAAAGACTGGGCGAACTGGCCGACCAGTCGCGCGAGGCCGAGCAGTACCGCACGCTCTCCGCCGCCCTGCGTGAAGCCGAAACCGAACTGCTGGCCCTGCTGCATGCCCGCGCCGCCTAGCCGTGCAGCGCGCAGCCGATACCGTGGCACAGGCCCGTCTGGCACTG
>NZ_BAIN01000041.1 GCF_000613285.1 Acetobacter papayae JCM 25143 | reverse complement strand
CGGGTGCCCGCGCGCAGGGCCAGCGCACTCGCGTTACTTTCTCCCCCGGCATGGGCTTTCCTTGCAGGGGCACAAAACAGTATATCAGCAACGGCCATCCGAAAGCGCGGCGGTTTTCCCGCAAGCGCACGCTCCACGGCGGGGCAGGATGGGCAGAAGACAGGAGAACAGTCATAGCCATAAAGCCCCCCGCCGATACCCCGGCGCGCCCCCGTTCGTCTACCGCTTCCAGTCGGGCGGAAAAGGCGGCCTCGTCCCGTGCCGCTGTGTCCGGCGCGACTGCAGCACCGGGCTCGGTGCGCAAGAAAGCGGCCGCCGCAGGCCCCAAAACCCGTGCCAAGCGCGCGGTGGTGGCCCCCGACCTGCTTGAGCAGTCGCTTGCGATCATTACGGCCAGTCTGGATGACGATAAGGCAGAGAATATCGTCGTGATCGATCTGGCCGGGCGTGCGTCCTTTGCGGACAGGATGGTGATTGCCACCGGTCTGGCAGACCGGCAGATTGCCGCCATGGCCCAGCATATCGAACGCAAGCTGCGTGATATCGGTATCAAGCGCGTGCTGGTGGAAGGGGCGAATGGCTCCGACTGGGTGCTGCTCGATACGGGCGATATTGTCGTGCATCTGTTCAAGCCCGAATCCCGTGAGCTGTACGGGCTGGAAAAAATGTGGGGTGCGGAGCTGGATGACAGCAACGAAGAGAGCGTAACTCGGCTTTGAAAAAAGCCGGTTCCGTTAAAGGTCAGGGCTGATGCGGCTTGTGGCGGTAGGCCGCATGAAGGACAAGGCCGAACTGGCGCTTGTTGATCGGTACCGCAAACGCCTGCGACCAGCGCTTGATATTGTGGAACTGCCTGATGGCCGGGGCAGTGCCGAGGAAATCAAGCGGCGTGAGGCACAGGCCATTCTGGCGGCCTGCCCGGCGAACAGTTTTGTGCTGGCGCTGGATGAAGGTGGGCAGTCATGGGGTAGCCCCGCGCTGGCCAGCGCCATGCAGGGCTGGATGACCGATGGCCGGCAGCCCTGTTTTGTTATTGGCGGTGCGGAAGGGCTGGATGCCTCCGTGCTACGCCGGGCCGATGCCACGCTTTCGCTCGGGGCTCTTACCTGGCCGCATATGCTTGTGCGCATCATGCTGGTGGAACAGATTTACCGGGCACAGGCCATTCTGGCTGGCCACCCTTACCATCGTTCCGGCAGGCCCTGATTTACTCCGTTTCAAAAAACGATTCGGCAACCAGTTGTTTTTCCCATGCCTTGCAGGCGCTGCGCAGAACGTGCACCAGCCGGGTCACGAGTGGCATGTTCTGTCCTGCCCGTATGGCCACGGCCAACGTGGCGCGCGGGGCGGGTGCGCTGATGGCATGAAAGGTTACGCCGCCAGCATGGATCTGGCTGAGTGAACGCGGCACGACACTGACACCAAGCCCTGCGGCCACCAAGGGCACGGTGCCAGCAATCTGTGGTGCCTGTTGGCCAATTACAGGTGTTACTCCCGCCGACTGATAGGCGGAGAGAATGGCATCATGAAAACCCGGCCCCAGTTCTCGCGCGAAAATGATCAGAGGCTCATCGGCCACCATATCAAGGCTGATGACCGGGCGGGTTGTCAGCCTGTGCCCGCGCGGCAGGGCAATGACGGTGGGTTCGTCCAGCAGGTGAAAAACCGAAAGCCGTGCCGGGTCAGGGGCAGGGGGACGGATAATGGCCAGATCGACCGTGTGGTCATGGAGTGCTGCGCACAGGGCGGGCGTATTACTCTCTTCCAGCGAGAGCGTGACATTGGGCACCATTTCCCGAAAACGGCGGATAGTCAGCGGAATAACCGGCAAAAGTGGCACGGCTCCGGCAAGTCCCATGCGGATATGCCCGGCCTCGCCTCGGGCGAGTTCCTGCGCGGTTGAGAGAAACTGCCCTTGCAGGTCTAGGATCGTGCGGGCGCGGGGCAGGAGGGCTTGCCCGATATCTGTCAGCCGCACCCCGCGTGTCTGGCGTTCAAACAGCACGACACCCAGATTGCGCTCCAACTGGCGTATCTGCTGGCTGAGCGGGGGCTGTTCCATGCCGAGTGCTTCGGCAGCACGGGTGATGCTTCCATGCTCGGCCACGGTTACAAAATAGCGCAGGTGCCTGATATCCATCACCCATACGTATAGCATATGGCAGTTGTCTTGAAGATATAGTGGCAGGCGTGGCGTTCTTGTTATATCAAAAGCGCGCCATGGACGGGTCGCTGGCTGGCATGCTGATCCGGCTGTGATATTTCGTTTGTCATGGCAAATTGAAGACTGTAACCGAACCGGGGGCAGGTGCGGGAAAAGCGTCATGTCTTTTCCCTTTTTTGTGCCCTGTGGCGGTTCAGAACGGAAGAGATGACGCAATGCAGATGCCCGAGCCCAGTCAGGACATTATGAACCAGCGCGAAGCTCTGGCGGTGGCGCTGCGCCAGATTGTCGGACAGGAATGGGTCATTTCCGATGAGGCGGAAAGGCGGCCCTACCAGTGCGATGGTATTACGGCTTACATGGCTATGCCGTTGCTGGTTGTCCTGCCCGGTTCGGCGGCGGAGGTGCAGCAGATCCTGCGCTTCTGTCATGCAAAAGGTATCAAGGTGGTGCCGCGCGGTTCCGGCACGTCGCTGTCCGGCGGGGCGTTGCCGCTGGAAGATGGCATTCTGCTGGTAACATCACGCCTGTGTAACGTGCTGGAAGTGGATGCCGCCAACCGCGTTGCGCGTTTGCAGCCCGGCGTGCCCAATATCAAAATTAGCGAGGCGGTGCAGCATCTTGGCCTGTGTTACATGCCTGATCCGTCCAGCCAGCTTATTTCCACCATCGGTGGCAATGTCGCGGAAAATGCCGGTGGTGTGCACTGTCTGAAATACGGCGTGACAGCCAACCATATTCTCGGTCTTGAAGCCGTGCTGATGACGGGCGAGGTCATTCGCCTGGGTGGTGCCTATCTGGGTGCTGCGGAAGGCGAAATGGATCTGATGGGCGTGCTCACAGGCTCCGAAGGGCTGCTGGCCATGGTGACGGAAATTGCCGTGCGGCTGGAGCCGGTGCCTGAAGTCGCGCGCGTGATTTCCATGAGCTTTGCATCGGTGGAGCAAGCCTGTGCCTGCGTAGGGGCCATTGTCGGGGCGGGGATTATTCCAGCGGGGCTCGAATTCATGGACCGCAAGGTGCTTGATGCCGTGTCTGTGCTGATCCGTGAGACCTTTGACAGCAATACGGCGGCCCTGCTGCTGTGCGAACTTGACGGCACCGCCGTAGAGGTGGACGCGCTGGTGGATGTGGTGAGTGACGTGGCGCGCACTCAGGGTGCGATTGAAACCAAGGTCAGCACCACGGAAGAGGAACGGCAGAGAATATGGAGCAGCCGCAAGCTGGCTTTCTCGGCCATTGGCAAGCTGTGCCCGGACTATTACTGCACGGACGGCACCATTCCGCGTAACAAGCTCCCTGAAGTGCTGAATAAAATGGCCGATATGTCGGTCAAATACGGGCTCGATTACGCCAATTGTTTCCATGCGGGTGATGGCAACCTGCACCCGATTATCATGTATGATGCCGCCAAACCCGGTGACCTTGAAAAAGCCGAGGCTTTCGGCGCTGATGTGCTGATCGCCTGTGTAGATGCGGGCGGTGTGCTGAGCGGCGAGCATGGGGTGGGGGTCGAAAAACGTGACCTCATGACACACCAGTTTACTGACATCGATCTGAACCAGCAGCAGATGGTCAAATGCGCTTTTGATCCTGCCGAACTGCTGAACCCCGGCAAGGTGTTCCCTACCGCATGCCGGTGTGCCGAGTTCGGGCGCATGCATGTGCGTAATGGCGTTGTCCGTTTTCCTGATATCCCGCGTTTCTGAGCGAGGCGGAGTTTTCTGACATGACACAGACAGAGACAGCATGTTTGCGCCCTTCCACCACGCAGGATGTGGCGGATATCATTATGGATGCTGCAGCGGCCGGGCACACGCTGGCGGTCACCGGTAATGGTACCCGGCGGGGGTTTGGCAACCCTGTTGCCGCCAGCCGGGAACTGACGCTTGGCGGACTTGATCAGGTCGTATTTTATGACCCCGAGGATCTGGTGATCCGCGCCGGGGTTGGCCTGACGCTGGATGAACTGGAAAGCATGCTGGCACAAAAAGGCCAGTATCTGCCGTTTGAACCGCCCCGCTATACTGGTCTGTATGGAACGGACGGACAGCGCAGCACGCTGGGTGGTGCGGTTGCTACGGCCCTTTCCGGGCCGCGGCGTATTCTAAGCGGTGCCGTGCGGGATTTTGTGCTCGGGGTTGAGGGCGTTAACGGTCAGGGTGACGTGTTCAAGGCTGGTGGCCGCACCATGAAAAACGTGACCGGTTACGATCTGAGCAAGCTGGTGACAGGTGCCTGCGGCACACTGGCGGCGCTGACGACGGTAACCATCAAGGTGCTGCCAGCCCCCCGCGCGGAGTTGACGCTTGTTCTGCCTGCCAGCACGCTTGAAGAGGACCGCGCTCTGTTTGAAAAAATCCGTGCCCTGCCTCTGGGTGTCGGTGGGCTTGCCCGCCGGGTGGCTGTGGATGGAAAGTGCGAGGTCGTGATCCGGGTGGAAGGGACGGTGCCGGGCGTTGCCGGTAACCGGCAGGTGCTGGAAGCCCTGCTGCCCACGCCACCCCGCGTGGTCGAGCAGGAAGAAAGTCAGGCCCTGTGGCGTGACATTCGCGAGTTGTCCTGCCTTGCACCAAAGGCGGATGAGCTGGTCTGGCGGGTAAACCTGCCCGCTACCGCCATGCCCGCCTTTGTGGATGAAGCCCGCAAGGCTGGCTGCATCAACCGCTTTTTTGTGGACTGGGCAGGGGGCATTGTATTTTCCACCATGCGCGGGGTACAGCCGGAGGTGGACGCTCTGCGTTATCGCAAAATGGCGGAAAAAATTGGTGCGCGGGCAATGATTCTGCGTGCACCGGATTCCATACGCAGCCAGTTTGGCGCTTTTCCGCCAGTGGCGGCAGGCGTTGCCGCGCTTGAACAGCGCACGCGTGCTGCCTTTGACCCTGCCGGTATTTTTAATCCCGGTCGCATGACAGTGCAGGCATAGGAGACGCACAATGCTCAGCCATATTCCCGAGGCCGCGCAGGATGCGGATGCCAATATCAAACTGGCAAAAGAGATTATCGGCAACTGCGTGCATTGCGGTGTCTGCCTGTCACGCTGCCCGACCTATGCTGTCCGACATGAGGAAAATGATAGTCCGCGCGGGCGTATTTTCCTTATCAAAGGCATGTATGAAAAAGGGGGCGTGCCGGATGCCCGCACGGTCGAACATCTGGATCGCTGCCTGACCTGTCTGGCCTGCGAGGCCATTTGCCCGTCCGGGGTGGAATATTCCAAGCTGATTGCCCATGGGCGCGAATATGTGGAGCAGCATTATCGCCGCCCGCTGTTTCAGCGGGTGGTGCGCGAAAGCCTTATAAGGCTGCTGCCCAATGCCGGGCTGTTTCGCAAGGCGATTGCGCTGGGGCGTCTGGCCCGGCCTGCGCGGGGGCTGTTTTCAGGCACATTGCGCGCCATGATGGATATGGTGCCTGCCAGTCCGCTGCCAGCACCCAGCCCGGTGGATCGGCCCCAGACATTTACCGTCACACCCGGTACGACACGGCGCAAACGCGTGGCGCTGCTCAATGGCTGTGTGCAGACTGCTCTGGATACGGCCATTAATGAGGCGACAATCCGCCTACTCCAGCGCCATGGGGTGGAAGTTGTCGTGGCGCAGGGTTCAGGCTGCTGTGGCGCGCCTGCCGAGCATATGGGTGCTGAGGACAAGGCCCTGCCGCTGGTCAAGGCCAATATTGATGCATGGCTGCGTGAGGCTGATGGCCCCGAAGGGCTGGATGCTGTCATTATCAACACCTCGGGTTGCGGAACATCGGTCAAGGCTTATGGTCATGCCATGCGGCTTGACCCGCAATGGGCGGAGAAGGCGGCCCGCGTATCGGCCATGGCGCGCGATATCAGCGAATTCATGACCGAAATCGGGCTGATGTCGCCTGCACGACCCACCGGCCAGCGGATTGTCTATCACTCCGCCTGCTCCATGCAGCACGGCCAGCGTATCATCAACCAGCCAAAAGACCTGCTGCGCTCAGCCGGTTTTACGGTTCTGGATGTGCCTGAAGGCTATCTGTGCTGTGGTTCGGCGGGCACGTATAACCTGCTCCAGCCCGAGATTGCGCAGCAGCTCAAGGAGCGTAAGGTGCGCAATATCCGCTCGGTTAACGCACAGGTTGCGGCTAGCGGTAATATTGGCTGCATGACACAGCTTGCCGGAGATGTTGGGATTCCGTTTGTGCATACAGTCGAACTTCTGGACTGGGCGACTGGCGGCCCCGAGCCCGCAGCACTGGCGAAAGCCCAGATTGCGGCCGGGTAAGAGGGGTGTGAGGCCCGCGCATAAGACTGATCGCGGGTTTCAGGTTTTTATTTGTGAGTGATTTATTCGATTACGGGCATCGCTATGCCCGGCACGGGGGTGCGTATGAAAATCGGGTTGTTTGTTCCTTGTTATATTGATGCGTTTTATCCCAAAACAGGGATCGCTACGCTGGAACTTCTCGAAAAACTGGGACAGGATGTGGAATACCCGCTGGACCAGACCTGCTGTGGCCAGCCCATGGCCAATTCCGGCTGTAACAAGGATGCAGCGGCAGCCGAGGCGCTGTTTGTGAAAAATTTTGCAAAATATGATGCTATTGTCATGCCTTCGGGTAGTTGCGCACATCATGTTAAGGACAATTTCGACGCTATTCCCCAGACGGATGAAGTGCATCATGTTCGCAAAAACACCTATGAACTCGTCGAGTTCCTGCATGATGTGCTGAAGGTCGATGCGTTCCCGTGGGCTGAATTTCCCCACAAGGTCGGGCTGCATAACAGTTGCGGTACGCTGCGGGCCTTGCGCACTGCCAGCATGTCTGAACTGGGTGAGCCGTTTTTTTCCAAACCCATGGACCTGCTTTCCAAGGTGCGGGGCATTTCCTTTGCCACGCCACGCAGGCCGGATGAATGCTGCGGTTTTGGCGGCACGTTTTCGGTAACGGAAGAGGCCGTTTCAGCCAAAATGGGTGTGGACAAGGTACGTGACCACCATCAGGCAGGGGCGGAATACATCGTGTCGGCCGATACGTCGTGCATGATGCACCAGCAGGGCTGCGCGGAGCGGGCAGGCGTGCCAATCCGCTTTATTCATATTGCCGAAATCCTGAACGGAGCACGGGCATGAAGGTCAAGCCAGTCAATCACGCGCGGGCGGCGGAGGCGTTCATAAAGGACACGCCGCACCTGACATTCCATGATGAACGTCTGTGGGATTTGCGCCAGAAGCGTGACCAGCAGATGCACGAACTGCCCGAATGGCAGGAACTGCGGACTCTTGCCTCGCAGATCAAGGAACACACGCTGGCCAACCTGCCCGACTATCTCGAGCAGTTTGAAACCAACGCGAAAAAGAACGGCATCCATGTGCACTGGGCAGCCGATGCCGCGGAACATAACCGTATCGTGGGTGAAATTCTTGAAAAGCATGGCGTAAAGTCGCTGATCAAGAGCAAGTCCATGGTGACGGAAGAGTGCAACATGCGCGAATATCTGGAGCCGCGCGGCGTTGTCGTTACCGAAACCGATCTGGCGAGCGTATCCAGCAGCTTGATAACCAGATGCCCAGCCATATCGTGGTGCCAGCAGTGCATAAGCTGACGCCTGATGTGGCCAAGCTTTTTGCAGAACACTACCATACCGACCCCAATGATGATGATCCGCAGTCCCTTGCGTGGTCGCAGCGTCTGGCGGCGCGGCCGGTTATTCTGGCGGCGGATGCGGGCATGACGGGCGGTAATTTCGTGGTGGCGGAAACCGGCTCTTTCGTGGTCTGCACCAATGAAGGCAATGCCGATCTGAGCGCTACCGTGCCGGGTCTGCATATTGCAACGCTGGGGATCGAGCGTCTGGTGCCGCGCATGGCCGATCTGGGTGTGTTCGTGCGCATGCTCTCGCGCAGTGCGCTGGGTTCGCCCATTACGCAATACACAACGCACTTCCGTGGCCCGCAGGATGGTGGCGAAATGCATGTGGTGCTGGTCGATAACGGGCGCTCGCACCGGCTGGGTATGGAAGATTTCTGGACTTCGCTCAAATGTATCCGCTGTGGGGCGTGCATGAATACCTGCCCGGTGTACAGGCGTTCGGGCGGGCTGTCCTATGGGGCGGTGTATTCAGGCCCTATCGGTGCGATTATTGATCCGACCTTCAATGAGCGCAAATACAGCACATTGCCTTTTGCTTCGACCATGAACGGCAGTTGCACCAATGTCTGCCCGGTCAGGATCAATATTCACGACCAGCTTTACAAATGGCGGCGCGTGCTGGCCGAGCATCATGAACTGCCTTTCGTCAAACGCGAGGTCATGAACATGGCCGGGCGGCTGATGGGCCAGCCCAAGCTGTACCGTGCGGCCATTAGTGGCACGGAAACAGCGCTGGGGGTGTTGCCACGTTTTGCGCTGTATAACTGGCTCAACCCATGGGGCAAGAACCGCGAACTGCCGCACCCGGTCAAACAGACATTCCATAGCTGGTATAAGCAGAACCGCCTGAAGACCAAAAAGAAAGGGGAAGACGCATGAGTTCGCGTGATGCCATTCTGGCCCGCCTGCGTGACAACCGGCCTGACCCTGCGGCCCATCCCCTGCCGCCTGTTGCACGGCTGGGTAATATGGATGCAGGCCGTGCACGGTTTGAAAAAAGCCTGGCCCTGCTGGGTGGACAGGTGCTTGAGCCGCAGGCCGGTGAAAGCCTGAGCGCTGCTATTGCCCGCCGCTTTGCCGATGCCAAAATCATCTGTTCCGCAGTGCCGGATTTTGAAGGTACGGTGCGGATAGAAGAACTGGGCACCCCACAAAAAGCTGCCGAAGTGGATGTGCTGGTTGTGCGCGCGCCATTTGGCATTGCGGAAATGGGCTCTATTTTCCTGAGTGAAGCGCAATTGCCGACGCTGAATTCCGCAGCACATCTGACGCAGCATATTGTGGTGATCCTCTCGGAAGCTACGCTTACGGCCAATATGCACACCGCCTATATCGAACGGCCTGAATTTCATACCGCGCGTTATGGGGTGCTCATGAGCGGGCCTTCAGCCACAGCCGATATTCAGGGTGTGCTGGTGCGCGGCGCACAGGGTGTGCGTACGCTCAGTGTCTGGTGGGAACCATAAGCCGCCACCTGTAGCGACCGGGTGGGGTCTGCCTGCTGTTCGCGCTATGATTGTATCGGGGTCGGGCGGCAGGTCAGTCCTGTGGGGTGCCGCCCGGCAGCAGGCTGCTGGGTGCGTGGCCATGCCAGCGAGTGAAGGCGCGGGTAAAGGAACTGCTTTCCGCATAGCCCAGCATGAACGCGGTCTGGGCGACGGAAAAACGGCCTGATTGCAGATAATGCACGGCCTGCTGCTGGCGTGTTTCTTCAACAAGCTGGCGGTGGCTGGCATTCTGGTCTGCCAGCCGCCGCTGGAGTGTCCATGGCGGGCAGCCCAGTTCTTCGGCTACGGCGGTAATGGATGGATATCCCTGCGGCAGAAGGTGGATAATAACCTGCCGCGCCGTTTCCAGAATATTGCGTGTTTGTGTGCGTGCGGTTTTTTCCGCCTGAATGTTCAGCAGGCTGCTTCTGGCAGTGCAGAACAGGATACTATCCGCATCGGGCATGGGGGTGCTGAGCACCGATGCCGGAAACAGCAGGGCGTTGGAACGCCTGCCGAAATGCACGGGGCAGCCGAAAGCCTGCCCGTGATCCTGCCTGTCCTGTGCTGCGGCTTCGTGGCGGAAATGCACTTCGGTGGGGGCCCATGTCGGGCCCATGGCGGCTTTGATCAGGTTGCAGAAAACCGCCAGAGAGAGTTCGCTATCATGGCGGTGGTTGCTCAGGTTGGGCGCATCCACACTATATTCCAGCACACAGACCCCGCGCCGGATCTGGCTGCTGACAGTGCTGTTGTCCTGATGAACGGCAAAGAAGCTGGCCAGATTGTCCAGCGCATCGCCCAGAGTGGGGGCTGACAGGGCCAGATAGCCCAGCAGGCCCAGACGGCTGGGAGCGAACTGGTGGCCGAACCACAAGCCAAAATGAGTCGTGCGCGTGCTGTGTGCCGCGTAGTCCAGTGCCTGACAGTAGGTGTCCAGAAAGACCATGTCCGAGGGGGCGCACTGGCGCGGAACAGCCAGTCCGGCCTGACCGAAAACGTCAGCCGGGTTTCCGCCACGCTGGCGGATGAACGTGTCGAACCCGTGAACAACGGAGGCCAGAACAGTGGTGGAAAACCTGTCCGGGCCAAAGGGGGCCTGTGCCAGTTGTGTCATGTTCAAGCCTGCAAGGTCATGTCTGCCTGATGCAAGGGACAGACAGGCAGGATAGCGCATGAGGGGCAGGCTGCGTCAAATCATTTCTATCATGGAACATATGGCGGCGTGGCGGTGGGTCATAGCTCCCCGTCATTCTGTCATCAAATGGCATGAGATTGTGACCGTCTGCCATTAAATGCCAGCACGGCGGAGGCATACACTGAATGCATCATCAGCCTCATTAGGGGGCAAGGCAGGGAGTGTAAGATGACCGATCCGTATCTGGCGGGATTCAGCGACAAGGCAGCGGTTCTGGCGGCCTCGGAACGGTACTGGAACCCGGACAAAACCCGTTTCTGGCAGGAGGTCGATGTGCCGCTCGTAATCGGGCGGCGCGAAGGCTATGTCCTGACCGATATCAATGGGCATGAACTGATCGATGTGCACCTCAATGGCGGCACCTATAACCTTGGCCACCGTAATCCAGATCTGATCAAAGCGCTGACAGACGGGCTGGCGTATTTTGATATCGGTAACCACCATTTTCCATCGCCCTCGCGCACCGCGCTGGCTATGAAACTGCTGGCCCTGTCAGGGCAGCCTTTCGAGCGTGTGGCCTATGCCACAAGTGGGAGCGAGGCGATTGACCTTGCGATTAAATCCGCACGGTTTGCGACAGGGCGGCGGCGGATCATTTCCATCCGCAAGGCCTATCATGGCCATACAGGGCTTGCTGTCGCCACGGGCGATGAGCGCTTCAGCCGTCTGTTCCTTGCGGACAGGCCAGAAGAGTTCGAACAGGTGCCCTTTAATGATCTTGACGCCATGCGCACGGCCCTGCGGGCGGAGCCAGCCGCGGCGGTCATTATGGAAACTATTCCGGCTACCTACGGTTTTCCGTTGCCTGAGCCGGGCTACCTCGCCGCGATCCGCGCCCTGTGCGATGAAACGGGTGCATTGTACATTGCCGATGAGGTTCAGACCGGGCTGATGCGTTCTGGCGTATTGTGGGCCATTTCGCGCCAGAAAGTGCAGCCGGATATTCTTGTGACATCCAAAGGGCTGGGTGGGGGTATCTACGTTTGGTGCACTGCTGATGACAAAGGCAGCCGGTGGTTGGCTTGACCGTGACGGCTTTGCCATATGTCCACCTTCTCCGGGTCTGAGGTTGGGTGTCATGTGGCATCCGCCGTGCTGGATATCACCACCAGTGCGCAGACCGTGGCCAATGTGCATGCTGTTATCAACCAGTTTGCGCAAGGGCTTGCGGATATCCGTTCGCGCCATGCGGACTGGTTTGTTGGTATCCGTCAGGAAGGCTGATTATCGGTCTGGAATTCAACGATGCACAGGGTGCCAAACCCGTCATGCGCGAGCTTTACAAGCGCGGGGTCTGGGCTATTTTCTCCACGCTTGATCCGCGCGTCTTGCAGTTCAAGCCCGGCTTGCTTCTGACATCCGGGCAGGTGGGAGACATTCTGCAACGGCTGGAAGATGCCGTGGTGGCCAGTGCCCCTGTCATGAGCGAAAGGGTGTGAGCATGAGAGACGCCGCTTGGCAGGAAACATCATGGAAGTGGTATGAAAACACGCAGGCGTTTTTGCCGCTCTATGGTTTGCATGAAAACTCACGCTGCACATTGCTGAGCTTTTCCGAAAATGCCGTCTACCGGGTCGAAGGGCCCGGTGGTGTGGTGCATGTATTACGCCTGCACCGGCCACATTACCGCGAAATTGCTGAAATTCAGGCTGAAATCACGTTTATCGACCGCCTGATAGAAGACCGTGTGTTACAGACTCCCCCAGTTTTGCCCGCTGTGGACGGCAAAAAACTGGTTATTATCGGGAGTGGTGAGCGCGAACAGCATGCGGTTCTGTTCCGGTATTTTGAAGGCCATATGCCTCAAGCCGATGGTCTGGACAGGGATTTTTTCAGGCTTGGGATCATTTCCGCCCGGCTGCATGACTATACGCACGGCAATGCAGCGCTTAACAGCCTTGAGCGCCCGGAATGGACGGTCGCTACCACTATTGGTGAGCAGGCCATGTGGGGGTGCTGGAAACATAACCATGCCATGAGTGCCGAGCAGCATCAGGTTCTGGACGCGGCAGACCAGATGGTGCGCCGCAGGCTGGCCGCCTATGGCAGGCCGGATAATCGCTGGGGACTGCTGCATGGGGATATGCGTCTGGCCAATATCCTGTCCAACAAGGAAGAGATGTGCCTGATCGATTTCGATGACTGCGGGTTTAGCTGGCACATGTATGAGCTGGCCTGTGCCTGCACGTTTAACGAATACGGGCCGGATATAGAAAGCCTGTGCAGCAACTGGGTGCAGGGTTACCAGAGCCAGCGCGCACTTGATGATGCGGATGTGGCCATGATCCCGACCATGCTCATGCTCCGCCGGCTGCTGATGGTTGGCTGGTTTGCAACCCACCGCCATTCGACCGAAGCACAGGCACTGGAAGGTGGTTTTGTGGAAACATCGGTGGTTATGGCTAAAGACTATCTGAGTGGTGGTTTTCTGTCCGATCTGGTGTCGGGATCCGCCGCAGCCTAGAGCGTATGTTTTTTGTTATGCATTATGTTTCTATATCGTAATAATATGTGACTGTCGGCAGGCATGCTGCATCATTGGCCATGCCTGCGGGGTTTGTGCGGCGGAGGGTAAGCATGTTCAGGTCTCTGGAAGGCGTACGGTGCTTGTTACAGGAGGCACCCGGGGCATCGGGCGCGGTATTGCCGAGCGTTTCGGGCAGGTAGGCTGTCAGGTGGCCGTTGTTTCGCGCAAAGCGGAGGATGCGCAGGCGGTTGCAACTGCCATTGGGCCAAAAGCCTTGGGGTTTGGTGTGGATGTATCGTCCGGCGCTGCCTGTGAAACGCTGGTCGAGCAGGTTGTAAATGCTTTCGGGGGTGTGGATATTCTCTATGCCAATGCGGGGATTTTCCCATCTGCCACGCTGGAGACCATGACCGAGGAAGACTTTGATCATATCATGGCGGTCAATCTGCGCAGTTTGTTTACCTGCACGCGCGCGGTGTTGCCGGTCATGAAGAAAAAAGGCTGGGGGCGTATCGTCGCGACATCGTCTGTGACTGGCCCTATCACCGGTTTTCCGGGCTGGGCGCATTATGGGGCGTCCAAGGCTGGGCAGATGGGTTTTTTACGCACGGCAGCGATAGAACTGGCCCCGCATGGCATTACCATCAACGCGGTCATGCCCGGTAATATCCGTACCGAAGGGCTGGATGGTCTGGGTGATGAATATCTGAGCGCCATGGAGGCATCCATTCCCATGGGGCGTCTGGGCTCGGTTATGGATATTGCCAATACCGCGATGTTTCTTGCCTCGGAGGAGGCAGGCTATATTACTGGGCAGGGTATTGTTGTTGATGGTGGGCAGGTTTTGCCGGAATCTGCCATGGCTTTACCACAGCAGCTATAACCTGTTACGCGCAGGCCGCGCGCTGAGGGGCTAACCCGCGCCGCGTGGCCTGCGGAGTGTATCAGTCGCGCACGCGTTCGATTTGCGCACCGCAGGCTGCGAGCTTGCGTTCCACCGCTTCATAACCACGGTCCAGATGGTAAACGCGGCTCAGGATTGTCTCACCATGGGCGGCAAGGCCCGCGAGAATGAGCGAGAACGAGGCCCGCAGGTCTGTCGCCATGACAGGAGCGCCCGAAAGCCCATGCACGCCACGGATAATGGCGGATGATCCATGCACGTTGATGCGTGCGCCCATGCGGTTGAGTTCAGGCACATGCATGAAACGGTTTTCAAAAATCGTTTCCGTGATCATGGAAGCCCCGTCCGCCACAGAAAGCAGCGCCATGAACTGGGCCTGCATGTCCGTGGGGAAGCCGGGGTAAGGTTCGGTCATGATATCGATACCACGCAGGGCGCCGGTGCGCCGCACCCGCATGGTGTCGCCTTCCTGCGTGACTTCCACGCCGGTTTCTTCCAGCGCGCGCACCACAGCCCCCAGATGGTCGACATGCCCACCCACCAGACGCAGGTCACCACCGGTAATGGCGGCAGCGCAGGCATAGGTGCCGCACTCGATACGATCAGGCATGATCCGGTGCTCGGCCCCGTGCAGTGCCTCCACCCCTTCGATGGTGATGGTACCGCTGCCAGCGCCCTGAATACGCGCGCCCATGGCGTTCAGGCAGTTAGCCAGATCGACCATTTCAGGCTCGCGCGCGGCGTTAATGATTTCCGTGCGGCCTTTTGCAAGGGTCGCGGCCATCATCAGGTTTTCGGTTGCCCCGACAGAGGCAAAAGGCAGGATAATCCGCTCGCCCTTCAGGCCGTGGGGCGCGCGGGCGTTGATATAGCCGTTTTCGAGAGTGATTTCGGCCCCGAGTGTTTCCAGCCCTTTCAGGTGCAGGTCAACCGGGCGGGTGCCAATGGCGCAGCCTCCGGTAGGGACACCCGCGCATGGTGGCAGCGCGCGAGCAGCGGCCCCAGCACGAGAATGGATGCCCGCATTTTGGAAACAATGTTGTAAGGCGCTTCTGTATTCGTAATGTCGCCACCCACGGACAGGGTGGAGCCATCGCCCTTTACGTCTTCCACGCTCAGCCCGTGCTGTACCAGCAGGGCGCGCATGGTGGCGATATCGGCAATATGCGGCACATTGGACAGCACCAGCCGTTCAGGCGTGAGCAGCCCTGCGACCAGAAGTTTCAGCCCCGCGTTTTTGGCCCCACCAATCACGATTTCCCCATGCAGGGGGCGGCCACCATGGATAATGAAACGATCCATCGGGTTACATCCGGGGCGTGGCAACGCCACGCTGGCCCATATATTTGCCGGCCCGGTCCGCATAGCTGGTCTCACACGGAGAGTCGCCCTTGAAGAACAGGAACTGGCAGATGCCTTCATTGGCGTAGATACGTGCGGGCAGGGGGGTGGTGTTGCTGATTTCTATCGTAACCTGCCCTTCCCACTCGGCTCAAGCGGGGTCACGTTCACGATAATGCCGCAGCGCGCATAGGTGGACTTGCCCAGACACACCACCAGCACATCGCGCGGGATACGGAAATATTCTATCGTATGCGCCAGCACGAAGCTGTTGGGTGGGATAATGCACTCATCAGCCTTGCGCGAGACAAAGCCTTCAGGGCTGAAGTTCTTGGGGTCGACAATGGCGTTGTTCACGTCGGTAAAAATACGGAAATCATCCGCTACCCGCGCATCATACCCGTAGGAAGACAGGCCGTAGGAAATCACGCCCTCGCGCTTCTGGTTTTCCACGAAGGG
The DNA here is from genome assembly GCF_000613285.1 of Acetobacter papayae JCM 25143. GTDB lineage: Bacteria > Pseudomonadota > Alphaproteobacteria > Acetobacterales > Acetobacteraceae > Acetobacter > Acetobacter papayae. The sequence goes on along the minus strand of NZ_BAIN01000041.1, from coordinate 7,910 downwards.
TTCAATCATCCCGTGGTCGGTGGCCATTTTGCGGATCCAGGTATCAGGCATCACGGGCATGGTTTGGGCTTTCCTGTTTCAGGGCGGGCGGAAGAAGTGGGGGCGGCGGCGCTGTCGTTTTCCTGCCTGCTGCGGGCTTGCGCCTTGCGGCGGAGCAGATTGGCGCGCAGGGCGGCGGCCTGTCTGTCCAGACGTTCAGCGTGGGCGGCCTGTCCTCTGGCGGAAAGGCGCGAAGCCGTATCACGCCCGGTGGATGGATCGCTGCTTGGGGCCGCTTCGGGCGCTGTTTTGTCTGTGGGTTTGCTCATGAAGGGAGGCGGCAGGCCAGTCGCGCGCGGTTAAAGGGAAACAGTCTGCTGAGTAGCAGAGGTGGCCTGCCATGCCTAGAGCGTGTCGTGTGTTGTCCTGCCGGGTACCATGTTCTGCGCGGTTTAGTGAGCAAGCCCCGGAAAGGTCGCCTTAAGCCCGGCAATGACCATGCCAACGGAAATGGCTAGCAGGATCATACCCATCAGCCGCGTTGTAATCGTGCGCATTGTCTCGCTCATGACCCTGCCGATTGCGGCGGCAAAAAACAGCGTCACAAACAGGATCAGCAATATGCCCGCGATAATGCCGCCTATTTCCATCATGTCGGTTACGGAGCTGCCGGGCCCGGTATAAATGATGGTGGTAGCGATGGTTCCCGGCCCGATCACCAGCGGGAAGGTAAGGGGGTAAAACGCCAGACTGGACAGGTTTTGTGCCTGTGCCTGCTCGTGATCACTGCCCTGATGGGACGTAATGGTGCTGCCATTGAGCATGGACCAAGAAATCTGTGCGAGCACGATCCCTCCCGCTACGCGGAACTGGTCAATGGTAATGCCAAAAAAGCCAATGATCTTTTGCCCTGCCAGCAGAATGATCAGGCACATGATGGCGGAATAGACCGTAACCTTGAACGCCAGAGCGCGCTGCTGGCCCGCCGAAAACCCCGCCGTCATGGCAAGAAAGACGGGCAGGCTGAGAAACGGGTTCATGACGGCCAGAAATGTGCCGAGCGCCTTGATGATTTCCGTATGATCCAAGGGGACGTATCTTTCGCGTTCTGTGTTTACGCGCTGGACGATGGCATAAGATACGTATGAGAGACCACCCGCTTTGTGCGGTGTAGCGCAGCTACATGGCTCTCTGACAGGGCCGGGTGGGCTGCGGGTCTGTCTTTTGGCCCTGCACTAGCCCATTGCCGGGCATGGTGCAGGGTTTTGTGGCTCCGGGTGGAAGAACCCGGAGCATGGTGTTTACAGGTTGGCGATAACTTTCAGCCCCATAGCGGCGGAGTTGGGAATGTTATGCGTCTCGCCGGGGTGGATCATGTACTGAAATTCCGGCTGGATGATCAGGCCCGGCAGCGCGTCAATGCTGTAATAGGCTTCGATCACGTGAGAGTCGTTCTGCACGCCATGTACCCCCAGAGAAAGGTTCATGTCCTGCGCGATCATCTGGCTTTCACGTCGGCGGTCGCTGACCTTGTACCAAGAATACAGCACACCGAACCGATCCGTCAGGCGTGAAGGAATGACCCCCACCATCGAAAAGCCGCCATAGACTTCGTCAGACACGTTCACAGCGCGTGGTGTCACATGCACATAACCGGCCATCAGATATCCACCGGCCATCTGGTTACGGCCACCAAGGCGGTAGACCATCTGATCGGTTTCAAGCCAGAACATGTCGCTCGGCCCTGAGTGGACACCGGGCATGCTGTTCACCACGGCGGCAGGCAGCGCGGTGCTGATTTTGTCCGCATAGCGGGTCGTGTCATGCGCGTAACCCAACACGTAATGTCCGGGCAGACGGTTACGTGTGAGGAAGGGTTCCCATGTGAACTCAATCGGCAGCGACAGGCCGGTTGCGTTTTCAGCACCCCATGCCCAGCCCGAAGGGTTGTCGCTCAGCGCGCTCACAGAATACGCACCCACCTGCAAAGCCGTATCCCGCGTGGGGCGGAAGCGCAGCCGTGCGCCCCATGTGGCCTTGGGATACACGCTGAAACCGGGGTTCTGCTTCAGAGCCACAGGAGCCGAGCAGGTGACCTGGAACGAGCACAGCAGTGGCGATGTCGCAAACACATGGGTGAGCGACATACGACCAAAGATCAGGTCCATGGTGTTGTTGCGGAATTTTTTCTCGGCATACATGTCCACCAGATGGGCGGCCACGTTGCCTGAGAGGGTATACACTTCCTGCAAAGCCACGAACTGCTCACCCACGCGGTTCTGGTAAGCCTTGCCCGCGCGTTCCATGACGAGCGTATGCACGGACCAGCCGTTCAGGCTCGGTGCCATCTTGCCGAGGTCGAACGTGCCCTGCAGGGTCAGTTCATGCACATAGCTGTTGCCGTGTTCGTTCGGCAGCCCGCCCGAAAACAGCCCCATCCATTCACCCTTGTAGGATAGGGAGAAGGAAAAGCCCTTGTCTTTCAGTCGGTTGCGGAACGGCATCAGCGGTTCCACAAGGTGGCCAGTGCCTGCGGTGGGCACGTAGTAGGGGTCGTCCAGATCCTTGTCGCGCTGGGCGTCGAGCCATGCGGGCAGCAGGGCGGAAGGCCCTTCACCCTTGGAGATGGCGTCAAGTTCGATCTGGTGGAAAGAGTGCTTGATTTCAGATGGCACGATCGGGAGCATGCCAAATGGCGACTGACCGCTGATTGGCAGCACTGGCACGCCGCTCGGCGGAATAGGCGTATTGGCCGGGCGCTTGATAGCCGCAGGGTCCGGGCCAAGCATTTCCGCATCAAGCGGTGCTGCGGTGACGTGCACAACGCTCACTGGTTTGCCGGATGCCGCGGTGGCTGCCTGTGTTGTTGTGGTGGTCGCCAGAGGTGCCGTAGGTGCGGCAAAGGCAGCAGGCATGTGCCACAGGGCGGCCAGCGCCAGTGAACTGCAGCCTGCGTTACGTGTTGAAAAAGCACGGGGAGCAGCCGCGCGCCGAGCAGCGCGGCTTGAGAAGAAACGAGACATTCCGCGTCCTGTTGCTATCTGCGTCTGATGAAAATCGAGGGCGTTCAGAACCGTCTAGGCTGACGGCAAACAGACAGGGACGACACCAGCGGGTGCCGTACACAGAGTGAAGAGTAACGGGCGGAATAAAAATACCTGAGCCATGGAACCAACTTTCATTATTGTTTTTTTGGTATGTCGGCCCTCAGAAAAAACCAGAACTCCGGGTACGGGTCAAGGGGTGTTGCGCAATAATATTACAAAAAACAAAAAAATAAGGACATAAAATTAAAAATATTACGCCAATTAGGTTTTTATGGTAAAATTACAACAGTCGGCGTGACTACCTGCACGGGCCAGATCCTGCCAGCCGCACAATTGCGTGTGCGTGCGCGCCAAAGCCTGCCGAAAGCCATCCGAACAGAGGGCTTCCAGTTCCTTGTCATGTTCATAGGTGGGCATGAGGCGTTGCAGCAGGGTATTTTTATGCGTGGCGGGATGGAAATAGATCTCGGACACGCCTTCTGGCAGGTGCATTGCCAGTGCCGCCATGCGCTCGGGGGTCATATGCCCGCTCCAGGCCAGACCAAAGCACCAGTCATTGGTCATCATGCCCGCTTTGCGGGCCTGATAGCGCAGGAGCTTTGTCCAGCGACGCAGGATGGCATCGCCCAGCGTATCAGGCTGCGTGCCGGATGCGAAAGCTAGCGGGCCGGGGGGTTCAATGGGAATGCGCACGGCATTCAGCCCGTAGCCTTTGCCAATCTCGATCATCAGGCCGCCGACTGCCGGGTGCAGGTGCATGTGCTTGTGGGCGTTGGCATGATCCAGCCGCAGGCCTGTACGCCTGAAAGCCTCAAACTGGGCAGTAATTTCGCGCCTGAGTTCCCGCCGGCCTTCGGGAAGAAAGAAATACTCGACCCCCAGCCCCAGTTGCGAGGAAGACAGCCACCCGTCCGGGCCGGTAATCAGGGGGAGTTCGGCATGGCTGAGCGTGGCCGGGCCTTCGATCGTGACAAGGTGCAGCCCGACATTAAGCGTGGGCAGGCGCTTTGCGCGCTCCACGGCGTCCTTTGCGGCAGCGCCGGCGACCATCAGGCTGGCCGTGGAAAGCAGCCCCTGACGATGTGCGATTTCAATGGCTTCATTCACTTCGACAGACATGCCGAAGTCATCAGCGGAGATAATGGCGCGTTTCATGGCGGGAACTCCGTGCACCCGCTATGGGGGGCAGTGAGAGGCGCCGGGTAGGGCGGGCCGATCCGCGCGCCTGACAGGGGGCTGGGCATGAACCACGCCACGCAAACGCCCTGCTACACAATAAAATCCCCCACAGACCTTGCGGTGTGTGGGGGGCAGTAACCTCAGGCGGCCTTGCGGTCCTTGAGGAACTGGAAGAACTCGACGCCTTCGCGCAGGCGGCGCTTGAGCATCTGCGGCGAGGTGATCATTTCCCCAAGGATGGAGGCGATCTTCGGCGCGCGGAAGTAGAACTTCTTGTAGAATTCTTCAACGCTGTTGAAGATTTCCGTGTGGGAAAGATGGGGGTAGTGCAGCGGTGCGATCTGCACGCCGTTTTCGTCCAGCAGTTCGGCGTTGCTTTCGTCCAGCCAGCCGTTTTCGGTGGCCTGCTGGAACAGGGCCGTGCCGGGATAGGGAGCCGCCAGAGAAACCTGCAGCGTGTGCGGGTTGATTTCCTGCGCGAAGCGGATGGTTTCCTGAATGGTTTCCTGCGTTTCGCCCGGCAGACCCAGAATGAAGGTGCCGTGGATCTTGATCCCGAGTTCATGGCAGTTCTTGGTGAACTCGCGCGCGACTTCAACGCGCATGCCCTTTTTGATGTTGTGCAGGATCTGCTGGTTGCCGCTTTCGTAACCGACCAGCAGCAGGCGCAGGCCGTTGTCACGCAGCACCTTCAGGGTGTCGCGCGGCACATTGGCCTTGGCATTGCACGACCAGGTAACGCCCAGCTTGCCCAGTTCGCGCGCAATGGCCTCGGCACGGGGCAGGTCGTCGGTGAAGGTGTCGTCGTCGAAGAAGAATTCCTGCACCTGCGGGAAATACTGCATCGCCAGACGGATTTCAGCCGCCACGTGCTGCGGGCTGCGGGTGCGGTAGCGGTGGCCACCCACGGTCTGCGGCCACAGGCAGAAGGTGCAGCGCGATTTGCAGCCACGGCCCGTGTAAATGGAGATGTAGGGGTGCTTGAGGTAACCGATGAAGTAGTCCTCAATTCGCAGGTCGCGCTTATAGACTTCCGTGACGAAGGGCAGGCTGTCCATGTCTTCGATCATGGCGCGGTCGCGGTTGGCGACAATCTCACCGTTCTTGTTGCGCCAGGTGATGCCGTCCACATCCTTGAAGTCCATGCCGTCGGCAATGTCCTTGATGGTGAAGTCGAACTCGTTGCGAGCAACGAAGTCGATAGGCGCACCCTTGAGCATGCTTTCTTCAGGCTGCACGGCAACCTTCGCGCCCACCATCCCGATCTTCAGGTTGGGGTTCACGTCCTTGAGCATCTGCGCCACCTGCACATCCTTGGCAAAGGACGGGGTGGAGGTGTGCAGGATCACCAGATCGCGGTTTTTCACGTCTTCAAGAATGGGCTCCATGCCCATACGTGCGGGGGGGGCGTCAATCAGGCGGCTGCCAGCCACCAGCGCCGCAGGCTGTGCCAGCCAGGTCGGGTACCAGAAGGACTTGATTTCGCGCCGGGCCTGATAGCGTGAACCTGCCCCGCCATCAAAGCCGTCAAAGGTGGGAGGCTGGAGGAAAAGGGTTCTCATCGTCATCTGTTTGTGTCCTGACAGGAAAAGGCTGTGTAGCGGGCTGCGGCCAGTTGGCCGGAAAGACCTCGGTCTGCTTTGGGTAGGGAATTACTCTGGCCCGTGAGGGGAAAGCAAGTCCTGCGATGCCAGCCCTAGCGTCCGGTGGAGAGACTCCGCGGGGCTGGAGCCGATGCGGCAGGGTGGGGAGCGACGTGCATGGTCTGCCCGCGCCAGTGGACTTCAGTGCCGCTGGCACTGCCGACCATGATCGCAGCGGAAAGCCAGTCTCGCAGGGGGAGCAGCAGCATTGGCCAGAGCGCGCGTGCTCCCACGGAGCGGTCGATCAGGTATGAAGTCAGCGCCCGCACGGCCCAGATTGCCCAGAAAAAAGGCAGGGACATGCCGCATGTGGCTGAAAAGCCACGCAGAGCAGGGCCCAGAAAAGCGGGAGCTGGATGGAAGACGCGGCATAGCCCGCTGGGGCCAGTGCGCAGACAGTCCGGCCCCAGCGCAGCTCATGGCGTAACAGGTCTGTCACACTGGATTCGGCAATGGTGGTCCAGGTCATACACCCGGCAATGGCGATGTTCTGGCCATGCCGCAGGATAAGCCTGCCCAGCAGGGCGTCATCCGCCACATGGGGCAGCAGGGCTTCCAGCCCGCCCACGGCTTCCAGCGTGGTGCGGCGCAGGGCCATGGTGGCCCCAAGGCAGTCCTGCCTGCCAGATAGCGCGAGAGCATGACGCCGGGCAGGAAGTTGTGTTGATCTGGCAGGCGGCCAGCTTCTGCACCACGGTATTGGCCGAGGTCAGGCCCGCGTACAGCGTTGTGACCAACCCCGTGCGGGGGGTCTGCAACGCTGCGACAATCTGGCGCAGATAGTCCGGGCTGACATGGATATCGGAGTCGGAAATCACCAGCACATCATGCCGCGCATAGGGCAGGATGTTCATCAGGTTGCTGATTTTGCGGTTCAGCCCGTGCAGGACGGGGTTAACCACCAGCCGCATGTCCAGCCGCGGGTAGCGTGCCTGTAAACGCTGGACAATGGCCACGGCGGGGTCATCTGCCTCGCGCACGCCGAACAGGATCTGCATATGCGGGTAGTCCTGCGTGCAGAAGCTTTCAAGTGCTTCTTCCAGCAGGGGCTCCGAGCCGTATAGGGGCTTGAGAACCGTAACAGGTGGCAGCACTTCGGTCAGGGGGGCGCTGCGCTCACGCTGGCGAAAGCGCGCCAGCAGGCCTGCCCCCAGAGCGGACTGGACACAGCCCGTGACGGCCAATGCCGCGCTGACAGCCGCCAGAACAGGGAAGACACCGGTTGTCATGCCTGTGCCTCTTCCTGCCCGACGTTATATCCTGCCTTGTGTCTGCCACACCGCACGCTGGTGTCCTGTCCGCTGTTTTGACTCAGTTGCTCGAGTAATTCTGAACCTTGCGCTCCAGAACGGCAATCAGCCCCGCTACACCGCCAGAGGCCAGTGTGGAACTAAAATCCGCGCGCTGGGCGGCTGCCTGACTGATATGGCGTCACTCAGCAGAACGTCCGTAATACGCCAGCTACCGTTTTCCTGATGCACGATATAGCTCAGTTCGGTCGGAGCGGAACCATCATCGCCACCAACATGGGTTACGACAATCTTGCCGCCGCCCGCCGGGGCATCCGCAATGGTGGGGGAAACGGAGAACTGGACATCCGAACCGGGCTTGAAGCTCGAGACGTAACGCGCAACCGTGTAGTTGCGGAAAGCCGCCAGAAGCTTCTGCTTTTCATCGTCGTTCAGGGCGTTGTAGCGCAGGCCGACCGATGCCTTGAGCACGGCTGTCAGGTCATAGGACTGGTCAATGGCCGGAGCCACGATCTGGCTACGCTCAGCGAAGCTACTATGGGCTTTCTGGACTGTGTCCAGTGCCTTGTAGAGAATCTGGACAGGAGCCGCAGGTGCGTTATCCGCGGCAGATTGCGCCATGGCAGCAGGGACGGAAACTCCATGCCCGGCCACCGGAAGGACTGCGATACCAAGGCTGAACGCCAGGGCCGCACGGAAGGAAATGCGTGTCATGGTTTTAAGATGTCGTTCCCGTAAGGCGGTTTGGCAAGTTCGCTGCAAGCATGCCACCGATGTTTCCCGTGTTTAGGCCGTTTTGGGCTTTCAGGTCT